>DASPXK010000124.1:0-16925 GCA_035637315.1 Chloroflexota bacterium
TGACTATATCAAGAGATATCATTTTCTGGAGGGCCTGTCGGTCTATTGGCGTGGACAGCGCATCCTAGGTCACACCCTCACGAAGAAGATCGCGAAGCGCTATACGCCGTTCGCGTACAAGCACACGATTCGCGGGGCCCTAGCCGAGACCTTTCGTCGCTTTCGCCGAAGCACTATTGTCCTGTCGTACTCTTCGAACTCAATACCAGGCGAGCGCGAGATCTACGAGCTGCTTCGCAGGGAAAAGAACGAGGTTGAGACGCACACGGTTGCCCACAGGTATTCTTTCGGGACCCACTCAGCGGCACTTCGGCGCCGAGCCTACGAGTACATCTTCGTTGCCAGGTAGCTCAATGCCTTTGGCGTCGTTCGATGACTTCCTCAATAGCCTTTCGGACTTGAGCGGCGAGGCACCAGTTGAGGACGCCGAGGCCCGTGCACTTGCGGAGGAAACTGCGCGAGGTTTGGCAGCCCTGACGACGATCGACACGGAGAGCTTGGGCCGACTGCTTGCGCAACACCCCGCGTGGGTGCCCGTCCTGGCGACCTGCGTGAACCTGAGCCAGGAACAGCTCAAAAACAAGCTCCGCTTCTGGTTCGGAACCAGCAGCTGGCTTCGAGTCGCACGCACTCGTGCGGTTGAACTCGTCACCCGCCTCGACGACCAGCTGGGCTTGATCGCAAAGATCGCAGAGCAGCGCGCGCGAGAATGGTCGTTCGCGGACTTGCTGATGGAACGCTACAGCTGGTCCCGGTCCCGGGCTTCCGGATCCATTGGACGAGGAAGAAGCCTTGAGGACGAGGTCGAGACCGTTATCACGGGACTGGGGCTTGAGGCCTCGATGCGCGGCCGCTTTCTCGGGCGGAGCAACCGCAGCGCCCCCTACGACTTCGCCATCTTGGATCCCGCTGGTCAGGCAGTGATCGTCGGGTCCGTTAAAGGGTTCAACTCAACCGGCAGTAAGTTGAGCGACGCTGTCCGCGAAGTGATCCAAATGGCCGAGGTTCGCCTCCCACGCCAATTCGTGTTCGCGGTGTTCGACGGTATCGGCTGGCTAAGCCGACAGGCGGACTTGAAGCGAATCTACGATCTTCGCCAGACCAATCAGATAGACGGACTGTACTCTCTGGCACGCCTGGACGAATGCCGCGTCGATCTTGAGCAGGCCGCTCGACGCTGCGGATTGCTCCTGGTAGCGTACCGATCTTGACCTTTGTTCGGATGAGCATGCGCACGCGCTAGGCGGTTGGGCTAATGGACCGCCTCCTTCGTCACCGTGGCGGGCTGACCAGGAAGGCGCCCCAGGGCGCGCTGAGCAGACCGATGCCGACCGCGGCTGCCAACGCACTGCGCTGGCGCCGGAAGCGCAGGACTCGAACGGCGACCAGCAGACCGACGCCGGCGGTGAGCGCCATCGTGACAGGCAGCCAGCGGAGCTCGTTGCGGAGCAGGACGTTGTAGGCCATGGTGACCGGGACGGTCACGGCTGTCAGCAGCAACGCGGCCAGTAGGGTATCTCTGAATGAGAAGGCGCGAATCAGACGAACAGTCAGCTGGATGCTCGACAGGACCGCGAAATTCCAGGCGAAGGCCATTGCCAGGCCGGCCGGCGACAGGTAGACCGCGAGCGGCTCCATTCGAGCGACACGAGATCGGTTCAGCCGAGCAGCGCGTAGACCTTGTCCAGCAGCGCGACCGGGCTGAACGGCTTGACGAAATAGTCGTCCGCCTCAGCCTCGACCGCCTCGACCCGATCGCTGTCGTTTCCGCTGGCGGTCAAGATGACGATCTTGATGTCTGCTGTCGAAGGGTCTTGCTTGAGGAGGCGGCAGACGTCCAGGCCATTTCGGCCCGGCATATTGATGTCCAGCAGGATCAGCTCCGGATGCACGGTGCGAGCGATCGACAGTGTCTCTTCGCCGTCGCCGGCGGCCAGCAACTCGAAGTACTCGGTTCCCAGTGTGGCCCCCACCAGGCGACGAAGCCCGGGGTCGTCGTCAGCCAGCAGGACCGTGCGCTTGCTCATCCGTTTGCCCGCTGTCCAGGGGGCTCCTCAACTTCATCGCTCAGGCCTACGACGTGGACGTAGTCTTTTCCGCGCCGCTTCGCCTCGTACAGCGCGGCGTCAGCCTCGCGGATGAGGCTCTCGGCGGTCAGCTCGGCTGGCGGCTGCGAAGCGCCCCCAACGCTGATCGTAACTGGAAAGGGCACGCTTCGGTCTTGTTTCAGGGGTTGCAGACCACGAACGGCTCGACGGAGCTTCTCGCCCACCGCGCGCACCCCCCTCGCCCCCAGCCCGGGCAGGATGACGGCGAACTCCTCGCCGCCATACCGGGACACCACGTCCGTGCGGCGCAGACTGGTCCGGAGCACCTCGGCGACCTCGCGCAGCGCCTCGTCACCGATCGGATGGCCAAAGGTATCGTTGACGAACTTAAAGTTGTCTAGGTCGAGCATCAGCAGGCCGACCGCGTAGCCCAGCCGCCGCGCTCGCTCGACCTCCAGGCTAAGAGTCTCGTTGAAGTAGCGGTAGTTGAACACCCCCGTCAGTTGGTCGACCGTTGCCAGGCGCTGAGTCTCCTCGTGCAGGCGGGCGTTTTGAATCGCCGCCGCGGCCTCGGCCGCAACCAGGTCAACCAGCTTGCGTTCGTAGTCCGTAAATGGAGCGCCGTGTGGGCGCGCCAGATGCAGCGCCCCCACAACCGAGCCGCTCGCGCGCATCGCCACCGTCAAGCGGCGCTGGTCTTCGGACGACATCGTCATCTCGGTGCCGGCCAGGACCAGGCCGAGCGGGCCGTGGCCTAACGCGATGGTCCGTGGTGGCGCCCACTGCAGGCTGCCCTGGCTCGCGCGGCGCACGCCGCCGCCGCCCTCGACCAGGTAGATGCATGCCACGTCGTGCAGGACAAGACGCCCGAGCCCATCGAGCGTCCTGGCCATGACCTCCTTCGGTTCCAGGACCGAGCCGATGATGGTACTGATCTTGTGCAGCTCGTTCATGTGGCCGAGCTGGCGCCTCAACTCAGCGAATGTTCGTTGCAGGTCCTCGGCGTAGATCTCCAGCTGCTGCTGGGACGCCTCGAGCTCGTGAACGCGAGCCTGCGCCTGCTCGTAAAGCCGCCGCAGATCCTCGACTTCGGTGATCTCGAGACTTTTGCGCATCAGCTGTCTCTCCGAAGTCCGGCTTCGTCACCAGCCTTCTGTCGGCCAACCGAAAACCAGGGGGCAGGGCGGCATTGTAGTAGCGGCGGCCGTGCACAGCAAGCAGCCGGGGGCGCGCACTGGTCGCACCACCCCGGCGGCACCCTTCTCAGCAGCGATAACGCGAGAGGGGGTGCCGGAGGGGACATGCTCACGGCTCCGAGTCCGCGGCCTGCGGGGTGCCAGAGACACTTCCATACCGCCGAAGCATCGGTCGGGCGCGCGCCTGAGCCGCGACTGCATGTCCCAGCCAGGCCGCGACACGCGGAGCCGTCATCAAAAGCGGGACAGCCAGTGGCGCCAGGTACAGAAGGTACGTGCTGTCGGACATGTACGGGTGCCAGAAGTGGTGGTAGTACATCACGGTCGGGGCAGACAGACTGAATCCCAGCAGCACCCAGGTCAGGGGACGTTGCCAGCCGAGAACGATCGCCAGTGCCAGCGGCCAACTGAAGTACCACGGCAGCACCCAGGTGTTGACCACGAGCAGGAAACCGAGCATCACCCGAGCCGCGCTGCCTACCATCCCGAGCTGACCGCGAGCCTGAAGCAGCTCCCAGGCGCAATACGAGGCGAATGCGACGCGGGAGATGAGCTTGACCCATGCCCGAGCCAGGTCCAGGGCGGCCTCTGGGTCCGGGGCGGTCGGGCCCAGTAGGTACTCGAAAGCCGCCCGCTGGGCCACGATGTCCGGGACGGAGTTGTTGTACAGGGGCGGCCCCTGGCTCCAGAGGATGATCGGATCGAGCGTGTCAACGCCCACCCACCAGGGGAGATACAGCCCCGCGGTGATCGCCGCGACGGTCAATCCCGCCGCAGCTACGACCAGGCTGAACGCGGCCGCCGAGCGCGGCCCGGAATGCCGCGCAGCTCGCTCGCGAGCCCAGGCCATGACGTAATAGGGCAACAGTAGGACGCTACTCATTTTGATCAGGAACGAGATGGTGAGCGCGCCCAGCCCCAGCAGGCGACAGCGACTGGCGAATAGCACCACGGCGAGCAGCATGATCGCCACCATCAGCGCGTCGTTGTGTCCGTTGCCGCCGAACTCGAACACGATCAGCGGGTTCCAGGCATAAAGCAAGACGCTCGGCAGGACGCCGCTCGGCCGGAAGGCGCGGACGGCGAGGGCCAAGCAAGCGATCCCAGCCAGGTGAGACAGATTGACCGCCAGCTTGTAGGCGAGCACCTTGTCCACGTCGCTCGCCTGGGCCACCGCGCGGGCGATGAACCACGATAGGTTGATCCAGGCGGGCCCGTAGATCGAGGCGGCGTAATGCCAGATGGGATGGATCCACTGTGACGCGCGACTCTCGGGGAAGAAAGCCGGCACCTGGAGGTAGGGGTTCAGTCCGTACGCTCCGGCGATGTCGCCGTAGACGACATAGGAGAACATGTCGGTCGTGAAGAGTCCCGGCATCAGGAACAAGGTCACCTGGAATGCGATCGCGGGCCCCAGCACGCCAGCCGTGCCCCATCCCTTCGGCAGCCCGGCCCGCACCAGGAGGAAAGCCACCAGGTACAGGCAAAAGGCGCCGATGAAGAGTCGCATGAGCGCGTCGACGAGAAACTCGAGCGACTGCGACCCGCCCGGCCAGGTCGCCTCGAATCGGACCAGCATCGGCAACAGGCGTTCCCAGACGGCCGGATACTCCGTCAGGTATTCGTAGGTGTAGTCCGACGCCTGGGTAAGGTAGTAGGAGATCGGCCAGAAGCTCGCGTAGACCAACTCGGAGGCGGCCGCGACGACCAGCAGGGCCGCCAGGCGCAGCCACGAGCGGTAGGCAGTGGGCAGCAGCCAGTAGGCAGCCTGCCTACTGGCTACTCGTTTTCCGAGCAAAGGTGACGAAGATGTCGCCGAGGTCAACCCCTACGAGGCGGTCGCTCTGCCTGCTCAGCCGGACTAGCCAGTCGAAGGAGCGGTAGGCCAGGCGGGAGTACGGCTCCAGTCGTGAGACCAGGTAGGCCAGACGCACGACCCGCTTGTGGGGCACCATCTCGACGACCCGGAAGCCAGCCTTGGCGAGTGTGCTCTGGAGCGTTCGGCGGGAGAAGTAGACCAGGTGCATCTGCATGTACCAGGGCCAGCGACGTCCCATCAGGCGCGGAAAGAGGGCGTCCACGTTCATCGTGGACAGGGCCAGTAGACCGTTCGGTCGCAGCAGGCGGTGGACTCGCCGCAGCTCCGCCAAGGGATCGGCCAGATGCTCCACGACGTCCCACATCGTGACGACGTCGCGTGATTCCTCGTCGAAGTCACCTTCCTGGAGCGTCCCGTGGCGGACGTCGAGTCCGTGCGCCCGGGCCCGCTTGACCGCCCAGAGTGACGGCTCGACCCCGGCAACCTCCCAGCCGGCGTCGCGGGCGACTTCCAGAAACAGCCCGATGTGGCAGCCCACGTCGAGCAGGCGGCCGCTCCGCTGGTGGCGCTGTAGTGCGGCCAGATCGCGGCCGAACGTCTCGATCCGCCCGCTCCGCTCCTGCTCGTACCGCTCGTCGACGACGCCGGCATATGAGTCGATGATCTCGCCGTGGGGCGGAACTGGGCTCTGATACACGAGGCTGCAGTGAAGGCACTTGACGATTGGGCCGCAGACGCCGAAGGCAGTGCTGGTACAGGCGTACAGGTCGTTAGGCTCGCCGTGCCCGTTGCGTCGCTCGGCGGCCGGATACAGCTGGCGGGCATCCCAGCTGCCGCACAGGCTGCACGGGACTGGCTCGACGCTCTCGGGGAGGACGACGTTCGTCTCGGCGGTCATCGATTCAGCCTGGCGGGTGTCTCCATTGGGATGCGCAAATTTGCCAGTCAGGATTGGACAAGGACGTGCCACGCGGGGCCGCTCTGCACGGTACATGCCAACCCCGGCGAGGCGTGCCGACCCCTCGCGAGCCCGAGCGAGCCACGCGACCCGCCACTGCACGACTTCCAGCGTCTGGAGCAGCCGCGCGGCGAGCCGCCACCTAAAGGGTACGGACTTCTTGCGCTCGCGTCAACTCGGGGCCTCAAGGAGCCAGACACCGAGGCTCCCCTCCAACAGCGCGGCGGCTCCGGGCTCACCCCGCCGGCCGATTGCGACCGCCAGGCTCGTGAGCGCGCGCCGCCTACCCAGCCTGGCTGGCGCCGCCGTTACCCCGGCTCTCGCGCAGGAATCGCTCCAGCGCGTCGACCAGGTCGCGACCGGAGGGTAGGTCGGGGGGTTCTTCCGGGGTGGGCGGCTCGGGCTCGGTCTGGGGTAGCTCGCCGAGCTCGATCAGCCGTCCTACGCGCTCGGCGACCTCCGGGTTCTCGCGCAGCGCGGCCTCGATTCTCCGAATGAAATCGGTCGCCAGGCCCCTGAGACGACCCAGCTGTAGGTTCTGCTGGGTCACCTTTTCGACGCCCTCCAGCAGTGCAAGGCTGAGGGCAGGGTTAGGCGCGCCCAGATACGGCGGACCGGGCGCCCACAGGCTTGCGGCTGGGATCGACGCCTCGTCCAAGGCGTGGAGGACGGCCGTGACGAACGCGGTCGGCCCGGCGTAGGGCGTATCCTCTATCCCCAGTTCGGCGAGCGCCGTGTCCAGCGTCGCGTTGGGAGTCCGTCGCAGCAGGGGCGTCTTACGATGGGAGACGGCCCCGATGAACGCCCCCAGAGTCAGGCCCAATTCCACGCCAACGTCCGCCGCGAAGCTCGCGATCGCGCGTGCCAGGGTAGGCCAGTTGGTGTGCGGCTCCGGACCGCGAAGCAGAAGGAGGTCATGATCGGCAACCGTCCGCTCGACCGCGTAGAAGCCGATCTCGGCATAGTCGAGCCGCCAGCGTCCGTCCGCCCCGCGTCGGGTGATCGGACGCTGAACCGTGAAGTCGAAACAGGCCTCCGGATCGAGGCTGGCGCAGGCGTCGGGCGGAGGATCGCTCAACAGATAGCCGACAGCCCCTGTCGCGGCGCTGCCCGCGTCGCCCCAGCCGCCGAACCCCACGAGCAGGATCGGCCGGCGCAGGCTAGGCCGCTGATGGATTCGCAGGACGCTCACATTGGTATTTTAGTAGGGGCGGCGTTTCGCCGCCCTCGGCGCGATAAACCGCGCCCTACGCCTCGTAGCTCGACAGCCGCTCGCTGAGCGGGCCCTCCATGCCCTGATTCAGGTCGACCCCAGTGACGTCCAGGAGGTTCTGCTTGAACCACCTATCGAAGGGGTCCTGAGAGGCGCAGAACTGGCCGATCGCGCTGCCTGGGTCCTGACTCTCGAAGTAGACGATCAGGATGTCGCCTGAGGGCAGGCCCTGCACATACCACGACTCCTTGGTGATGCCGATTCGTCGCTCCGAGGCGGCGAACTCCGGCTTACGGGGGCCATCCAGCTCCCGCACGAAGGCCCGGGCGGCTTCTGTTTTGCCCGGCTGAAGGGGTATCGCGCCACACACTGTGTCCATGGCAACCTCCTAGTTGGCAGTAGGCAGTAGGCAGTAGGCAGTAGGCAGTAGGCAGTGTGCCGCAGACGATGCTACGCCGTCTACTCGCGAGTCGCGATTCCCTACTCCCGCTAGCCGCGTACCCCGCCGGCGCTCAAGCCGGCTACGATATGCCGCTGGACGATCACTGTCAGGATCAGCACCGGCAGCGTTACCAGCAGCGCCGCCGCTGCCAGGGCGCCCCACGCGACCTGCTCGAACGTCAGGACGTTGAACACCGCGACGGGCAGCGTCCGAAGGTCTCGGCCGGCCAGCACCACCGCGAAGATGAAGTTGTTCCAGGAGAAGATGAACGCCAGCACCGCGGCCACCACCATGCCGGGGCGCGCCAGCGGGAGCGCGACGTGCAGGAACGCCTGCCACAGCGTGCAGCCGTCGGTGAGGGCCGCCTCCTCCAGCTCGGGGTGGAGGTCCTCGAAGAAGCCCATCATCACCCAGATGACGATCGGCAGGCCGATCACCAGGTGGGTAATGATCAGCGCCAAGAGGGTGTTGTTGAGGCCCAGAAAGCGGAACAGCATGAACCAGGGAATCAGATAGCTCAGGCCAGGCGTCATGCGCGAGATCAAGACCACGATCGCCAGGCCCGACGCACGAGACTTGGCGATCCCGTAAGCGGCCGGAACGCCAAAGAGCAACGACACAGACGTGGAGGCGATTGCTACTACGACGCTGTTGTAAGCGTATAGGCCAAATGGGCTGGCCCGGAACACCTCGGCGAAATTGTCGAGCGTCGGCGAGTGTGGGATGAAGAGCGGTGGGTAGGCCAGGTTCTCCACGTCGGTCTTGAGGGACAGCGAGACCATCCACAGGAACACCGAGACAGCCGGCGAGACGATCAGCAGGACGGCGGCCCAGAAGCCGATCCTGCCGAGCATTCGGCGCAGCGGCCGCCCGCCGGCCGTTCGGGACAGGGGCCGCGCGACTGCCACTACGCCCATACGGTCCGCCTTCGCGCGTACAGAAGCAGCATCGACAGCAGCACGATGATCAGAAAGAAGACCACTACCACCGCCGATGCATAGCCGATCTTGTAGAACGCGAACGCCTGGAGGTAGAGGAAGATGTTGATCGTCTCGGACGCGGTCCCGGGTCCCCCCTGCGTAATCACGTAGATAGTGTCAAAGGCCTTGAGCGCGTCGATAGTCCGAAGGACCACCGCGACCATGACGAAGGGCATGACCAGCGGCAGGGTGATGTGGCGGAGCGTTTGCCAGGCGTTCGCGCCGTCGATCAGCGCCGATTCGTACGGGTCGGTCGGAATCGCCGCCAGGCCGCCGAGCACGATCAGCATGACCAGCGGCGTCCAGTGCCAGACCTCGACGAGCACCAGCGATGGGATCACGGTATCGGGCGCAAAGGCCCACAAGCTCTTGGGCAGGCCGACCACGCTAAGCACGTAGTTCAAGACGCCCTGCTGGGGATGAAACATCATCGTCCAGATCAGCGCGACCGCCGCCGGGGTGGCCATCATCGGCAGGATGAACACACCCCGGAAGAACCCACGCCATGGAAACTCCTGGTGAAAGATGAGCGCCGCCAGCGTGCCAAACACCACTGGCAGCACGACCGCCAGGGCGGTGAAATAAAAGGTCCGTCCGATCGACTGAAGGAAGCGACTGTCCCGCGCCAAGTCGAGATAATTCTGGAAGCCGACGAACTCGCGGGCCGAAGCCACCTGCCATTCGTTGAGGCTCATCCAGAGCGTGAACGCCCAC
Organism: Chloroflexota bacterium; assembly: GCA_035637315.1. Lineage (GTDB taxonomy): Bacteria > Chloroflexota > UBA6077 > UBA6077 > JACCZL01 > DASPXK01. The sequence goes on from DASPXK010000124.1 coordinate 9,371, forward strand.
GGGAACGCGATCACCACCAGGATGAGTAGCAGCGCCGGCAAGACGAACAGCAGGTAGCGCCGGTGCCGCGCGTAGGCAGGCCTTGCCACCGGAGCGGCGACGACTAGGTCCTCCCCGGATACTCGCGCCATGACCAAGACCCGTTTCACCGCACGCGCGCAGAGGGCGCGGAGGTTTCCAATTTTTCGGCCTCTGCGCCCTCTACGCCTCTACGCTGAAAGCCTAGCCCTTCTCGCTTTTCTCGAGGATCGGCTTGAATTCAGCCGTCGCCCGCTCCAGCTCGGCCTTCGGGTCGGCGCCGCCGATCATGTTGGTTAGGGCGATGCCGAAGGTGTCCCGGAACTCGGTCACGGGAATGATCACCGGCAGACCTGGGCGACCGATCTTGCTGCTCGCGACCAGCGCATCGGCCCAAGCCTTCGGCACCGTCAAGTTGGACAGCACCTGTTGGTCCTGATAGGTGGAGGTCCGACAGGACGCGCCCCCGCCGCCCTGGAGCAGGCGGTTCTGCATCGTCTTGCTGCATGCCCACTGCAGGTAGAAATAGGCCGGGCCTTTCTTCTTGCTGCTCGCCGAGATGCCCATCCCGTCCCCGAACATCGACGAATACTGGGCCTTCGGGCCCGCCATCTGGAGCGCGTAGCCCACCTTGCCGACGATCTTGGACTTGCTGGGGTCTTCGACCGGCGGGGCGAAGCCGCTCCCGTCGAACCACATCGCGGCGTTGCCCTGGTAGAACAGGGTCTGCGACTCGTTCCAGTTGAAACCGCTCACGCCAGCTGGGGCGTAGTTCTTGAGCAGGTCCTGGTAGACCTTGGCCGCCTCGATCGCCTCGGGGCTGGTGGTCTGGAGGTTACCGTCCTTGTCGACGGAGTCCTTGTCCCAGCCAAGCATGAAGCCTAGCCAGACCGGCACATTGGCGTTCTTCAGCCCCCGCCCCACGAAGCCGTAGACGTTCTTCGGCGGGTCGTGAAAAGCCTTGGCGGCCGCGACCATCTCGTCGATTGTCTTCGGCTCCTTGACGCCTTTCGCGTCGAACAACTCCTTGTTGTAGTAGACGATCCAGTAGTCGATGGTCAGAGGCATGGTGTCGATTCGGCCGTCGGACTGAGTCGCGTAGTCGAGCGAAGCCTTGGAGAAGTCGGCGAAGTCGAAGTCGGGAGCCGTCATCGTCGGGTCTTTGAGCATGTCGTTCAGCGGCTCCAGCCACCTGCCCTTCCCGAAGAGTCGCTTCTGGACGTGCCAGGAGACCATCGTCACGTCGAACGAGGTGTTACCGGAGGTGAACTCGATGACCTGCTTCTGGCGGGCCTGCTGCTCCGGTGTGATCTCCATGTTGACCTTGATGCCGGCCAGCTCCTGGAACTCGTCCAGGTGCTTCTTCTGGAGGTCGGCGCGGGGCGACGTAGTCAGGCTCACCTCCAGCGTTTCGCCCTTGAAGCGCTTCCAGTCGAACGCCGTGCTGCCAGTCGGGCCGGCCGTCGCGGCCGGAGCCGCCTGAGCCGGCTTGGGGACCTCGGTCGGCTTGGCGGCCGGCGCTGCGGCAGGCGGCTGGGCGGCCGGCGCGGCCGGCTTGGGCGCTTCGGTCGGCTTGGCAGCCGGCGCCGCGGCCGGGCTGCAGGCCGCGAGCAGCGAGGCGCTCACCAGCCCCAGACTCAGTTCAAGATACCGTCGCCGGGTGATGCGTCGCGTCATCGTCCTCTCCTTCCCGATACGTTGCCTTCTCGCATTCTAGAAGCGGCCACCCAAGCCGTCAATCGCCGATCGCCCTATGCCTTTGCGTGTACGGCGGATGCATGCCGCATAATGATGTACGGCTGGAGGTGTCGTACATGGTCGCACAGCGCTTGGAGGTGCGCCTGGATCCGGAGCGCCGACGGAAGCTGGCCGAGATTACGGCGTTCCGCGGCGCACCCGTCTCAGAGGTTGTGCGTGAGCTAATTGATCGAGCCTACGCGGAGATCGATCGAGCCGTACGCCTGCGCGCGGCCGAGGAGCTGTGTGCAATGGAGATCGAGGAAGTACCGGACCCGGAGGACCTAACTCGGCAGCTCGAGCGGAAGTATGAGCTTGCCGATCTTCCTTGATACGAATATTCCGATATATGCGGCCGGCCAGCCGCACGCGCTGCGTGACCCATGTCGGGAGATCATCCGACTTGTTGTTGCACATCCCGCTGCTTTCTTTGCGAACTCAGAAGTTCTCCAGGAGCTGCTGCACCGGTACCGGGCCGTGCACCGCTGGTCTCAGGGCAAAGGCGTGTTTGAGCGCTTCGCCGCTCTTATGCGAGATCGGATAGAGCCGATCTACGCTGAGGACGTCGAAAGCGCCGCCTCCCTCGCGGACCGCCTGCCCGGTTTGAGTTCCCGGGATCTCATACACCTTACGGTCATGGCCCGAGTGGGGGCCGACCAGATCGTGTCGGCGGATCGAGGCTTCGATCGGGTACCCGGCGTGACGCGCCTCGACCCAGCCCAGCTCTCGGCTGGCGCGCCGAGGTGGAAGCCTAGCCCGACATCCAGGCGGCCCGGCGGGCGTGGTACTCGCGCGCGGCCGCGACTCCGCGCAGGCAGGCTTCGAGCGACAAAAAGTACGGCTGGCCGGCCTCGCGATAGATCGCAAGGCCTTCGGCGGCCAGGCTGCCACCCAGCCAGCACGTCAACAGGGGTTTGGAGATATTCGCTCCGGTCCGAACGAGCCCGCCGGCGCGCTCCGCCAGTTTGGCCGCCCCACCGATCATCGTGTTTAGCGCCAGGACCACGTCCACCCGCGGGTCGTCTGCCAGGCGAGCGAGTGCCTGGAGGAGGGTCGACTCCGGCAAGCCCGCCGTGACGTCGAGCGGGTTGGCGATCGAGACGTAGGCTGGCAGGATTGTCCGCAGTGCATTCGCGGTCGCCTCGTTCAGGGCCGGCAGGTCCATTCCCAGCTCGTCGCACAGGTCGCCGATCAGAATCCCACCCCCGCCAGAAGTAGTCACCGCGCCCAGGCGGCCGCCCAGAGGCTCCGGGTAGGCGGCGAATAGGACGGCCAGGTCGACCAGCTCGTCGAGCGTCTCCGCCTCGAGTATGCCGAGCTGGCGGAAGGCCGCACGCTGGACACGCCGCCGCCCGGCCAGCATTCCAGTATGGGCGAGCGCCGCCGCCGCCGCGCGCGGCGAGCGCGCCAGCTTGAATGCCACCAGCGGGACCCCACACTCGCGCGCCCGCCGCGCCAGTCCTAGAAACCGAATCGGCCGCCGCAGGCCCTCCAGCAGCAACATCACGACTCGTGTCTCCGAGTCGTTCAGCAGCATCTCGAGCAGGTCGCATGTATCGAGGAATCGCTCCTCCCCGGACCAGAACGCCCAGCTGACACCGATCCCGCGGTCCAAGAGCCGGTTGAGCACCGCTCCGCCAAGGCCACCGCTCTGAGCGATCAGCGCGACTGACCCGGCTCGGATCGAGCCCAGGTCCAGGGTGGAGTTCCAGGTCGCCGCGACCGGGCCGCGGGCATGCACAAAGCCCATGCTGTTCGGCCCCATCACCAGCAGCCCATTCGGAGGGCAGAGGTCCTCACCAAGCCCGGCGCTCAGGACGACGGCCAGCTTCACGCCGCGCGCCGCGCAAGCCTGAAGCGCTTCTGGGACGCCGCTCGCCGGCACGCTGACCAGGGCCAGGTCTACTGGCTCCGGCACGCTGGCCAGGTCGGGGTAACAGCGCAACTGGCCGATCCGCTCATGGCGCGGGTTGACTGGATAGATCGCGCCTTCGAACCCGGTTCGTGCGAGGTACTTGAGCGGCCGGCTTGCCAGGTGGTCCGGGTCAGACGAGGCGCCCACCAGAGCGATGCCGCGCGGTTGGAAGAGGCTCAACCCCTCCTCGACGTGGGGAGAACGGCCACTCGCCCTCTCCGTTTCGACCAGGGAAAACGTGGGCTTTGGCGGGCCGGGGAGAGGGGTCGGACTCACGCGGCGATCATAGCACCCTGGTACTATCCGGCCGGGACGGGTGCAGGAAATGGGGGATGTCGGCCCACGGTTCAAGCGCGGGATGCGCGGCGTCCGCCGCCCCCGTCACTACCGTGACGGTAAGGGAGCGGCGCGGAACCTCGGCCGAGGGGAGAGCCAATAAAGGAGGGCGCCATGAAGATCGGAGTTCACCTGGCAAACGGCGGTCCACGGACCAGCCCGGAGACGATCATCCCGCTCGCGGTTCGCGCCGAGGAGCTGGACTATGACTCGGTGTGGGTCTCTGACCACGTCGTGATCCCGAGCCGCATCGACGACTCCAAGTATCCGTACGGACCTCCCGGCACGTTCACGCCAGAGAGCCGGCAAAACTTCTTCGAGGCGTTCGCCGTCCTGGCATTCATCGCCGGACGCACGCGGCGAGTGCTGCTCGGCACGAGCGTCCTGGTCCTCCCACAGCGGCAGCCGCTGGTGGTTGCCAAACAGTGGGCCACTCTGGACGCTCTATCTGGCGGCCGCGCGATCCTCGGCGTCGGGGCCGGTTGGATGCGGGAGGAGTTCGAGGCGCTCGGCGTTGATACGTTTGGGCGCCGCGGGGCCGCGACCGACGAGGCGATCCGGATCTATCGGGCCGCCTGGAGCCAAGATGGCGACGTCGGTTTCGAGGGCGATGTCTACCGATTCGCGCCGCTTCGCCTCTTGCCGAAGCCTGCTCAGCAGAGTGGTATCCCCATCTGGGTCGGCGGCCACGGGCGGCGCTCGATTCGGCGAGCGGCCGAGCTAGGCGACGGTTGGCAGCCGCTTCAGATGCCACTCGCAGAGCTCCGAGCCGCCAGGGCGACGCTTCACCAGATGCTGGCCGCCTACGGGCGCAAGCCGCAAGACGTTGTCATCTCCATGGGCTTGCGGGCCTACGCGCCCGGCGCAGGCCCAGACGGCCAGCCCGGGGACAGCGACCTGGTCGGCAAGCCGGAAGAGATGGCCGAAAAGCTGCGCCGCTACGCTGAGGCCGGAGTGGAGCACGCCTTCGTGAACGCCTTCCCACGCGACTCGGCGGCCGCCATGCTGGAGGTTCTGGAACTGATCGCCCGCGAGGTCAGGCCCGCGTTGTCATCTTGAGCGCAGGGAAGGATCCGCAGCCCGCGCAGCGCACTTGTTCCGGGCACGGATTCCTCGCTTCGCTCGGGTTGACAACTTGAGAACAGGCCCGCGACGAGTTCTTCACAACCTCCGAGAGGAGCGAAGAACGACAATGACATCATTCGGTCCGCACCGCCGAGCAGTCCAGATCGGACAGGCATGGGCGACCGATCAGGGCAAGGGTGCGGTCGATGTCTTTCTCCAGGATCTCCAGGGCCCGTTCGACACCAGCCTGGCCGCCTGAGGCCAGGCCGTACAGGAATGGCCGCCCAATCATGCAGGCTCGCGCGCCCAGCGCGATGGCCTTCACGACGTCGGCTCCCCGTCGGATGCCGCCGTCGTAGATCACCTCCGCCCGGCCGCCTACGGCCGTCGCTATCTCCGGCAACACCTCGATCGCGGCCGGTAGGCCGTCGAGTTGGCGGCCACCATGATTGGAGACGACGATCGCGTCCACGCCGTGCTCCAGGGCCTGGCGCGCGTCTTCCGAGTTCATGATCCCCTTCAACGCGAGCGGCCCCGGCCACAGTGAGCGGAACCAGGCCAGGTCGTCCCAGTTGACCGACGGATCGTGCAGCTGCTGGATGTACGCTCCCAGCGCCAGAGCACTGGTGCTGGTGACACCCTCCGCATCAAGGAAGTTCCTGAACGTGACCCGAGGCCCGGCCAGCACCCCACGCAGCCAACCCACGTGGCGGAGCACGTCCAGGACATTGCCGACCGTGACGCGCGGCGGGATCGTGAAGCCATTGCGCAGGTCGCGCTCGCGCTGGCCCAGGACGGGGACGTCCACCGTCAAACAGAGCGCCCGGTAGCCGGCCGCGCGAGCCCGCTCGACGAGCGAGCGGGTGACCTGGCGGTCGCGCCCCACGTAGAGCTGGAACCAGAGCGGGCCGTGTGCCGCCACCGCGACCTCCTCGATCGAGCAGGTCGAATGGGTGCTGAGCACGAACAGCGCGCCCCTCTTCGCCGCGGCGCGGGCTGCCGCGATCTCGCCGCGCGGCCAGGTAAGGCCCGCTAAGCCGGTCGGCCCCAGAATCAGTGGCGTCGACAGCCGCTCGCCAAGCACGGTCGTCGATTGGTCGCGACTCGAGACGTCGACAAGCACCCGTGGGCGGAAGGTCAGACGCCGGAAGGCGGCGCGGTTCGCCCGAAGTGTGGTCTCGTCGTCGGCGCCGCCGTCGACGAAGTCGAAGACGGCGCGCGGCAGGCGGCGTCGAGCGCGCCGACGCAAGTCCTCGATGTTGATCGCCACGTCGTTTAGCTTAGCTGATCTTCAACTCCACGAGTCGCCGCCCTCCGCGACTCTGGCTCAGCGCGACCTGCCGCGAGCCGTGGTCTTGGCGTAGGGCCGAAGGACCCCCCCATGGCGGCGGGCGTGCTGGGCCATTGCCCATGCGTTGCGCTCAACTACGTCCAGCTCGACGGCAGGGGCTGGGGTCTCGATCTCGGCCAGCCTCACGTGGTCTCGCCGCCCCGGCTGGCCCTGGCTCGATCGCTCTGGACGAGCTGAATCAGCACCCCATGGCCATCACGTGGATGCACGAACGCCTCCTGCCACACTGGTTTCTCCAGTCGGACCTGGACCGGCTCGTAGCCTCGGGCACGCAGGACGGCGATCGACGCCCGAATGTCGGGCACGAGCATGGTGAGATGGTGGACGCCCTCGCCTCGTCGTTCCAGGAAGCTAGAGAGGAAGCTCTCGGCGCCGGCCGGCTCGAGCAGTTCCAGCTTCCCGTCCCCGGGCAGCCTGAGCGCCAGGAATCGAAAGCCGAGCTGCTCGTTGATCATCGCTCGGCCGGGCACTCCGCCGAGCACGTCTCGGTAGAAACTCAGCGCCGCGTTGATACTCCGAACGGCTATCCCGACGTGGTCGAGACGAGCGTTGGGGATGGTCTGGATCATCGTCCTCCGGTCGGGGATGGAGGCAAGCTACCATACCAGACCTTACCGTCACTTCGGAGCGGAGGAAGCTCGATGGAGAAGCAGCCAAGTGGGCCGCCCCAGGCGCCGGGTGGCGCAGAGCGAGGGACCCTATCGTTCGATGAGTTCTCCAGGGTCGACCTTCGAGTCGCCCTGGTTAAGAGCGCCGAGCGCTTACCGAGCACCGACCGCCTGCTCGAGCTGGCGATCGACCTGGGCGACGAGACGCGGACGATCGTCGCGGGGATCGCCCACTTCTACGAGCCCGAGGCGCTGGTCGGCCGCCGAATCGTGGTCGTGGCCAACCTTCAGCCAGCCCGCATTAGAGGTATCGAGTCGCGCGGGATGCTACTGGCGGCCGGCGGGCGCGCGCAGGGCGAAGAGCTCGGATTAGTCACCCTGGACAAGGAGATTCCGCCCGGCACGCGAGTGTCGTAGCGCAGCAGCGGGCATCTGCGCGGCCTGCTAGCGGATGACGCGGATCTCGACCCCGAGCTTCAGGTTGGTCCAGGCCCGATCCGCCGTGAGCGCTGGAAGACCACATGG
>DASPXK010000125.1:0-3399 GCA_035637315.1 Chloroflexota bacterium
ACGGCCGGTGCCTTTTTGAAGCCTGTCCCACTGAAGCCGGCCGCGACGTAGAGGCCCTCCACACCTGGCACATGGTCCAGGACGGCCCGCGTATCGGGGCTCATGTCGTACAGTCCCGCCTGGCCGTGCGAATAGGCCGCCGCGGCCAAGGCGGGAAGTCGAATCGACAGTCGCTCCTGGACGTCTGCCGGGAAGTCAGGGTCGACCTCTTCGTCGTACCTGTCTGGATCCGCTGGATTGCGGCCGGTCAGCGAGCTCACGCCGCCCAGGGTAAGCTCGGCGCCCTCCGGTCGCGTGTAGGCGCCGCTTGTGGTGTCGATCAGCGCGAGCTGTTTGCCAACCAGTCGGGCTGGACTGTGGTAGAAGGCGACCTGCCCGCGGCGGCACCACAACTCGAGCTCGACCCCGGCTGTGCTCAGCAGCGCCGGCGACCAGGTGTTGGCCGCGCAGACCACCACAGGCCCATCGAAGCGACCGCGAGTCGTCTTGAGCCCAGTGACGTGTCCGCCCCTCGTCGCGATCGCCGTCACGGCCGTTCTGAGGTGCAGCTCCACGCCTAGCTCCAGGGCGCGATCGATAAAGGACTGGGTTGTGGCGATAGGATCGGCGTATCCGCTCTCCGGCTCGTACGCCGCGGCGCCGAGTCCGGCTATGCTGAGTGTTGGCTGAACCTCCGCCAGCTCCTCTGGCGACAGCACCCGTGTGTTGACCCCGAGAGCGACGAGTCGGGCCACATTGCGGTGAAGGCGCTCGACGTTCTCCGGTCCCACCAGGAGCGCGAAGCCCGTGCTCCGAAAACCGCACTCACCACCAACTAGCTCCGACCAGCGCTGGAAATACGGCAGGCTGGCGAGGGCCAGCCGCGCCTCTGGCGCGTTGGTGTAATGCATCCGGATCAGTGCCGCCGACTTGCGCGTATGGCCCGCGCAAACGCCGCCCCGCTCGATCACCGCTAAACGCCCGGCGCCCTCCCGAGCCAGGTGGAAGGCGATGCTGGACCCGATTACTCCCGCTCCGATGATCAGGACGTCATAGCTGGGCGCCATCGCCGCGCCTCCGCGAAGCGCACTTGTTGGGCGCAGCAAGGCGCGCCCCTACCTCCCATCGTCGCGTCCTAGGGCACAGCAACCAGCGCCCCTACCGCCCATTGCCCTGATGCGCCCCTCAGTCTGGGGCGCGATGCTGCCCTGCTGCTGAATTGTGTCCATCAGCAGATTGGCCACGAGCGGGCCGTTCTGGGGGTCGATCAGTACTTCGCCCGCCTTGAGCATCTCGTAGCCATCGCCGCCGCCCAGGACGAAGTCGTTGGTCGCCACCGTGTAGCTGGCGGCCGGGTCGAGCGGCTGATTGCCGACCGTGACGTCCTGGACCCGGGAGCCTGGCGGTGCGGTCGGATTGAACGCGAAGCTCAGCCCACTGACCTGCGGAAATCTGCCACCCGTGTCAAACTGACTCACGCCGTTCTCCAGGGCAGCCCCCAACTGGGCGCCGCTGACTCGCACCTTGCCGGCGTAGTTGGCGAACGGGAGGATCGAGACGATGTCGGCGCGGGTCAACTGGCCGGGCCCGTACAGCTTCTCGCCGCGGATGCCGCCGCCGTTCTGGAGGCCGATGTCCGCGTCGGCCCAGGCACGCAAAGAGTCCGCGACGAAGTTGCCCAGATTGGTCTCCATGCTTCGGCTGGCCGAGCGGCGGGCGTCGAGCGCCACCTCGGTAGTCCCGATCACCTCGCCAAGCTGGGCGTCCAGGAGCTGCTGATAGCGGGCGATCACACTGGACACCGCTTCATCGGCGGGTAGGTCTTTGGTCAGAGTGTGGCCGGTATAGGTCCAGGAAACGATCTTGCCGCCCTGGACCATCAGATCGAGCTGGCCGAGGATCTTGAGCTCGTCTCCCCGACGCGAGACGAGCGTGCCGTTGATCACCTTCGGCTGATCGAGGGCGGTGCTGAAATGGTCGCCGACGATCACGTCGATGCCCGGCACCGAGGCGGCGATCCCCTCGCTGTCCGGCCAGCCCAGGTGCGACATGACGATCGTGATTTGCGCCCGAGCCGCGCGCATCTGCGGCACCACTTCGGCCAGGCTGGCGGCCGGATCGCGGACGTCTAGGTTCGGTCCGCTATTGGAGGCCGTCGGAGTGGACGCTGGGGCGACGCCGGTCAGGCCGATCCGCACGCCGCCGACTTCTTTGAGCATGAACCGCTTGACGCCGAGCTGGGCGCCAAATACGTCGCCCGTTCGACGGTCGAAGACGTTGGCACTGACCCAGGGAAAGCTGCTCGCGCTGATCCGTTCGAGGAGATTGTCGGGGCCGTAATCGAACTCGTGATTCCCGAAGGTATCGGCGTCCAGGCCGAGCGCGTCGAGCGCGTCCACCATGTGCTGGCCCTTGAACAGCGACGACATCAGGGAAGGCGCCAGGTCGTCGCCGTTGCCGAGGACGAGCGTGTTGGGGTTCTCAGCCCTCAGTCGCTTGGCCAGGCCAGCGTAGTGCGCCAGCGTCACACCCTCCTGGCTGGCAAGCGAGCCGTGCAGGTGGGTGTCGTGAACGATCGTGATCCGCACCGGCTGCTCTTGGGCGGCGAGCCGGGCCGAGCCGAAAGGACCGAGCGTCGCGAGCGCTACGAGGCCATAGATCAGAAGTAGCCGTCGGAGCTGCATGCCGATCGTCCTCCAGTTAACGCCTTCGGACGATAGCGAACGACCCCTGGTTGGTGCCAGCCGCGGCCTTTGATCCGGGTGCCAAGGGCTAGTAGGGCCGGGGCTCCAGATTCAAGACCTTCATAACGTACTCGCGGCCCAACGCCCCGAGGCGCACCTGTGGTTTTGACCAGCGCCCGGTCGGCTCGGCCTCAAGGCGGGCTCGCTGGAACCACTGGACTTTTGTTCCGCCGTTCGGCAGGACGTACGCCTCGAGCAGGGGGTCTCCGAACAACTGGGCCCCGCTGAACTCACGGTACAGGTCGACGAACTCTGGGGCGACGTGGAGGTTGGGGCCCGGAACATACTCTCCGCGTCGGGCGTCGCGCGGGACCGGCCGGCCGTACTCGGCCACGGTCGCCGCGTATTGTGGCAGCTTCAACAACTCCTCGCCGAGCAGGCCCAATTTCACCGATTGCTCTCTATCCTCTGGGTCAAACTCCAGTCGGCCACCTTCAAAGTATTGAACGGGCCGGTTCGCGTCCTCCATGCTTCGATCCACGGGTGTCAGCGGACGACCCAGGAACCACTTGTCCTTCTGCCAGCGCGTCCTGAACGCCATGCCGCCCGGATCGTCACAGATGTTGAAGCCTGCCTCGTAGACGCAATCGTCCACGCGATCTGACGGACCTTCCGTCGGGATCGCGAGGGGCGTCGGGGCAGCTGCGGGCGCGGCCGACCCAAAGAGCCGCTCATT
>DASPXK010000126.1:0-13327 GCA_035637315.1 Chloroflexota bacterium
CCCCTGGACCATTGGGCCTGGCGTGCACCGCTGAGGGATCGTGAAGTGGCTGACAAGATGGACGAGATCGCGAGACGCGCGCGCCTCGCCCGTGGCGCGGTGCGCCAGGCGGAGCGCCACGATCGCGCCGTCGAGCGGTGCCTGGCAGAGCTAGACGGCCTCGGCTCGCCCAGCCGGCCGATGGCCGCCTTCCTGCTTGGGCGAGCCTGGCGGCATGCCAGCCGGGCCCAGGCGCTGGTCAAGCTGGCGAACTGGATCAATCAGGACCCTGGGGCCGCGCCACTACTGGCCGCCTCACTCGAACGCCAGGATCGAACCACGCTCCGCGTTACGAGCTGGCGGTCCAGTCTGGCAAACGTTGACCAGCCGGACTGGTAAGACTACGTCTCCTTGATCGCCAGCACCAGCAGGTTGGCGGCGAGGATGCTAGCGGCGATGAAGTAGAAGGCCGCCTTCAGGCCGTAAGCGTCGGCGAGCGCGCCGCCGACGACTGGCGCCAGGGCGCCGAGCAGGGCCTGGGCGCCGAAGAGGATCCCGATGCTGGTCCCGCCCAGATCCGGAGGGGCCATGTCTAGCGCCCAGGCATTGAGAACCGGCGATATCGAATACAGGAAAAACCCGACCAGCGCCAGGACGAGCACGAACAGCCACTCGACGTTCAAGACCATCATCACGATCAGCATGACGCTGGTGCTGAGCATCCCGGCCGCGACGATCGGCCGGCGGCCGAAGCGGTCCGAAAGGCCCCCCGACATAGGGCCCGAGATGATTCCGGCTCCCTGAACGATGGCCATGTACGTGCCGACCAGGGCCGGGCTGAGCATGGAGACGGTGGTCAGATAGATCGGCAGGAAGACGGTCAGGCCGCTCTGGGTCATCGACCGTGCCCCGCCGAGCAGCGCCAGCAGCACCAGGTTGGCGTTCTTGAAGAGGCTCGAGACGGCCTGCATGTAACTGCGCAGGGCCAGCCGGCCGGCCGGGCGCGGTCTCCGCAGCTGGACGTGCCGCATGAGTCGCCAGAAGATGATTGACATCACGATGCCCGGAATGGCGTTGGCCAGCGTCACCTGGCGCCATGTTGCCCACGTCAAGACGATGCCGATGCAGAACGGTCCGAGTGTGTCGCCGAAGCTCGCGCCCAGCTGGTGCATCGCGGTCGCGAAGCCGCGCCGCGTGGGGTACAGCTCCGACAAGCTCGAGAGGGCGGCCGGGTGGAAGAGTAGATTGCCCACCCCGACGACGCCGAGGAAGAGGGCGATCAACACGAAGTTGTAGGTGAGTCCCAGCAGCAGGTAAGGGATGCCGGTCCAGGCGATGGCCAGCCCCATGATCAGCTTCCGGCGTCCGACAATGTCGACCAGCATTCCGCCCGGCAAATTGATCAGCGTGCCGGTGACGTTGCGCAGTCCGATCAGCAGGCCAACCTGGGTGAGGGTCAGCCCCAGGTCCTGCGCAAAGAATGGCAGGATGACGGTGAAGGCGCCCGGGTACCAGTGGGTCATCGCGTGACCGACACAGATCCCGACCATCGGGCCGTCCTTGCGGCCCAGTCGGGGCAGGCCGATCACGGACGCAGGGCCTTGAGCTTCTCCACGGCTTGTCCCCCGTCTTGTTTCGCGGGGGACAAGCCCCCGGGCTGGGACTGGTTATCCGCCCCCGATCGGCGGGATGAGATGCAGCTGATCGCCGTCCGCCAGCCGCAGCGAAGCGTCGCGTGGCATGGACACCCGGCGGCCGTTGAGCACGAGGGCGTTCACGCCGAACGGCGACTCCTCGTCGTTGGGTAGCTCGGCGAAGTGAGGATCATAGTGTGTGGCCAGCTCGGCAAAGAGCATGCCCAGGTCCGCCCCATCTGGCAGGTCGGCCGCGAGCCGCCCCGCCCCCAACGCGTCGCGGATTCGATCGTAGACGTGGACGGTTACCCGCACGTCGCGCCTACTTGCGCGCTCGGGATGCCTGTAGGGGCACGGCATGCCGTGCCCTTACCCGCGGCCGCCGGGACGACAAGCAACGATTACACCGCGCCGAGCTGTGCGCGGCATGCCTCCATGTCGGGCACCATTTCCTCCAGGCCGAGCCGCTCAAGCGTCTCCGTGTGGGGCGTGCCGGTCTCCGGGTCCCAGCCGCGGGCCTCGTAGAACTCACGGCGGAGCGTCTCGACGTCGACCACCACGCCGGCCAGCGGACCGCGGTCGATCGGCGGGTAGCCGTAGGCGCGCCCAGGGATGTGGTATTTGAGCGGGTTGACTCCTTCGCGCAGTGTGAACGCCTGGCGCGTCGCGGCCACTCGGGCTCCGATCTCGTCGAGCGAATCGACGCTCGTCTCGACCCCGCTAACCGCCTCGATCATCTCGGTCCAGGCGGAGAAGTCCACTCGGGTGAAGGCGAACATGCAGACGCCCGCGGAGAAAACGGCCTGGCCGAGGTTGTTGATCTTGGCGTTGAGTGCGCCCTTGCCGCTGTACTGGTATTTCTCCAGTTTCGGCAGGTCAACCCCCGGGATAACGCCGCCGTTCTCCTGGACCCAGTAGGCCATCTGAGTATGGCGACCGGGCGTCGCATCCGCCGCGTAGATCATCCCCCAGCTCGGCGCGTAACGTGGGTCGTGGGCCGGCGGCTCCTGGCCGCCGACGTGGATGGCCAGCTCCTCCGAGCCGGGGATCTTCTGCGAGGCCCGCATCACGCCGTCGGCCAGCACGTCGCCGATGCCCTCGCGCTTCCCGATCTTCTCGCCCAGCGCCATGATCGCCGCCGCGTCGCCCCAGCGTAGCTCGATGCCGTCGGTATCGACCTTCGAGATCAAGCCGCGCTCGAAGCACTCGATCGCGAAGCCGATGACCGAGCCGGTCGAGATGGTGTCCAGACCGTAGCGGTTGCACAGGTCGTTGGCCTTCATCAGCGAGTGGATGTTGTCGTTGAGCAGGTTGTTGCCCCACAGCGCCGAGCTCTCGTACTCGGGCTTGTGCGTCTTGGCGACCGAGAACAGAGGGTCGTCGGTCCGGTAGTGGCCGCCACAGGCGATGTTGCACTTCCAGCAGGCGTATTTCTTGTACTCGTATGACAGCAGCGTGTCGTCGCTGATCTTCTCGGCGGTCGGGAAGTCCTCGAGACCGCTGCCGCCCCAGTTTCGGATCGGCGAGTCCCCGCCGAAGGCGCTCGAGGCCGTGTGGTTGATGGTGCCGTACTTGGTGAAGTACTTGACCTTCGGATTGGCCGCCATCTCGCGGATGAAGCGGCGCCTGATCTCGTTGGCTCGGGCCGCGTCGGCCATCGGCAGTGGGGCCGTGCCGCGCGCGACGATCGCCTTCAGGCGCTTGGACCCCATCACCGCGCCTAACCCCGAACGGGCCGCGATCCGCCCCTCGTCGTTGACCACGCCGCTCATGAGCGACAGCTTCTCACCCGCCGGGCCGATCACCGCCGACTGCGATTTGGGGTAGCGCTCGCGGAGCCGCAGCTCGGTCTCCAGCGCGTCCACTCCCCACATATCTGAGGCGTCCCGAAGCTCGGCCTCGCCCTCCTGGACGAACAAGTACGCCGGACGGTCGGCGATGCCTTGCACGAAGACGGCGTCGAAGCCGGCCATCTTGAGCATCGGGCCCCACTGGCCGCCGCAGTTCGCGTCGCCCCAGCCCAGGGTCAGGGGCGACTTTCCGACCACCGTCCAGCGGTTGGGCGTGATAGCCGGGCTGCCCACGAGCACGCCGGTACAGAATCCAAGCGTCGCGTCGGCCCCAAGCGGATCGACGCCGCCCGGCTGTTGGCCGTAGATCACGCGCGCGCCGAAGCCGTAGCCACCGAGAAAGTCACGGTACAGGGAATCGTCTGGCTCCTCGGCCCGGATCTGGCCACTGCCAAGGTCGACAAACAGCACCCTTCCCATGTGGCCGCCGATCATCGTACAGCCTCCAGCGAAACCCCTCTCCCTCTGGGCCCTCTGGGAGAGGCGGGGGTGAGGGCTAGCCAAGGGGCCGCGAGCCGCTCCTCGGCCCGACCTTCAGGATACCAGACTCGCTGCGCTCCCTCACCCCCAACCTCCTCTCCCAAATTTGGGAGAGGGGCCAGGGGGTGAGGGCTGGGCTCATGCGCCATAGCGGGTAGCGTGCCGGGTCTGGTATCCTTTGGCGCCCCGCCTGAGGCGGGTCGGTGCCGATGTAGCTCAGTGGTAGAGCAGCCGCCTCGTAAGCGGCAGGCCGTCGGTTCGAATCCGACCATCGGCTCCCCGAAGCCTGTTGGCTAGTTGGCAGCGCGGTGTCTTTGGGTCCTGGCGTTTCCAACGGACGCCGGATTCCTGTCCGCTGGACGACGACCAACTCCTCGCCCTCGGCGGGGTCGAGCAGGCGCATCGCTTCGAACATCGCGCGGCGCTGGCGAGCGAGGATCCGTACGTCGGCGAGTGCTGCCGGACGCAGCACGAGCTCATCCATTGGTTGCTTCCCCGGGCTCCTCATCGCAGCGCAGCAGCTCGGTCAGCCTGCTGGCGTCGTCGACCGTTTCCAGGTGGTAGACCAGGCCCATCAAGCGTTCGGCCCGCTCTCGGGAGATCCTGGTGGTCGCGAGATCGAGAAACTTGGCCTCGAGCTCGCCCGCGCTCATCGGATTCTTCCGGTGGCCCTTCGGCCAGTCGACTCGCTTGACAAACGTCTGGCCGTCCGAAGTCGTCAACTTCACGACCGCCGGGGCGGCGGCCCTCCAGGAGTCCATCTCGACGTCGCCCACCAGCTTCACTCGCCGGCACATCGCTTCAATCCTCGGGTCGACGCGCCGGTCCACCAGGATGTCGTCGGAGCCGATCTTCCGATTCACCGCCGCCACAGCCATGATGTACTGGGCGCAGTGGGACTTCAATTCGTTGTCGTCGATGACCGGGAACCGGTCCGCCTTGACGCGGTGCTCGACCTCGATGAGATCGTCGGCGTCGAGCCGGTGCTGGTCCATGAGCCTCAGCAGCGCGTCCAGGCCGGTGTGGATGTCGCCGCAGCACGGGTAGCGCTTGAACCCGCCGGTCCTGGTGATCCAGAGGTCCGTGCCGAGGCCATCGAGCAGCCGATCGAGGTGCATCTCGCCGGCATAGGCATCGTAGATGCTGTACTTGCCAGGGTCGAGCACCGCCGGAGGGCCACCGAAACCCATCTTCGCGAGCAGGGCGGCCGTCACCCCGCCGCGGGCGGCCATCCCGATCACGAAGGGGCGCGAGTTCTCGGTCGGCTCGGTCACCCAGGTCATCAGACCGCTGGCGTTGCTCCCGGCCAGGCCGAGGGCATTCGCGAACTGGTCCCGGTCGAGGCGCAGGGCGTGTCCGGCGGTCGTAGCGGCGCCGAAATAGCCGAAGACCGCGGACGGATGGAAGGAATGCGGGTATGACTGCCGGGTGCGGCAGGCCTCGCTCACCCGACACGAGACCTCGTACCCGAGCGCCAGCGCTGCCAGGAGCGTCCTGCCGTCGGCTTTCTCCCGTTCGGCCATGACCAGCGCCGTCGGAACCAGCACGGCCGGGACGTGCTGGCGCGCCGCGCCGCCGCCTTCGATGTCCGCCGCGTAGCCCATTGTGCCGTTCGCAAGGGCCGCGCTCTCACACGATGTCTTGAAGCCACGACCGATCACCGTGCACTCCTGGCGGCCTCCCATCTGCCTAGCCAGCTCACCAGTGAGCCAGGAGGCGGCGTACTGGCGGGAGGATCCGAGAAGGAGCGCGCCCAGTGTATCCAGGACGATAGTCTTGGCCGCGCTGACAGCCGCCTGCGTCAACTGCTCGTACTTGAACTCGGCGGCGTAGGCAGTGAGCGCGGCGGTGTAGGGGCCCGGTCGGACCATGGTCATTGCCGGCATCTCTCGTAGCTCCTCGTGAGGGCTCGATGGCCCCGAATTCGGTCGTGCCTCCGGTGCTGGTCGGTGACCGACACATTCACAGCCGCAGCCTGGGGTCTAAGGCATCCCGCAGCCCGTCGCCCAGCATGTTGACGGCCAGCACCGTGAGCATGATCGCCAGGCCCGGGAAGGTGCTGATCCACCAGGCGGTGCGCAAATAGTCGCGTCCTTTCGCCAGCATCAGTCCCCATTCGGGCGTGGGTGGCTGGGCTCCCATCCCCAGGAAGCTGAGCGCAGCGGCGGTCAGGATCGCCGAGCCAACGTTCAGCGTCGCCAGAACGAGAGCGGGGGCGAAGACATTGGGCAGGATGTGGCGGACGGCGATGCGCGTTCCTCCGCAGCCAATGACCCGCGCCGCCTCGACGTAGACGTTTTCTTTGGCCGTCAGGACGCATCCGCGCATCACTCGGGTAAAGCGTGGGACGCTGGCGATGCCCACGCCCATCATCACGTTGACCAGGCTTGGCCCCAGGCTAGCCACGATCGCCAGGGCGAGCAGGAGGCCCGGCATCGCCAGCATCACGTCCACCAGTCGCATGATGACCGCTCCTACCCAGCCACTTCGGTAGCCCGCAAGCAGGCCCAGGACGACCCCGAAAAAGAGGGAGATGGAGCTGGCCATGATTCCGACCTGCAGGGAGACGCCCGCTCCCGCGACGATCCGGCTGAAGATGTCGCGGCCGATCTCGTCCGTCCCCATCCAGTGCCCGGCGTCCGGGGCTTGCAGGGCCTCAGCCGGGAACGGCCGGGTCGGCGGATAGGAGACGATATATGGGGCAAGGACGGCCATGAGCGCCAGGGCGACCAGGAGTGGGGCACCGAAGGTAACGCCTCGGCTGGACCACAGGCGGCGGAGTAAGTCCACGCGCGGGCTCGCCGATCTGGCCGCCACGTCCCCGGCCAGAACGATGGGTACAGCTCGCATGTTCGTCCGTTTAGACGTTCTCTCCCGTCCGGATCCGCGGGTCGAGGTACCCGTAGGAGACGTCCACCACGAGGTTAGTCAGCACGTAACAGCACGCCACGACGAGGATCGTGGACTGGAGGGCGGGAAAGTCCTTGAAGCGGATCGAGTCGATGATCAGCCTGCCCATCCCTGGGCGGGCAAACACAGTCTCGATCACCACCGCGCCGGACAGGAGATGGCCGACCTCTACCCCGATAATCGTGACGACTGGAATCAGGGCGTTGCGCAGGGCATGGCGGAGAGTCACCGCCAGTGTGGCCAGCCCCTTGGCCCGAGCCGTCGTGATGTAGTCCTGGCGCAGGACCTCCAGCAGACTCGACCGGGTCAGGCGGGTGATCACCGCGGCGCTGTACAGTCCCAGCGCCAGGGCGGGCATCACCAGGCGCTGCCAGCCGGCCTCTTCCGTCACCGGCAACCACCTCAGGGTCAGGGAAAAGAGGAAGATGAGCATCAACCCCAGCCAGAAACTGGGGATCGACACGCCGGCCAGCGCCACCAGCATGCTGAAGCTGTCGAGCCAGCGGTTCTGATGCACGGCGGCGATCGTCCCCAGGACGAGACCCAGGAGAACGGCGAGCCCCAGACCGGCCAAAGTCAACTGTAAGGTGTACGGGAAGAACTCGGCGATCAGGCTGCTAACCGGCCGGTTGTGACGAATCGAGCGCCCCAAATCGCCACGTAGGAGGCCGGACAGGTAGCCGACATATTGCTCGGGGAGGGGCCGGTCAAGACCGATCTCACGGCGCAGGGACTCCAGGTGCTCCCTGGACGCGCTGCCTTCGGAGATCATCAGCATAGCCGGGTCGCCGGGGACGATATGCAACAGCACGAAGACCAGCGTGTAGATGCCTACCAGCGCCGGCAGGGCGGTCGACAGCCGCCGCACGACGAACATTAGCACGGCAGGTTCCTCCCCTCGCTGGCACCCGGACCGGCGCGGGGAGGAGCCGATCCTCCCCCGTGCCGTCGGTCCTATTGCTTCAGCGAGGCGTCCTGGAAGTATGGGTACCAGGACCGGGCGTCCATGTGGAAGTCCTGGACGTCGGCCGTGGTGACCCAAGTGAACAGCGAGAGGTAGATCGGGACCACGTAGGCCTGCTCCAGGATGTGCTTCGTGGCCCTCACAATGGTCGCCTTGCGCCGATCCAGTTCGAGCGTCGCGTCCTGCTCCTCGAGCATCTTGTCGAGATCGGCATCCCTGGCCATCGACCAGGCGAAGGTGCCGATACCCTGGGAGTGGAAGAGGTCGACCAGGAAATGTGGGTCGCTGGCCTCGAACTGCCGATTGATGAGGTGGTAGAGCCCCTTGCTCCCGGCCACGGCGCGCTCGGCGCCGGTGCCCGTGATCAGCTTCACCGAGAAGCCCGCGTCTTGCAACTGGGCGGCCATCAACTCCTTGTAGGCCTCCTTCTCGCCACTGGACGTGAACACATCCAGCTGCAGGGGCTGACCCTCCTTGGTTCGAGCGCCGTCCGCCCCGACCTTCCAACCTGCCTTCTCCAGGAGGTCCCGGGCGCGGGCCGGATCATAGCTGTAGATCGAGTCCAGCGTCTTGTCGTAGCCGAAGGTCGTGGTGCCCAGCAGGTTCCAGGTCGGTAGGCTCACCCCCTCGAAGAACTTTTTGACGATCGTGTCCTTGTCGACCGCGAAGTTGATCGCCTGGCGCACCGCCAGCTCGCTGGTGGGCGGCTTCTCGACGTTGATGAAGTTCAGCCAGGTCGTTCCCGGCGACACGCCATCGTGGACCTTGTAGTTGGTGTCCTTCCGCCAGCGGGGCAGGCTCTGGGTGCCGGGCCAGGCCTCGACGTTGATCTCCTTCCGCCCATCCATCAGGGCGTCGCGGGTACCCACTTCGGGGATGAACTTGAATATCAAGCGGTCCACGTGCGACAGGCCCGGGTTGGTCTTGTCCGGGAAGGTGACGCCCCACGCGTAGTCACTGTTGCGCTCCAGGATCAGCTGGCTGTCGCGCTTCCATTCCACGAACTTGAAGGGGCCGCTGCCCACCAGGTTGTCCTCGAACTGGTCTCCGAATTTCTTCACCGCCGTGGGCGAGGGAATCCCCAGGTAACCTTGGCTGAGCGAGTCGAGGATCGGCGCATAGGCCGACTTCAGCCGAAGCTGCACGGTGTAGTCGTCCATGACCACAGTCGAGTCGTATGGTCCCAGCAGAGAGCGGGCGTACTTGGATTTGGTGGCCGGGTCCACACATCGGTCGAAGTGGAACTTCACGGCGTCTGCTTTGAGGTCGGTGCCATCGTGGAACTTCACCCCCCGACGGAGCTTGAAGGTCAAGACCTTGCCGCCCTCAGACACCTCCCAGGACTCCGCCAGCCCGGGATGGAACTTCAGGTCGTTGCCCAGGTAGACCAGGCTGTCGAAGACCATCTGGGTCACCATCGTCTCGGGTGGCCCCCAGTAAACGGCCGGGTCGAGGTTCTCGAAGGTTCGGTAGAGGCCGATCTTCAGCTCACCGCCTCGTGACGGGGCCGTAGCCGCCGGGGCCGCGGTGGGTGCCGCGGCCGGCGCCGCTTTGGCGGCCTCGGTCGGCGCCGCTGGCTTCGGCGCTTCGGCCTTGGGCGCCGCGGGTCCTGACGGGGCACACGCCGACAGCACCGGTAGAGCTGCGACCACGCCCGCTACGAGCGTGGCCGATCTGACGAATTCCCGTCGGCTGAATCGCTTGGCCTTCGCTGCTCCGAGCATGATACTCCCCCTTCCTCGGAGGTCCAATCAACTGCTGCCACAGGCACCGCCCACAGTAGCAGTCGCGACGGAGGCTCCCCGCTCGCTTCTGGCGCTCCTCGTCACCTCCCCTCGTTTAGCCCTTCACCCTGCCGACCAGCGCTCCTCGCATGAAGAACCGCTGGAGCCTGCCGAAACCACTACCTGCAGCGGCTGGAGGTTCTGGTCGTTGATGAACATCAGTGCGTTGAAGTAGGCGTTCCAGGAGGCCACGCCCACGAACAGGCTGCTCACCCGCCTGCCCGCTGGCCCGAGTCGGCGCCGCCGCCATCCTGTTACCTGGGGATCGCCAACCAGTGCTAACCACGGATGGTCAGCAGTATAGGCAGAGGTCCGGTGTCTGTCAACGTCGCCTCCGAGGACGTGTGTTGACGTCCAGAGTTGGGAGTCCTTACACTGCTCACCAATGATGATGAGCAACGACAGCCCGGCACTTTCTCCCGACCTGGAACGGGAGATCCTGGCGCGCCTGGAGCCCGCCGACCGCCCCCATGGCTGTGGCTCGCTGTGGGCCGAGCTGCAACAGATCGGATTCAGCAAGAGCCCCACGACCGTCGGACGCGTCCTCAAGCTGCTCGACCTGCGGGGCTACACTCGGCCTGTCGGCTATCGGGGCCGGGCACTCACCGAGGCCGGGGCGCGCCGTCTGGCGGAGCTGCGCGCGGAGCGCGAGCATGCTGACTCGCACGGCCTTCTGCTAGAGGGGGTACGACCAAGCACCCTCGGAGAACTGCTCGATCTGCTCGTGGCCCGGCGAGCGATCGAGCGCGAGATCGCGCGGCTCGCCGCGCTGCGCGCGACCGACCAGCACATAGAAGCGCTCTGGGCGGCTCTCGCCGATCAGCGTGCTGTCGTGCGCGAGCGGGGCATCGCGATCGATGAAGACCGCCGCTTCCACGAGACCCTGGCCGATGCGAGCGGTAACCGCTTCCTGGCTGGCACGTTGCGCTTCATTCGCCGCAATGTGGATATGCAGCGCCTCCTGGAGGAGCTTCGGCGGGGCCGTGCGAGCGGCCTGATCGAAGACCACAAGGCGGTCGTTGAGGCCGTCGCCAGACACGACCCAGGTGCGGCCGAGGCCGCGATGGTCCAGCATCTCGAGCACATTATTGAAGATATCCTCAGCTACTGTCGGGCTCATCCGGACGGATTTGACGCCCGGACGGTGCACGTTTTCGGCGAGATGACACCGCGAGTATCGACGGCGTCTTAGACGACTCAGTAAGGTAATGCAGCGACCGGACGGTCGCCAAAAGAGCGGAGGAGGTTTTCGTCGATGGGATCGGTTCAGGTAGTCGTGCCCGATGATCACCCGGTGGCCTACGGTAGCCCTGACCACCAGGACCTGCGCCGTCTGGCGCCGTACGGAACGGTTACCGTCCACCCCACCCGCTGGGCTGACCGAGCCGAGCTCTTCCGGCGCATCGAGCCGGCGGACGTGGTGATCAACGTCCGAGCCTACTCGGAGTTCGACGATGAGGCGCTGGCTCACGCGCCGCGCCTGAAGCTCATCTCGATCCTCGGGACCGGAACCGACAACGTCGATCTCGCGGCGGCGACCCGTCGCGCGCTGGTCGTCACGAACACGCCCGGCATCGGCGCGGTGCCGGTGGCGGAGATGGCGCTCGGGCTGATGATGGCGGTGGCGCGGGCCATCCCGCTGAGCGACCGGCGGCTGCGCGCCGGCACCTGGCAGCACGAAATCGGGCCGGAGCTCCAGGGCAAGATGCTGGGGCTGCTCGGGCTTGGTGCGATCGGGCAGCACTTCGCTCGAATCGGCAAGGGGATCGGCATGCGGGTTATCGGTTGGAGTGTTCGGCACGATCCTGCTCGCACCGCGGCGCTCGGGGTGGAGCTCGTGGACCGCGACGAAGTCTTCCGCCAGGCCGACGTGGTCTCGATCCACCTCCGCAACTCGCCCGAGGTGCGCGGGCTGGTCGGACGGCGCGAGCTCGGCCTGATGAAGGAGACGGCTATCCTGATCAACACCGCCCGGGCAGCGATCGTCGACCAGGACGCGCTGGTGGACGCGCTGCGCGAGCGGCGAATCGGGGGCGCCGGCCTCGACGTCCACCTGCAGGAACCATTGCTACCAGAGGACAATCCGTTCAAGGACCTCGACAACGTCGTCTTGACGCCGCACGCCGGTGGAACGACGCGTGAGGGGGCCGTGCGCTCGCGGAAGATGCCGGTTGACAACATCATCGCCTTCCTCGAGGGCCACCCCGAGCACGTGGTCAACCCGGAAGTCCTGAAGCGATAGCGACGCGCTCGACCCCCGTCCACGGGTATGATCGGGAAGTGGCCTTTGGCTCTTGGAGCGAGAACCGAAACTCGAGACCTCGAGGGGCGAACAGCCAGCGCTTCCGCGGAGAGCCGACATCGTCATCGTCCGGGCCCCTGACCGCTAGACCTACAGAAGCCCGGAAAATGCGAGCCGAATCATGACGGTGCCTCTCAGGCAGGAGCCTTCGCCTATACGGCGCCTTCCATACTGTGATGTTGTGGCGAGGTCTCGTCACGCGCTCGCCAGTAGGAGTGAGGTCAGGAATCGGCGCGACGGGTGCTCATCCCGGCAGCGTGTATTCGACCGTCAGCCTGAGGTCGAAGACGTACGACAGGCACATCGCAAGCCCTTGGACGTCCAGCGACTCGTCGTCCCCGCGCAGGATCAAGGCACCCTGGTTCGCCCCGACCCCCAGCCACAGCCTGAGCTGGGGTGTGACGTCCCAGGCGCCTGACTCAGCCGTGGTCGCGGGCGTGACGCCGGCCACGCCGGCCGGGCGGCTCGGGACGAGGTGGTCGAGACCGCCGCCCTCGCCGTCGGCCGCGACGCCGAGCTGCGTGTTGCAGGTCGGCAGGATCCCGTACTGCGACTCACCGGCCGGCGAGCGGCGGGCGGTGCTCGCCTCGGTGTAGGTAAGCGTGGCCTTGCTGATGCTCGCCGGCTCCGGCCGGGCGGGCAGCGGCGCGAGGTCGAAGGCGGCCACCGCCTGGTAGACGTGTTTCTCACCAACGTTGGCATTGTTCTCATAGCCGACCACGAAGAGGCCGGGGTCGGTCAGGATCTCGCGCCCGGCGAACCCCTGGCACTCCGTGCCCGGGGTGGAGAGGACTGCTGTCCCGCAATGATGCTGGTGGGCCGTGCCGACAGTTGTCGGCAGCAGGTCGAGCATCTCGACCTGCTTGGCCGCGACGCTGGCCGGCACTCCGGGTCCGGCGAGGGTCAGCGCGATTGCCAGGGCCGAAGCCGCGCCAGCAAGTCTTGTCAGCTTCATCTCACGTCCTCTCTTCGCTGGCGCGGCCCGTCGGCCACCGCGGGCATGCCTGTGTCATGTTCGCTCCTCGCTCAATAGCCGCGGCGTGGGCTACCAGGGTGTTCAGTTCTATCAAAGTCGCTTAAAGTGTGACGGAAGAACTGAGCGTCCCGAGCAGCGGGACGCTCAGCATAGCTTCTGCCCGTTTGACTGAAAGCCAGTGTAGAGCATCTTGGCTGATGCCCGCTGTCGCTGATGTTCAGTAAGGCGCCCTCGGTGTTCCCGGGCGGCTCCTAACCTAATCAGGGCACAGCCCCCGCGAATGCCGTAGACCAGGGTTGTAAATTCCCCCAGCAGCCGGTCGAAGTCCAGGCGCCGGCCAGAGCGGCGGCGGGGCGGCCGGCTGCGCCGGCTTCGCCAGCGCGCCCGGCGGATACGGGATCTTCGGTGGCACCGCCGTGGCGGGCGGCTTCGCCGGCGGCTTCGCCGG
>DASPXK010000127.1:0-14596 GCA_035637315.1 Chloroflexota bacterium
GCCGTGGTTCGAGGACTTCAACGAGGCCCAGCTTGTCAAAGGCAGGGCCGAGGTCAGGATCGACCCGGACTTTGCCAAGACCGTGGACCTGAGCCAGAAGTACCACGTCTTCCTGCAGCCGCTCGACACCAAGATCAAGGGCTTGGCCGTTGTGGCGCGGCTCGCCGATCGCTTCATCGTCGAAGACCAGGCCGGCGGAGCTGAAGGGGCGTTCAGCTACCGGGTGCTGGCGCGACGGCTCGGCACGCGGGCCACTCGGCTGGAGCTGGTGAACCTACCGGCTACGATTCCGCTCGAGGTGTTCCGCTCCCAGGACGACGAGGGCGTCATAGCCCCGGGCGGGCGGTAGTGCCCGGGAGCGGCCTGTTCGCTCGATGGGGGAGGCAGAGCGATGGAGCCACGACACATGCTTAGGCTGGCGCTGGGACTGGTCCTGGCCCTCGCCATGCTCGGCGGGCCGGGCGCACCGGCCACCGCTCAGCAGCCGGGCCGCGGAACATTTCCGCGCATTCAGCCGACCACCAAGCATCCGAAGATCGACTCGCAGCTCATGGGCGTCGCCCTCGCCTTCGCGCAGCGCGGCGAATCCGCTGCGCTCGACGAGGCCCGCAAGCGACGGCTCATCGTGATCCGCTCCAAAGTGCGGGTCGTGGTCGAGAGCGCCGGGCGTGATCGATCTGGCGCACTGGCCGCTATTAGGGCGGCGGGCGGCGACGTCGAGCTGGAGAGTGGCAACGCGATCCGGGCATTGCTGCCGCCCTCGGCCATCCAACGGGTTGGCGAGGACCCCGCGGTCCGCTTACTCCGCCTACCGGCCCGCCCAGTCCCAGTTGACTTGACTCCGAGTGACCCTGGCAAGCTGCTCAATCCGTGCATCGACCCCGGGATCTGCCCTAAACCCAAGCCGGTCGACGGCGAGGGCGTCAAAGCCACCAACGCCGACAAGTGGCACGCTGCCGGCTTTACCGGGGCCGGCCAGAATGTCGCGGTCATCGATGTCGGATTCAAGGGCTACAAGGCGCGCCAGGCCACCGGCGATCTGCCCGCCACGCTCGTGACGAAAGACAACTGCGAGGCGGGCATGTTCGATGGGCCGGACGCATTGCCCCATGGCACCGCGGTGGCCGAAGTCGTGCACGAGATGGCGCCCGACGCCGCCTTGCACCTCGTGTGTGTGGCAGACGAAGTGACTCTCAACATGGGTGCCGGCTTCGTGAGCA
Source organism: Chloroflexota bacterium (assembly GCA_035637315.1). Taxonomy (GTDB): domain Bacteria; phylum Chloroflexota; class UBA6077; order UBA6077; family JACCZL01; genus DASPXK01. The sequence goes on from DASPXK010000127.1 coordinate 1,221, forward strand.
GCCTGAACAACCTGATCGTCAATCACTCCGTGACCTGGCCCAACACCTCGCGTGGCGACGGCACGTTTCCGCCGGCCGACTTCGAGCACGGCGTCTCGCCAGAGGAGACAGTTCAGCAGCTCAGCCAGCTTGGCGCCCTCTGGGTCAACGCCGCGGGTAACGAGACGAAAGCGCACTGGGCTGGCTTCTTCGACGACACCAACGCGGACGGCTGGAACAACTTCCCGGTGCCCTTCACCACCACTAATCAGGAGTACATCGAGCTCCATGTCCCCGCCGGACAGGAGTTCTGCGTCCACCTCAAGTGGGACGATTGGCCCGCTTCCAATGTGGACTTCGACCTCTACGTTTTCCTGACCAGCTCGATCCTCCTCGCCTCGTCGGAGAACGAGCAGTCCGGTACGCAGCGACCGACTGAGACGGCCTGCAGCGCCAACCTGGATAACTTCACGCAAACGTACTGGATTGCCATTCAGAAGGCGAGCGGCTCCGCCAACCCGCCGAAACGGTTCGACCTCTTCACCCCGAAGTCGACTCTCCAATTCCCCGAGGCTGCCGTCAGCGTTGGCGAGCCGGCCACCTCGCCCAAGGCCATGGCGGCTGGCGCGATCTGCTGGAAAAATGACGTCCTAATGTCGTACAGCTCGCGGGGAACAACGATCGACGCCCGAATCAAGCCCGACATCGCCGGGCCTTCCCATGTCTCCTCAGCCAGCTATGGCGAGTTCAAGAGCTGTAGCGCCGACAGCTTCTCCGGCGGCTTTGGTGGAACGTCAGCCGCCGCGCCACATGTGGCCGGCGCCGCTGCGCTGAGGAAACAAGCCTCGCCCAGCTCCACCGCGGCGGACCTTCAGTCGTGGTTGGAGAAGCGGGCCATCGATCTCGGGGTGTCGGGCAAAGATAACCTCTACGGGGCGGGCAAGCTCTGGCTGGGCGAGCCGACGAGCGACATCGCTACCATCTGCTGCCCGCCTGAGAAGATCAAGATCAAGATGCGACAGAGCCAGGGCCCGGACTCCCAGGACGTCGAGTTCGAAGCCGTCGCCAATCTCTGCAAGGACTGCACCGTGGCGCGGGTTCAGTGGTCGTTTGGCGATGGCCAGACCTCCGAGCGGAATCCGGTGGTCCATCACTATGAGCAGCCAGGCACGTACCGCGTTAGTCTCGCCGTGACCGACAATCGCGGGCTGACGCTCGCGACATCGGAGACGATCGACGTACGCCAACCGGTCCGGCGGTGAAGAGCCTGGCGCGGCGGGCTGGCCTCAGCGTGTGGCCGGCCCGCCTCGCTCGGCAGCCAAAGACGGGATAGGGTCGCCTCGGATGATCAGGTCCCAGACCTCCAGCCGCTCGCGCGGAAGCTCCGTGGGCACTATGGGTACTCCGGGATCACCGGGAACGCGCGGCTGCTCGCCCGCTTCCTCAGCGCGGTCAAACGCCGCTGGCGGTGCTGGCTGAACCGCCAGTCCAGGAGTTCGCTCGACTGCCGGTACAGGTGAATAAATCCGGGCCAGCCGACGGTGCCATGGCCCTGGGCGGGCGGTAGTGCCCTGAGCGGCCATCGCTACGATGCGGCGACTATGAGGTGGTACCGCTTTTTGCCCGCCCGCAGCAGCAGTCGCCCATCGTGGCCAAGGTCCGCGCGGGTCACCTTGTAGCTGGTCGCCTCGATGCGCCGGTCGCCCAGATACGCGCCGCCTTGGATGATCAATCGCCGGGCGGCCGCCCTTGAGGGCGCCAACTGGCTGCGGACCAGGAGGTCGACCACGTCAATGCCCTCCGCCAGTTGCTCAGGTGCCACGGGCGTACTTGGGACAACCTCGAGCCAGGCCTCTTCTTTCAGCCGCGCCTCAGCGGAGCCAAACAGCGCCCGGGCACCGATCTGGGCCTCCCCCGCTGCCGTCTCGCCATGGGTCAGTCGGGTCGCCTCGAAGGCCAGGACGTCTTTCGCGGCCCGCAGCTCGGCCCCCTCGAGCGACTCGAGGCGGCGGATCTCGTCCTCGGGTAGGCAGGTGAAGAGGCGCAGGAAGCGGCCGACGTCGGCGTCTTCGGTGTTGACCCAGAACTGATAGAAGTCGTACGCGCTCGTCCGCTCCGACGACAGCCACACGGCGCCGGCCTCGGTCTTGCCCATCTTGACGCCGGAGGCCGTCAGGATCAGCGGCGCGACCAGGGCGAACGCCTCGGCCCCCTCGACGCGGCGGATCAGCTCCACGCCGGCCAGGATGTTGAACCACTGGTCGGTGCCGCCCACTTGCAGCACGCAGCCGTACTCCCGATACAAGTGCAAGAAGTCGTACGACTGGAGCAAGGCGTAGTTCAGCTCGATGAAGCTCAGCCCCGAGCTCTGGAGCCGATCGCGGTAGGTCTCGTGCTGGAGCAGTTGATTGACGCTGAAGTGCCGCCCGATCTCGCGCAAGAAGTCCACGTACTTCAACTGCAGGAGCCAATCGGCGTTGTCGACCATCAGCGCCCGACCGCCGCCGAAGTCCAGGTAGCGCCCGAGCTGGGCCTTGATGCCAGCCATGTTCTGGGCGATCTGCTGGCGTGACAACAGCGGTCGCGCTTCGGCCTTGTCGGTCGGGTCGCCGACCATCGTCGTGCCACCGCCCGCGACGGCGATCGGCCGATGGCCGGCCCGCTGGAGGTGGGCCATCATCATCATCGGGACCAGATGGCCGACGGTCAGGCTGGGTGCCGTGGCGTCGTAGCCGCAATACAGCGTGATCGGCCGCCGCAGCGCGTCCCGAAGCGCGTGGTCGTTCGACGTCTGGTGGACGAAACCCCGCTCCACGAGCAGGTCAAACGCGCTTTCCATGTCTCCCTGCGGTGTCATTCTGAGTCTTCATTGTCATCCTGAGACTTCCTTGTCATCCTGAGCGCAGCGAAGGATCCGCAGCCTGGACACGGATCCTTCGCTTCCCTCAGGATGACAGTTCTGGCCAGTGTCTTTCCAGGTGCATTCAAACAAATGGTACTCAATGAGGTGCTACTCGGTGGTCCCTGTGCGGCCCGCCTTCAGGCGCGGAACAAGTGCGCTGCGCGGGTCCAGCGCGTCGCGGACGCCGTCGCCTATGACGCTGAAGCCGAACACGGTCAGGAAGATCGCCATGCCTGGGAAGAAGCTCACCCACGGCGCCCCTTCCAGGTAGTTGCGGCCCGCGTTGAGCATCGAGCCCCAGGTCGGCGTTGGGGGCTGGGCCCCCAGACCCAGGAAGGAGAGTGAGGCCTCGGAGAGAACGGAGAAGGCCAGCCGCAGCGAGGCCAGCACGATGATCGGGCCGAGCGTGTTGGGCAGGACGTGGCCAACCATCACTCGCAGGTCGTCCGCGCCGAGGGCGCGGGCGGCCTCGACGAACTCCTTCGGCCGCAGCGTCAGCACCTGGCCGCGCACCAGTCGCGCGAACGAGGGGATGTTCACGATCCCGATCGCGACCATCGCGTTCTGGAGGCTGGGGCCGAGTACCGCTGTGATCGCGATCGCCAGCACCAGCGACGGGAAGGCCAGGAGCGCGTCGATCGCGCGCATGATCAGGTTGTCGATCCAGCCTCCACCCCAGTAGCCGGCGACCAGCCCCAGCGCCGTCCCGACGACCAGCGCCAGGGCCACCGAGACCAGGCCAACCTGGAGCGAGATCCGTCCGCCGTAGACGACCCGCGTGAACACGTCGCGTCCGAGCTCGTCGGTCCCGAACAGATGCAGCGAGCTGGGTGGGTCCAGGACTAGCTCGATGTCCTGGGTGATCGGACTCTGGGCGAGCAGCAGCGGCAGCCCGGCCGAGGCGACGGCCAGCAGCGCGATCATCGCAGTCCCAGCCATCGCCAGCCGCTGGCGACGATAGCGCCCCGCGAACCCGCCCGCCCCGACGAGCCAGACGTTGCCCGGGCTGTCCGCCTTTCGGCCGGCCTCGGTCGTCCGTTCTACAGCCCGCTCGATCATGCTGGCAGCGGGCGAGACGCCCGCGGTCCCGGCGGTGTCACCTCTGGTGTCCACTCCTGACGGCTGACGGCTGATAGCTGAAAGCTCATCCGTACTTGATCCGTGGGTCCAAGTACGCGTACAGCAAGTCGACCACCAGATTGACCGCCAGGAAGACCAGTGCCAGGAAGAGGACGACGCCCTGGACGACTGGGAAGTCGCGGTTGAAGATGTTCTCCACGGCGAGCCGGCCAACGCCCGGCAGCGCGAAGATCTGCTCCACGATGACGGCCCCGCCGAGCAGGTGGCCCGCCGACAGCCCGGCCACCGTCACGACCGGGATGAGCGCGTTGCGCAGGGCGTGGCGGCGAATGACGATCGCCTCGCGCAGGCCTTTGGCTCTGGCGGTCAGGACGTACTCCTGGTCGAGCACCTCCAGCAGGCTGGAGCGGGCGATGCGGGTGATCACCGCCGCGCTGCCGGCCGCCAGCGTTATGGCCGGCATCACCATCAGCTTCAAGCTCGTCGCCAGGTCGACAGTCGGGCTGACGTAGCCGGTCGGCGGCAGCCAGCGCAGGTGCAGCGCCAGCACGAAGATCAGCAGGATGCCCAGAAAGAAGCTGGGCACAGCCACGCCGAGCAGCGATGCCGCGGTCGCGGCCAGGTCGAGCGCGGTGCCGCGCTTGACGGCCGAGACGATCCCGGCCGGCAGCGCCACGACGAGCGCCAGCACGATCGACAACACGGCCAGCTCCGTCGTGGCTGGCAGGCGCTGGCCGATGAGCTCGCTGACTGGCTGCTTGCTGCGGATCGATTTGCCAAGGTCGCCGCGCACGGCCCGCCCCAGCCAGACCGCGTACTGGACTGGAACTGGCTGGTCCAGCCCCAGCTCACGCCGTGTAGCCTCGATGACCCGCTGGTCGCGCTCCTCGCCCAGCATGATGGTCACCGGATCGCCCGGCGTCAGGTGGATCAACGAGAAGACACCCAGGCTCACCAGAAAGAGGACCGGGATGGTGGATACCAGGCGCTGAACGACGTAAGCGATCATGCGAGTGGGTAGTGGGCAGTGGGGGTGATCCTAACAGTCCGCCTGCGCCAGGAAAACCCCCTCCCCAATCAATCCTCACCCCCACCCGATCTCCCCCGGCCACGTTGGCCATCTTGGCCATCTTGGCCACCTTGGCCACCTTGCCCACCTACGGCGGCGGCCGCGTTACAATCCGACCCGAGGCATCCGCTGATAATGGATCGCGTGCCGACCGTGCTGACGATCGCCGGTTCCGACTCGGGGGGCGGGGCTGGGATTCAGGCCGACTTGAAGACGTTCTCGGCGCTGGGCGTGTTCGGGATGTCGGCGCTCACCGCCATTACGGCCCAGAACACCCGCGCCGTGACGGCCGTCTTCGAGCTGCCGCCAGATATCGTGGCTGCCCAGATCGACGCTGTCGTCGAGGATATCGGCGTGGACGCCGCCAAGACCGGCATGATCGCGAACTCAGAGCTCATCCGAGTCGTAGCGGACAAGGTCCGCCAGCACCGTCTCGAGCCGCTCGTGGTCGATCCGGTCATGGTCGCGAAGAGCGGCGACCGTCTGCTGCGCGAAGAGGCGGTAGAGGCGCTGCGCGCCGAGTTGGTCCCGCTGGCCACGGTTGTGACCCCCAACCTGCCGGAGGCCGAGGTCCTGGTTGGCAGATCGCTCGGCTCGCTGGACGACATGCGCGCGGCGGCCAGGGAGATCGTGGGCCTGGGGGCGCGCAGCGTGGTGGTCAAGGGCGGCCATCTGGCCGGCGACGCCACCGACGTCTTCTACGATGGACAGCGCCTTGTTGAGCTATCGGCGCCTCGGGTCCAGACGAGCAGCACGCACGGGACCGGCTGCACGCTCGCCTCGGCGATCGCGGCCCTGTTGGCACGCGGCGATGACCTGGAAGCCGCGGTCCGCGGCGCCAAGAGCTATCTGACCGCCGCCTTAGAGCGAGCCTATCCGATCGGCGGCGGCCACGGCCCGGTCCACCACTTCCACGAGTGGTGGGCGCGCTAGGTGCTTGACAGCGAGGAGGCTTGCCCGCAATGGCCGAGCTGCGCAGCGAGCTGACGCTGCCGAACGACTTGAGCGTGCAGGGCATCGCTCGGGCGTACGCGCGCGAGGTCGCCGCCCTGGCCGATCTGGCGCAGGACGAGATCGAGGCGCTGGTCCGCGCCACTGACGAGGCCTGCGCCAACGTCATTCGCCACGCCTTCGAGCCGGGCGAGAGTGGCACCTTCTCCCTGAACGGCACGCTGACGCCAACGGCGCTAACGCTGGCGATCCGCGAGCGAGGACTGCCGTTCGATCCAACATCGGCTTCCTCGCGGCTGGACCACGACACGCGGGCGCTCACTCGCGGGGCCGTCTGGCAGCGGATCCGCCACGCGGTTGACGAGGCCCACTGGATCAACCAGGGCAGCGAGGGCATGGAGCTGCGTCTGACCAAGCTGCGCCCTCAGTCCGACGTCACCGACCACCTGCCCGAAGCAGAGCTGGCGCCCTTCCATCCCGAAGCGGCGCCTGCACCCGACCAGACGTACACCATCCGGCGCCTGCGCCCCGAGGAGGCGATCCAGGTCAGCCAGTGCGTCTATCGCGCCTACGGCTACAGCTACGGCAACCAGGACCTGTACTACCCGGACCGGATCGCACACCTCAACGAGACTGGCCAGCTGGTCTCGATAGTCGCGGTCGACGAGGCCGGCCAGGTGGTGGGACACCTGGCCCTCGAGCGGCCCGACCTCGGTCCGGTCGGCGAGAGCGGCCAGGCGGTCGTCTCGCCCGCCCACCGCGGCCGGCATCTCCTCGAGCGGATGCGCGCCTTTTTGGAAGAGGAGGCCCAGCGGCTCGGGCTCAAAGGCATCGCCGGGTATCCGGTCACCAGCCACGTCTTCAGCCAGCGCATGGAAGAGGAGGTCAAGGCCCACGCGTGTGGGGTAGCGCTCGGCTCGATGCCACGCTCGACGACGTTCAAAAAGATCACCACCGAGCCGCTCGACCAGCGAGTGAGCTGCATGCTGTATTTCAAGTACGTGGCGCCGGCCGAGAGAGCCGTGGTCCATGCCCCGCCTCATCATCGGCCGATGATCGAGCGGGTCTACGAGCGGCTGGGCACGCCCGTCGACCTCCCACCTGGGATCCCGGCCGAGGGACCCGGCCAGGTCGCCGTGTCGCTGGACCGCTCGTGGGGGACTGGCGAGATTCGGGTCCGCCGGGTCGGAGCCGACACGGCCGCCGAGATACGCCGGGCGCGGCGCGACCTGTGCGAGACGGCGGGCGCCGAGGTCGTCTACCTGGACCTGCCGTTGGCTCAGCCTGGAACGCCCGACCTCTGCGTCGGCGCCGAAGCCGACGGCTTCTTCTTCAGTGGGGTTGGGCCCTGCTTCGCGCCCGACGGGGACGTGCTATCGCTCCAATACCTCAACGTCGAGCTGGACATCGCGCGCCTCCAGGTTGCGAGTCCGGCCGGGCAGCAGCTGGTCGAATATGTGGCCAGCGAGCGGACCCGAGTTGGGCGGGCGGGCACCGTTTCGTAGCGGGGTCTTCCGAGCGCCGCCGCAACTGGGCCATTGTTGGATGGTAGAATCGTCCGCGTCACTCGATGCGCCAGGGGGGCGGTTGACCGTGCAGAGCTTGCAGGACGATCCAGTCATAGCGGCGACCATAGCGGTGGTCCAGCGTTTCAACGAGGCCACCAGCCGCCACGATGTCGATGCGATGATGGCGGCGATGACCGACGACGTAGTGTTCGAAAGCACGAGCCCGCCGGGCGGCGAGCGGCGCGAGGGCCAGGCTGCCGTGAGGGCCGTCTGGCATGAGCTGTTCCGTGCGTCGCCTGAGGCTGCGCTCGAGACGGAGGAGCTGTTCGCTGCCGGCGATCGTTGCGTCGTGCGATGGCTGTATCGCTGGACAGGCCAGGACGGCAAGCCGGGGCACGTCCGGGGCGTGGACGTGTTCCGCGTACGCGAAGGGAAGATAGCCGAGAAGCTGTCCTACGTGAAGGGCTGAGCGCCCGAGTCAGGCATGAGGAACGGGAATGAGGAATGAGGAATGAGCAGCACTCATTCCTCATTTCTCATACGTCATTCCTGCAGTGGTGCCCGACCCAACCTGGCAACGACCTGTTCCGCGACTCGCTCGTCCTTGGCGGCGTAGGCCCGCAGCAGTCCGAAGCAGCCGGCCAGCATCATGTCGCCGTGCGGGCCGGCCAGATACGGGTTCAGGCGCGAGCCGCGGAGCAGGCCGCGGCGCGGGCCGCTGATCGCCACGAACGGCGACCGCAGCTCGTGGGGTGGCTCGAACATCAGAGCACCGTGGCCCATGTCGTCGAACACTTCGTGGTTGGTGATCGTGCCGGCGATCAGCTTGTCCAGGAACGCTTCCAACTCCCCCTGGGTCAGCTCACCGGTGTGGTGCTCGAACAAGCCGACGATCCGGCCTTCCTCCAGCCGAAACGCGAGGCAGTGGAAGTTGCCGATGTTCGCCACGATCAGGTCGGGCCTGGAGGAGACCTGATGGTCCTCGAGGGCGCCCAGTACCGCCGCTGGGGCGGTGTCCATCATCAGCAGCGGATGGCCGTCGTTCATGCTGTCGGCCACCGCCCGCAAGCGGGTGAGCCGATCGGGGATTTCGTCCGCCAGGTAAGCGAAGGAGGCCAGGGTCTCGGCGGGGCGGGCCGAACCCTGCTGGCTTCCCGAGACCCGCTCGGCGAGGTAGTCGAAGCGGAAGACCCGGTCGCTGTAGCCTGGCGGCGCCGCCCCGTGGTCGAAAACGGCCACCGCCAGGGCGTCGAAGCGGTCGTCGGCGCCAAACGCGCGCAGCGCCGTCCGGACGGCCTCGAGCCACAAATCGCGCAGTACGATCCGCTCGACGCCGCTCAGCCCAGACGCCTCGTCTTCTGAGACGACCGTCACCCCCATCCGTGCGACACCGTCTAGATCGTCATCAAAGGTCCGCGCAGCGCTCGGGGTAGCGTACACGGGAAGGCCGGACCGGACGTGGTCCATCGCCGCCCAGTGGCTGGGGCCGCCGCCCATCGTCACGCCCTCGAGGAGTATCGGGCGCCCACGCTCCGTGGCGGCTCGAATCTGACCCGCCACGACGACCGTCGGCGACGGCATCACCATCTTGAGCGAGTTTTCCAGCTCCTGCTCGCCGTCGAACAGCAGGATGTCCTGCGTGCCGGTCCCGACGTCGATGGTGAGGATGCGCATGAACGAGCAGTCAGCAGTCAGCTTTCAGCGGGCAGCCGGCGGGACGCGCCTCGGTCGCGCCGCCCAGCAGATGCTATTGTCTCACATCCATTCGAGGGTGGCTGCGGGGAGCCTCTCCTGACGGCTGATGGCTGATATAGCTGATTGCTTCGGAACGGCTGACTGCTGATGGCTTCGAATCCCTTCGATGCGCTGGCGCGCTATTACGACTGGGAGCACGCGGGCTTCCAGGATGACGTGGCGATGTACCTTGGATTCGCCAAGCGCACGGGCGGGCCCATCCTCGAGCTGGGGTGCGGGACGGGCCGGCTGCTCGGCCCGCTGCTGGCGGAGGGGTTCAGGGTGGTCGGCGTGGACGGCTCGGCCGAGATGTTGACCGTCGCTCGAGCCAGGCTGGAGCGCGACGGCCTGGCCCAACGGGTTGCGCTTCACCACGCCGACATGCGTAGTTTCTCCCTCAACGAGCGCTTCCCCTTCGCCTTCGTCGCCCTGGATTCGTTCGGCCTACTGGCCCGGCGCTCGGACCAGCACGCTGCGCTCGTTCAGGCCGCGCGGCACCTGCTGCCCGGTGGCCTGCTCGTTATCGACGTCGCCAACGGCAACCTTCGTGGCGGCGAGCCTCGCGACGAGCTGATGCTCCAGCACTCAGGCCCTGAGCCGACGACTGGCCGCCCGCTGAGCAAGTGGACAGCGCGCCGCACCGACCTGGCCGCACAGACCGACCACTTCACCTACGCATACGACGAGGTCCAGGACGACGGCACGGTCAAGCGCTGGACGACGACGCTCGAGCTGCGCTATTTCGGACGCTTCGAGCTGGAGATGTTGCTGGAGCGGGCCGGTTTCGGCGTGGAGGCGCTGTATGGCTCGTACGACCTGGCGCCTTTCGACTCGACCAGCGAGCGCCTGATTGCCGTAGGGGTCAAGCTGTAGGGGCCGCAACGCACGTGCGCCAGCCGTTCACTGATCTGTGACAACCGCGCGGCTCGGTGTTGACAGGCCGCTCCTATGCTTTAGGGAGGCCTCCGGGCAAGCCTTCACAGACGGGCGCGTGCCGGCCGCGGCCGCTGCCGTTGCACGGATGGCCCACTGCTGCTCGAGACCAATGCCAAGAGGGAGGAGCTTCGATGATCCAGACGACCACCTCTCGCCGGGCCACTGTGGCCACGGTGGTCCGCGTTCTGCTTGTTTTCGGGAGCGTTACGTTCCTTGTGGCGGCCCTGTTGCACATGGGCGCGCGGATCCCATTGGGATTCGCGCTCCTCGCGGAGCCCCGGATAGTTCCCGCCACGATTGTCGAGGGACTCGCCGGGGTGGTCCTGGCAGTCAGCGCGTACGCCGTGTTCAGCCGCAAGACCTGGGCGTGGCCCGCCGCTCTCGCCGCCCAGGCCTTTGCGTTGGCGGGCGTCCTGCTCGGCATGTGGGCGCTGGCTGCTAACCGCGGCCCGCGCACCGAGCTCAACGACGTCTACCACCGCGTGATGCTGCTGGTGCTCTTGGCGGGCCTGGTCCTCCTGTTGACACCTATGGGGAGGGCCGCGCTGGGTCGCGGCGATCGGGCGTAGAGGTTATCCCCGCGGCCGCGGACCTCTAGCGGCGGGCGGATGAGAGGCTGTCTCGCGCACTTGCCCAGGCAAGTCGTCACTTATAGTTACCAGCATGGGACCAGGGGCGCTGTTGATCGCCAATCCATATGCTGGCTCAGGCGCCGGGTCGGCGGCCCTCCGGCGGGCGCTGGACGCGCTGGCCGAGTGTGGTTGGCGGGTCGAGGTGCGGGAGACGGCCGCCCGCGGCGATGCGTCCCGAATGGCCGCCGAGGCGGCTGCTAGCGGCCTGGAGGCGGTGCTGGTAGCCGGCGGGGACGGAACGCTCAACGAGGCGATTCAGGGCCTTGTCGGCAGCGCCACGGCGATCGGCGCGCTGCCCCTGGGAACCGTCAACGTGTGGGTCCGCGAGTTAGGCCTGTCGCTCGACCCGGCCCATGCCGCGCGGCAGTTGGCCAGCGGCCAGGTCCGGCGCATCGATCTGGGCAGGGCCAACGGCCGCTACTTCCTGTTGATGGCCGGTCTGGGGCCAGACGCCGAGGCCGCGGCGACCGTCCAGGGAGAAGACAAGCGCAGGTTGGGCGTCCTCCGCTTGACCCTGGCCGGGCTAGCGGCGGCCCTCCGAGCTCGCGGCTCGAGGCTCCGAGTCCTGGCCGACGGTCGCAGGTTCTATCGGCTTCGCTCGGCGATGGTCACGGTTGGCAACACCCGACTCTGGGCTGGCGCTTTCCAGATCACCGATCGCGCCTCGGCCGCCGACGGTGTCCTCGACGCGTGCTTCTTCCCAGGCGGCGGGCCGCTCGACAAGCTTCGCCAGGCCGGGCTCGTCATCTTACGCCGGCATCACGCCGATCCTGAGGTCACCTACCTGCATTTCCGCGAGCTGCTGGTCTCCGCCCGCCCGCCCCTGCCGCTGCACGTCGATGGCGAGCCTTACGGCACGACGCCGGTTAGATTCGAGAGCGCGCCGGGCGCGCTGCGAGCGCTGGTCGGGCCTGGCACCGCCGCCTGTCTCGATGGCGCCCCGATAGAGGAGCCGACTTCGGCGCCGTAGGCCGCCCACCTCTAACTGTTTCATCCTAGTCGGTGACGGACGTCACTCGGCTGAGGATAAGAGCCGAGGGGCGTCGTGAGCTCGGTGAGTGGTGTGGGGCGCGAGTGAGGACTTGACACCCGGCAGTCGAGTCGATACCCTGCGGAGTCGTCGACGCGTTGCGCTGAAGCAGCGCCTGTACGACGAGTACCGGATCGAGGTCCCGCTGCCGGTCTGGCGGGACCAGCCGGCAGTCCGTGTCTCGGTCCAGGGCTACAACACGCGGGCTGACCTCGAGCGGCTGATGGCCGCCCTCGGCACGCTGCTGGCGGTTGGCACCTGACCCGGGCGGCCGTGTCGGGGATTGTTCTTCTCGGGCACCGTCTCGGACGACGTCACGAGCCGGAGGCCGCCGTTGGCGGCGTGGCGATTTCAGGCCACGAGCTCGCGCTCGACCCGATCCAGCTCCGCCAACACCGACGTCTCGATCGGGATGCCCTCGCGCAAGCGCCGGGTTTGCAGTCCGTGCTCGATCTCCCCCGCCACGTAGATCCGCTCGACGCCGGGCGCTCGCGGACAGTCGTGGAGCTGGTCGATCAGCTCGTCCATCCGCGCCTTGAACGCATCGAGTGGCATGAAGCGTTGCACGTCGATCGTCAGAAAGAACTGGCCGACGCGCCCCTCGCCGAGCATGGCGCCGAATCGGCCTCCCGAGAGCACCCCCGCCAGCACGTCGAGCATCAGCGCCATCCCGTACCCTTTGGGGCCGCCGAGCGGCTCTAGCGACCCCCCGCGCGCGGCGACTGGGTCGGTCGTCGGATTGCCCGCGGCGTCGCGCGCCCAGCCGAGTGGGATCTGCTGGCCCTTCGACTGCGCCACGTCGAGCTTGCCGCCGGCGACCACGCTCGTCGCCATATCGAGCACCATCGGCCACTCGCGGTTGGTCGGCACGGCGATCGCGAACGGGTTGTTGCCGATCAGCTTCTTCGTCCCGCCGGTCGGGGTCATGTTGATGCCGGCGTTCGTCGTCACGAAGCCTATCAGGCCGTGAGGGATCGCTCTGACCGCGTAGTGGGCGAGCGCGCCGCAGTGGGTCGAGTTGCGGAGCGCTACGCCGGCCATCCCGTGCTCCTTTCCCCGCTCAATCGCGACCTCGTTGGCCCGCAGCGCGGCGAGATGGCCGAACGCGTTGTCACCGTCCATGACCACCTGGCCGCCGCTGTCGGAGACGACGCGGATGTTCGGCCTGGCGTTGATCTGCCCCGCCTGGCAGTCTCTCACGTACCTCGGCACGCGGATCACGCCGTGCGAGTGGACGCCCCGCAGGTCCGCCTCGACCAGGTGGTCGGCGACGACGGCCGCATCCTGATCGGGCGCCCCGAGTCGCTCGAAGATCCGTGCTACCCGCGTCCTCAGAGATTCAGCTTCGAGCATCTGTACCATCCGGCACCTCCATAGGTCCCATATCACCCCCGCCGCCGAAGGGCTTTCGGCCCAACCGCCTCCTACACGCGTGGTCGCGCAGACTCTGTCTCAGATGCCGCCCGGTTGCGCCGCTGATCCCTGAGCCTGGCGCGCAGGCCCTCGGTCGCGGCCAGGTCCACCGCTGACAAGTTGGCGTTGAGCACCACTCCGT
>DASPXK010000128.1:0-7278 GCA_035637315.1 Chloroflexota bacterium
TCGCCGCCGGCCGGGTCGAGCAGTCGCTGGCCGTCATCTGGTCGATACAGCACTACAGCGAGCTGGTAGCGACCCCGGGGAGCATCGCGAGGCAGCTTTACTCGATGCAGGTCTTCGACGAACTCGTCGGGCAGCCAACTGGCCGTCGGCCGGCGGCCAGCAGCCGGCTCGCCGTCGTGCTGAGCCACTACACGCTCGTCTATACCCTGCAGCTGAACGGAGACTGTGTAATTCTCACGCGTCTCCGCCAGTGCCTGCCAGATCAGGCTGACTTCGACGCTGTCGCCTGCCTTCAGGCGCCGATTCCTCAAGTCGTAGCCCACCAGGCGAGCCAGGTCACCGAACCGCGCCTCCTGGCGAGTCCGAATGGCCGGCTCGGCGTACTGCCGCGAGATCGCCTGCAGCGCAAGGCTGACCAGCGAGAGGTAACGCTCCGGCAGTCGCCCAGGCGGAGCCAGCCCAACAGCCAGCGAGAGTGGGCCGGGCGGGAGGCTCGACGGCAGCACCAGGTCCCAGGTGTCGCGGACGATCTCTCCAGGCTTCCAGGCCGAGGTTGGATACGTTCCGTCGACTGGCGCGCCACGCCACTCGTGGACCGTGCCGCCAGACGAGTCGCGAAGGACCAGGCTTACGTCCTGGCTCGTGGGGCGTGTGGCCGAGGTCTGCCAGAAGAGCGTCAGGCGGGCCCGATCGCCAGGCCGCGGGTTCTCCCGGTCGAGCGCCGCGCCGAGCAATTGGACCTCGCCCAACGCGCCGCTGGCCGCGACCGTGATCGGCAGCGCGTCAGGGGCCAGCGGCGTGGATCGGCTGACCAGCCGGATGACCCCGCCTCGCGCTCGAGCCTCGGCGCGCAAGCCGGCTGGCCCATCGTTCGCGAGACGCGCCAGGCCGGCCCCGGCCGAGAAGCCGAATTCGAGTCGATACTCACCCGGCGGGAGGGTTGGGTCGACGTCGAGGCGAGCTGTCCCCAGCACTGTCTCACCTGGTCGCCAGGAGGAGCTCGGGTAGACCGCCGCTTCGGCCTGACCCCACGCGCGGCCCCTCCCGTCGAGCAGTCGGACAAACGGCCGCGAGCGGTTCTGTGGCCTGGTGAGCGGCTGCCAGCGCAAGATGGCGTCCATCGGCTGGCCCGGCTCCAGTGAGGCCGGGGCGTCGTAGCCGAGCAGACGGGCGGTGCCCTCGAACGTTGCCTCGAGCCAGTGCTGCGGCGCCGTGCAGTCGCCATCGCCGAGACTGGCCAGCGCTACGTCCAGCCAGGCTCCTGAGGGGAGGTCCAGCTCTCGCGCGAGGCGGGTCTCATCCCCCAGACAGCCGCGCGCGAAGTCGGGCGCGGCTCGATCCGGCAGCATGTATAAGGCACGCTCGCCGGGTGGCGGGAGGACCATCCCGCGCGACCCGTCGAACCAGCGCATCGCCGGATACGCGAGCCCTCGGAGATACGCGATCGCCGACGAACGGCTGTCCTCCCCAACAAAGTAGACGTCGTCGGCGAGGCTCAAGCGGTCAGCCCGGGCAGCCTGGCGCGCCGCGATCGCCGCGTCGCCGGCTAGACCGTAGAACGACTCGCGCGCGCGGTCCTCGGACGGCGCGCCAGCCAGCAGGACGAGCGAACCGAGCGCCACGATCGCCAGCGGCAGGGCAACCTTCGGGTCGGCCGGGCGGACCTGGATGGCTGTTGCCCGCCGGCGGATCGCCGACCCCCGCCCGCTTGCCGCCCACCCGCTCGCGACGGCGATCCCCTGCCCGACGACGGGGATCATTGCAGCGTACATCGGCAGGACCAGGCGGAAGCCGTACTGGTTCGAGAACACGAGTGTCACGGCAGCCAGGTGAGTCCAGACAAAGCCGTGCAGCGGCCAGGTGGCCGGGCGCCGGGCGCTCGAGACCAGCGCCGTCACCAGCAGGTAGGCCAGGCACACGCCCAGCAGCCCGAGCTGTACGTCCGCTGTTCCACCCGGCGCGCCGACAAACCCGATCGCATACAGCGCCATTGGCGCCAAAGTTGTCGCGTAGCCAGCCGGGTCCTGTCGGATGAACTCGAGCACCTCCCGGGTCTGTCGATCTAGCTGGAGCTGCTCGTACAGCAGTTGGCGATCGATGCGCGACAGATCGACCCGCTGGCTGGGTCGATGCATCTCCCAGAGGTTCGCGCCGACGCTGCTGGTGATCGGCACGAGCCGTCCGGACACAAGATAGTTGCGGATCGCCGCTGGGCTGATCGTCAGCAAACTCACCGCGACCAGGACAGCCAAACGAGACCCGGCGGCCGGCCCACTCAGCCCGAGACGCCGGAAGCCCAGGCCGAGCGCTAGCAGCGCGATCGGAAGCACCGCCAGCGGCGTCGTTCTGGCCAGGCCAGCTAATCCGAGCACGACGCCCGCGCCGACGATGGCCCACCACGAGGCCGTCCGCGCGGCGCGGGCAAGCAGGAAAAGCAGCAGCGGGACCAGTGGGACCAACAGGTTCTCAGACAGCAGCAGGTCAGTGGTGGGAGCGAAAACGGTCACGCGGTAGGCGGCGAACAGCAGCATGGCCACCACGGCTGCCAGCCGACCGAACAAGTCGCGCGCGACCAGATAAACCAACAGGCTGGCCGCTACGCCCAGGGCGGCGTTCATCACGAGCGGTCCGAACAGACCCTCGCCCAGGATCAGATGAATGAGCGCGAGCCAGTAAACGTAGAGCGGCTGGTAATAGTAGGGCTGGCCCTGGCCCACCGTGCCCAGGAGCGGACCGTCCAGCAGCACGTCCCGCGCGAAGCTCTCGTACGCCAACCAGTCATTGCCTCCTGACAGGATGACCGTTTGGCCGACCAGGTGGAGGTGGGCGAGCAGGTCTGCGCCGAGCGCGACGGCGAGGAACAGCGCCAGGAGTGGGCGCTCGAGCGCGGAGGTGGGCGGCGCGGGTTGGCGCCAGGCCTGGCGGGCGTGCGCACCGAACAGCGCCAGCAGCGTCACGAGCCAGGCCAGATCCACGACGACGGCGAGCGGACGAACCAGCGCGTCACGACTCAGCCCTGCCGGGCCGGCCCCATCTCGCACGATCAACGGGGCTGCGAGCGGAGTCAATTCGGCGTCCCCGCTGTTGGCGAGCACCGCTAGCCAGGGCATCCCCTCTTCGGGACGGGCGTAGCGCACCTCGATCGGATGCAGCCCAGCGGTGAGCTCACCCTCCATCATCTCCTGGCGGACCCGATTGCCGCTCTCCACGACGAGATTTCCGGCGTTCGGCGCAACGAGGTCGGCCACTGAGAGCGCCGCTCGTCCGTTCGACTCGAGCGCCAGCCGATAGTGGCCGCTCGTCGGCGCCCAGAGCTGGCCGGTCCAGCGTACCGAAAAGGGCAGCAGGTCGCGCCGCGGCTCATTGGCGGTGAAGAAGTTGAAGCGATGGATGTCGTTGAAGAAATGGACCGGAAACTCGGCCCCGTGGAAAGCGAGCGTGGAATCGACCCGGGTCGCGCCGATGCCAGGCCAATCCGTCGACCGCTCGAACGCACCCTGCGGCCCGCCGGCCCGATATTCGGCCACCAGGCCGTACGGCGGCGCGAGCCAGCTGAGCGCCACCTTCAAGAGAACCAGTCCGGCTAGGACGCCGATTCCCAGGCGCGGTCGGGGAGGGGGGCCAGCGAGAGCACTCAGCCACACGACGACGGCCAGCCCGACCGCCAGCCCGAGTCGGCCGAGCGGCAACCCTGGCAGCAGTGCGAGCGGATGGCCGGGCAGCGCCAGGTAGGCCAGGGCGACGCCCAGGAAGATCAGTCGGTACACGAGCATGGTGGCGGCGACACTCTCGCGCCAACGACCCACGCATTATAGGGAATCAGTCTCGATAAGCTGGCGTTCCCGGACGAGCCGCCGGAGGCAGAGTGCTTGGATGCGTTGCGAACAGTCTGTTCTAATTGGGCGCGGAGGCCAGGATGCGCTGCTTGGTAACCGGGGCAGCCGGCTTCATCGGCTCTCACCTGTGCGACCGTCTCCTGGACGAGGGCCATGAGGTCGTCGGGGTCGACGCTTTTCACCCCTACTATTCGCGGCGCCGCAAGGCGCGCAACCTGGCCAAAGCCAGGCAGCGGACAGCCTTTCGGCTGCTCGAGCTGGACCTGCGGACCGACGACGTCGCGCCTGCCCTCGCGGGCGTCGAGGCTGTCTTTCATGAGGCCGGGATGCCGGGCCTGCTTCGGAGCTGGGACTGGTTCGAGGAGTACATGACCTGTAACATCCTGGCGACCCAGCGGCTCCTGGAGGCCACTCGGCCGGCCCCGCCGCGTATCTTCGTCCACGCCTCGACCTCATCTGTGTACGGTCGGATGTCGAGCTGCGCCGAGGATGCCCTGCCGCAACCGATCTCGCCCTACGGGGCAACCAAGCTGTGCGGCGAGAAGCTGGCCCTGGCCTACCACGAGAGCTTCGGTCTGCCGGTCGTGGCGCTACGCTACTTCTCGGTGTACGGGCCCCGCCAGCGACCAGACATGGGCTACGCGATCTTCATCGACCGGGTCCTGCGGGGCGAGCCGATCACCGTTTTCGGAGATGGCGACCAGACTCGGGGCAATACCTACATCGACGATTGCGTCGAGGCCACTCTGCTGGCCGCGTCGGCCGGTCGGCCTGGAGAGGTGTACAACGTCGGGGGTGGCGAGGCACGCTCGGCGAACTGGGTGTTGGCCACGATCCAGCGTCTGGTAGGCCGTAAGGTACCCGTCGCACACGCGCCGCCGCGGCCTGGCGAACAGCGCGAGGCGGTCGCGGACACCGCCAAAGCTGGCCGTGAGCTTGGCTGGTGGCCGCGCACCTCGCTCGAGGACGGCCTGCGAGCCCAGATCAAGTGGCAGCGCGGCGCCCCCCCATTGTCATCCTGAGCGCAGCGAAGGATCTCGGTCCTGAGTCTGGATGCCGAGATCCTTCGCTTCGCTCAGGATGACAGTGGGGGCTGTGCTAGCCTCTCGCGGCAGGCCGCGATCTGATGCCGATAGAGGTCCTCGGGCGTGATCTGCTGGCCGCGGGGCAGCCGCTCGCCGCGCGCCAGATGCCACTTGCGAAAGGCAAGCTCCGTGGCCGCCTGGTGAAACTGGCGCTGGGCCAGCCAGCCGTCGAGGCCGCGCCGACGCAGGGCCGCCACCTCCTCGGCGAAACGAGTCCGCAGCGAGGGCAAGGCAACGTACTCTTCCGGCCTGATCGTGCCCATGCCGACCTCGTCCCACAGATGCGTCTTGATCACATCGGCCTCCCGACGCCAAGCGAAAGTGGCGATGAGCAGCAGCGTGAGCAGTCCTGGCCCGGTGAGAAACAGGCTCTCGAGGGGCAGCACGAAGAGCAGCAGGACCAGGGGGTTCAGGCTCGTAAACGCCGCTGGTACGAGTGACCCGGCGATGAAGTTCCAGGCTCCATGCTGCAGGATCGCCAGCCCGTAGCCGGCCAGTGGAACGACCGTCGCCAGGTAGCGATTGTCGGTCTCACGAGCGAAGCCAAGCGCCGCGCCAACCGTGCCCGTGTAGAGCGAATGGCCGAACCCGCCCAGGATCACCCGAATGTAGAACAGGACACCTAAACCAACCACCCCGCCCTGCTGGTAGATCTGGCCGAAGTACAGCACGTTTTCGGTCATGGCGAAGCCAATCCCCACCAACGAGCCGTACACGATCCCGTCCAGGACGTCGTCGAACTCGCTGCGAAGGATCCAGAAGAGCAGGAAGACCGCCAGCCCCTTGGAGGTCTCTTCGACCACCGGCGCCACGGCGCTCACGGTGACGACGTCGCCGATGACCTTGCCGACAATGGGGGCGATCGCATCTCCGATCAAATCGTCCAGGATGGCCGAAACGAACGGCGCCACGAGTGCACCCCACAGGAATGCCACGGCGAGAACCAGCCACGGCTCACGCTCGTATCGATCGAGCTGAAGTACCAGGAGCACGAACGTGGGGACGGGCATGATCGCAGCCGCCGCGGCCAGGCCCAGCGCGACCGGGTCAGGGATGGCGACGACGACCAGCACTGCCATCCCAAAGAAGAAGAACAGCCCGAGGCAACCGGCGCACCCGCAACCGAAAAAGCGCCGGGCTGCCGAGCCCGGCTCGAGCGGCGCGGCGGGCGGGCCTTGGCTCACCCGCTGTCCAAGCCTGGGCCGCTACGCATAGCGCTGATTACCCTACCACGAGGCTCTGGCCAGCGGACGCTGCCAGCCTGGTGGGGAGTACGCTAAAGTAGCGCCGATGGGTGCTCCCGAGCCGTCCACTGGACACGTTCGCCTGCTGGGTCTCACCAAGCGGTTCGGCCAGGCTGTGGCGGTGGACGACGTGTCGCTCGAGGTGCCGCGTGGCAGCTTCACCACGTTTCTCGGCCCATCCGGCTGCGGGAAAACAACGACGCTGCGGATGATCGCCGGCTTCTACGACCCCGACGCGGGCGAGATCTTCATCGGCGGGCGGCTTATCAACCCGGTCCCGGCTCACCTCCGGAACACTGCAATGGTCTTCCAGGACTACGCGCTCTTCCCCCACATGAGCGTCTTTGACAACGTCGCCTACGGGCCCAAGCTACGCGGCCTCGCCAGGGACGAGATCCGCTCTCGTGTGCTGCACACACTCGAGTTTCTCGGCCTCGAGAACCTCGGGCGGCGGCATCCCAACCAGTTGAGCGGGGGCCAGCAGCAGCGAGTGGCGCTCGCGCGAGCGCTGGTCCTGGAGCCCGAGGTCCTGCTGCTCGACGAGCCGCTGTCGAACCTGGACGCGAAGCTGCGGGTCAGCATTCGCAACGAGCTGATTGGCATCCAGCGACACCTTGGCCTGACCACCATTTACGTCACCCACGACCAGGAGGAGGCGCTGGCCATGTCGGACTGGATCGCGGTGATGAACGGAGGCCGGGTCGTGCAGTGGGGCACGCCCTGGGAGATCTACTATCGCCCCCGCACCAGCTTCATGGCCGATTTCGTCGGCCAGGTCAACCTCGTCGAGGCCGAGGTCGTGGTGGCTTCGGAGGGCGGCCTGTCGATAGCGGTCGATGGCCAGGGTGCCGAGCTGCCGGCGAAGGGCTCGCCCTTCACCGCCGGCCGGGCGCTGCTCTGCATCCGCCCGGAGGCGGTTCGGATCGGCCCGCTCGGCCAGGGCCTGGCCGGGGCCTTGAATCTGGACGGTACAGTCATGCGCCACATCTTCCTCGGCTCGCTCATGCGCTACTGGGTGAATGTCGGCGGCCGCGAGTGGGTGGTCGACCTGCACGATCCGGGCGCCCACACCACGCTCGACGGAGCGGTCACCCTGTCGATCGACCCTGCCAG
>DASPXK010000129.1:0-5311 GCA_035637315.1 Chloroflexota bacterium
CGTTCGCGCTGTGGGAGGCAAGCTTCCAGCTCCGCGGGCCGGTCTGCTCGCCGCGCTCCTGGCGCTCATGCCCGCCTCGGCCGTGTTAGCGGCGCCGCCCACCAGCGGTCTGGCGGTCTCGTTTCTGGATGTTGGAGCACCGTCCTTGTTCGTCCGCACCCCGGACGGGCGGACCGCTCTTGTCGGCGGGGGCGGGCTATCGGACTCGCTCGTCGCCTCGGTCGGCGAGCGACTGGCACTCTGGGAGCGGGGATTGGACTTGGCCGTGCTCAACACGACCAACGCGCCTCACCCGAGTGGGCTTACGGAGACGCTGAGACGCTACCCTGCCCGGCTCGTGCTTGGACCACCGTCCGATGGGGCCGAGTCGATGGGAGCCGGAGCGATGGTTCTTGCGGAGGCAGGGCAAAGGGTCGAGGTCGACACCGGGCTGTGGCTGGACGTTGTGGACGTTCGGACCTACCAGGAGCAGACAGTGCTCGACGTGGAGCTGGTGATGGGCGACGTAGCGGTCTGGCTGCCAGGGCCCGGGCCGCCGAGCTATCGGTGGCAAGACCCCGACCGCGACGGCCGAACGGTCGTGATTCGCCTGCCGTCACGCCCGACCGGCTGGCTCCAGAACGCGCCGCGCGCGCCTCGACTGGCTGTCATCTCGGACGGGCCACTTCGGCGGGCAAGCGGCAGATCCGGCGACGCGCCGACCCTCGACCATCGGACGTATGGGGATGTCTTGCTCTTCTTCGATGGCGCTCAGCCCAGCCTGCGGACCGAGCGCTGTGCGGCGGGTCGGGCGTGCCTGGTGGCGCTCGCGCTCGAGCCGGAGCCCGAGACCGACCTGGTGCCGACAGCGCCGTAGGGGCACGCCGTGCCGTGCCTATCAGGACCAGGCGGGGTTAGGTCAGGCCAGACCAGCGCTGGATTATCACTAGGCCGATCAGGTTGGCCAGGATCACCAGCAGGACGATGACCATCTCCATGCCTTCGCTGACGACCATGCGCGGTCTCCCTGTCCTGCTCTGGCTAGCTGATTGTAGGCTTCAGAGACAAGCTTCGAACAGTCATGAGACGCCCACGTCGACGGGCGTCCGGCTGGCCTCAGTCTCGCGCTGGCCGCCCGCGTTGAGCATCTTCATGTGTCCTTCGAAGTAGGCGCCCTCCTGCATGATCAGCGTGCCAGCGCTGATCGCGCCGGTTACCCGGCCGGTGGGTGTGATCTCGACCCGCCCCGGGCAGGTCAGCTCGCCGTTCACTTCGCCGGCGATGGTGATCTCCTGGGCGCTGATCTTGGCACTCACCTTCGCTTCCGCCTCGACCACCACCCGACGTTTGCTTTCGACCTCCTCGCCCTGCACGGTGCCTCGAATGCGAATCGAGTGCTCGGACCGGAAGCTGCCGTCTACGGTCGTGCCTTCGCCGATGACGCTCTCGCCGTCGTCCTGGAGGAGCGCCGCGTGCCCCACGGGCGCCACTGGTCTGGCAAGGGGGGTCTGGGGCAATGGTGCTGGGGCCGCTGGCCGATTGAGTCCGACGTTGACGTCCGAAGAGAGCGGCCGCAGTGAGGCAGGAGTGGCGGGCTCGGGTGCGGGGCTCGGCCCGGGTCCGGATTGGACGGGCGCGGGTGGGCTGACTGTGGTCTGAGCATCGAGCAGGTCTTCCTCGGCACCGGCGGTCTCCTCGGCCTCGCGCGGCTGGTCCTTACTGCCGAGGGCTTTGGAGAAGCGCGTCCACTCAGACTCTTCGGTTTTCTTGAACATGCTGCCTCCTCGGGCGGGCGTCGGCTGCCAGGCCGGGTTGTTGGGCAAGGCGTGCGTCAGTATACCGCCAGGTCACTCCGGCCGCCAATCCGGAGACCTAACCTCCAGGTTACCAGCGTGGTTTCAGCGGCAGCCAGGAGGAGTCGCGTTTGCGCATCGCCGAAACGTCGTCTCGGCCGTGTGAGCGATTGCGCTCGTAGGCCTCGGCAAACACTGCCAGCTTGGCCTCGTCCAGCTCCACGCCGAGGCCCGGGCCGGACGGGACGTCCAGGCAGCCGTCCACGAACCGAAACATCGGACCCTTGATCACGTCCTCTTCCAGCCACGGGTAATGGCTGTCACTGGCGTAGATGAGATTGGGCACCGCGGCTGCCAGATGGGTCATGGCGGCCATGGTAATGCCGAGATGGCTGTTCGAGTGCTGGCCGAGTCCCCAGCCGAGGCTGTGGCAGATTTTGCCAAGCTTGACGCAGCCGGTCAGCCCTTCCCAGACGTGGTGGTCGGCCAGAACAACGGACACGGCGCCGGCCCGGAATGCCTCGGGGAGATGCTCGAACGCGGTAACGCACATGTTCGTACTGAGTGGGATGTGGGTCGCCTTTGCCACCTCAGCCATGCCCGTGATCCCGGCACACGGGTCCTCGAGATACTCCAGGTCCACGTCCCGCAGCTTGTGGGCTGCCCGACGCGAGGTCTCGACCGACCAGACGGCGTTCGGGTCGATCCGCAGCCCCATCTGGGGCCCGAACCGCTCGCGCAGCAGGCGCATCGTCTCCACCTCGGCGTCTGGCTCGAGCACGCCACCTTTGACCTTGAGGCAGCGAAAGCCCCAGCGCTCGACCCATCGTTCGGCTAGCTGGACCATTGCCTTGGGCGACATCACCTCGCCCCATTCATCCTCGCCGGCCTCCTTGAAGAAAAGGTAGGCTGCGTAGGGCACTCGTCGGCGAATCGTCCCACCGAGCAGGTCCGCCACCGGCCGCCCGGTCGCCTTTCCGATCAGGTCGAGACAGGGCTCCTCGAGCGCAGAGAAGAGCCGCGCGTTCCGCAAGCTCACCCGCAGCGGCTCGAGCTGCCAGGGGTCTGTGCCGATCACGTGGCTTCGCGCGGCTTCCAGCGCCTGCAACATCGCACCGCCCCCGGGCGCCTCGCCCAGCCCAATGAGCCCGTCGTCGGTCCGAAGCCGAACGATGACCCGTAGGAACACGGGCTCGTGGACCCCCCACGAGTTCCGGAGTGGCGGATCGTGAACCGCCACCGGGGTGAGCTGCATGTCGACAATGCGCACGGCTGCCAGCTCCTTTGGACGCGGTTAGCATACCCAAAGTCGAGCGTAGCGAGCGGCTCGTAGTGCGCACTTCAGTGCGTCACAGGGCGCTAAGGCGCCGCTACCAAGCACTGGCATCCGCGGCTCCGGCTACAATATCCGCCGGATGTCAGCCTGAGAGGCCCTGGTTTGAAGCCGGCCCTGTTTGAGTACTTTGCGCCAGCGTCGGTCGACGAGGCGATCGAGCTGCTGGCCGCCCGGCGTGAGGATGCCAAGGTACTGGCCGGGGGCCAGAGCTTGGTGCCGTTGATGAACATGCGGCTCGCTCGGCCGGGCGCGATCGTCGACATCAACCGCATTCATGACCTGGACTACGTTCGCGAGCTCGACGGCGGGCTGGCGATTGGGGCCATGACTCGCCAGCGGACGGCGGAAAAGTCCAGTCTGTGTCGCGAGCGGGCGCCGCTCCTCCATGAGGCGCTCGGTTACATCGGCCATATCGCGATCCGGACCCGGGGGACGGTCGGCGGCACGATCGCCCACGCCGACCCGGCCGGTGAGCTGCCGGCCGTGGTGACCGCTCTGGGGGCGGAGCTGGTTGCGCGAGGACCGCGCGGCGAACGGGTGGTCCGTGCAGAGGCGTTTTATCTGACCTACTTGACCACCGTTCTCGAGCCGGACGAGATGCTCACGGAGGTCCGCCTTCCGGCCTTGCCACAGGGCGCCGGCTGGTGTTTCATGGAGATCAGTCGCCGCCACGGCGACTTCGCGCTGGTCGGCGTGGCGTGCATCTTGCAGCTCGACGCCGGCGGCCTTATCTCAGATGCGGGGCTGGTCTTCACCGGCGTTGGCGGCACGCCTTACGTGTCGGGGGTTGGCGCGGAGGCGCTGCGCGGCGAAAAGCCGAGTCAAACGCTGTTCGAGCGCGTCCAGCAAGTCGTCTCGGCCGACGACGGGCTGGAGCCTGACTCGGACATCCACGCATCGGCCGTCTACCGCAAGGAGGTCGCCGGGGTGATGGCGAAGCGAGCGCTGAAGATCGCCGCCGAACGAGTCGGCAGTAGGCAGTAGGCAGTAGGCAGCTGATCTTTGCCCACTGCCCACTAACGCCTGCGCGGGCGTTGGTTTGGCTGGCGGCCCGCCATCGCCTGGCCGCGCTGGTAGAAGAGCCAGAAGGCCGGAGCCACCGAGACGACTGCTAGCCCGATCAAGGCTGGGTCGCCGAATACGCGGCCGGTCACGGCGAGGGTGACCGTGACGAAGGCTAGCAGGATGAGCGCCATGCCGAACAGAAAAGGGTCGCGCACCCACTCGCGGCTCTTGCGCTGGTCGGACGTCTTCATTGACGACTCCTGGGCGGGCCTCGCGGCGCGCGACGAGCGCGGCCGGGCCCGTATCGTAACGCGTTAGGGGGCGCCCTGCACAAGTATTTGCGAAGAGAAGTCGTGGCGTCTCGAGCCGAGGCCTGCCTAGCGTGACCCTGGCTTGGGGGCTGGCGACGGCGCGGGCGCGAGCCGCTGAGTCGGTCCTCGCGGTGTCGGCGGCGCGAGCGTGGCGGCAGGCGCGAACGTGGGAACTGGCACCCGGGTTGGCACTGATGGGGCCTGGCGCGGACCGACCGTGAACTGCCAGCGATAGCCGCCCATCTGGCCTTGCTCGTCGCGAGCCTGCACGCGTACCTCGTGCGTGCCGGGCGAGAGCTGACGGTTGAAGCTGATCACCAGACTTCGGCCCGCCGGGCTGCCGAGGCTGGGCTCAAATGGCTCGCCGTCGACGAAGGCGACCACGTCCACGAGGTTGCTCGACCCGGTCACGCGTGCCCCTATCGCGATCTCGCCGGACTGCAGCTCCGCCCCGGGCGGCGGCTGAATGCTGCTGATGATCGGGTAGATGCCCGGCGAGGCGCGAGGACCCGAGCTGGGGATGGGGGTAGGCGGCGGGTCTGAGGAGGGCTCGGGCGTCGGGGTACCGAGCAAGCTCGGCGGCGGCACGAGGGTCGTCGGCGGCTCGGAAAGCAGGCGACTGGCTGGCGAGCCCGCGGCAACCGGCTCGGCGCCCTCACGCGGCCGGTCGGCGGCCCGTGCGCACGCGCCGAGCACGAGCGCCAGCGTCAGCGCGAGCGCGACGATGACGTCGGTTTTGAAGTTGTCTTCCAGCTTGAGCACGACGCCTGTGACCATGCCCTCACCCCCGGGCCCCTCTCCCTCGCGGAGGAGAGGGGGGATAGCTCCCCTCTCCCCGCGAGGGAGAGGGGCCCGGGGGTGAGGGCAGATTTGGCCTCCACGAATCG
>DASPXK010000130.1:0-4214 GCA_035637315.1 Chloroflexota bacterium
CCGCCGCCCGGCGTGACCAACACTGGCACGCCTGACGGGCAGCCGTTCGACCAGGTGACGTTAGTGCCACGGCCGACGCACCCGGTGGAGATCTGGCAAGCGCTCAACAGCGAGAGCACCGCCCACTACGCTGCCCAGCATCGCCATGTAGCCGTGCTGGCGCATGTGGGGACTTCCCAGGCCGTGCTCGCCCGATGGGACCTCTACGGCCGCCTGGCATCCGAGTATCAGGCGCGGCCACTGCGCCGCGGTGAGGACCGGGCGTTGGTGGTTCGGCTGCACATGGGGGAATCGAGGGCGGCGATAGAGGCGGTGCGCCCTTCCCACGACGAACGCTATCGATTCCTTCGGGCGCAGGGACAGACTTTCGGCCACAAGGACGCACACGGACAGCCGCTCGAGAAAGGGCGGCTGCCGAGGCTAGAGGAGTCCATAGCCGGGGGCGGGTGGCTGGTTGGCACGGCCGACGAGGTGCGCGAGGGCATCCAGAGAATGGATGAAGCGTTCGGGTTGGAGTACCTGGTGGTAGAGCTAGAATTCCCCGGCATGGGGAGGCAGGCGGTGGCCAACCAGATCGATCGCTTCGCCAGCCACGTTCTGCCCTACCTCGAACCCGCGTCGGTTGCCGTTTGATCCGAGTCGGGCTCTTCTCATGGGGCAGCGTTCGGATGCCGGACGCGGGGCTGGACGGACCGGATCCGTACAGCCGCCGCTTTCCGGTCGAGGCGTACGCGCGCTGCTACTCGGACCTCGTCGAGTCGGCCCGGGTCGCGGACGCGGTCGGCTTCGACAGCTTCTGGACCACCGAGCACCACTTCCAGCGTGAGGGGTACGAGCCCATCCCCAACGGGGTGATGCTGAGCCTCGCCCTCGCCCTCCAGACCCGAGGCATGCGTTTCGGCACCATGTTCAACGTCGTGCCGCTCTGGCACCCGGTGCGGCTCGCGGAGGACTATGCCATGGCCGACATCCTGAGCGGGGGGCGCATGATCTTCGGCGCCGGTTGGGGCAGCTCCATGCGGGAGGCGGAGCTGTTCGGCCTGAGCTTCTCCAGGCAAGACGACGAGCAGAATGCGCTCAATCGGTCCATGTTTGAGGAAGCGATGGAAGTCATCCGACGCGCCTGGAGCCAGGACGAGTTCACGTTTGAGGGACGGCACTTCGCGCTGCCCCGTTCAGGCATTCGACTGTATGCCGACGGTCCGCCACTCGAGCGACTAACCCTGGTGCCCCGGCCGATCCACCCTGTCGAGACCTGGCAGGCGCTCAACCGAGAGAGCGACTTCCACTACGCCGCTCGGTTCGGGCACGTAGGCATGCTGAACCTCCACAGGGCCGCTGAGACGCTGGACAAATGGCGTCGCTACGGCGATCTGCTTGCCCAGTACCAGGGTCGATCATTCCGGCCCGGCGAGCTGCGTGCCCTCAAGCTCGTGGCCCACATCGCCGATTCCAGGCGGGCAGCTTTCGAGCGCGTGCGGCGGGGGCACGATGAGCGCTACAGGTTTCTCGGAGCGCAGCGCGCGCTCACCGAGTACGTCGACGAGACGGGCCAACCCTTCCGGCGAGGAAGGTTGCCGACGCTGGAAGAGTCTATGGCACAGGGCGGATGGCTAGTGGGCGAGCCCGCCGAGGTGCGGGATCGTCTCCTGGAGCTGCAGGAAACGTTCGAACTGGAGGCGCTCATCGTCCAGCTCCAGTTCCACGCCATGGAGCAGTCCGTGATCCTAGAGCACATCGATCGCTTTGCCAATCAAGTGGTTGCGCATCTTACAGCGCCACCGGCGACCGCCGCGCAGCGACCCTAGCGGCCTCTAGAATGGCCAGAGCGTTTGTCCGCCGTCAGGGATTCTTGAAGAAGAGCTGCTCCCAGCGCTTGCTGCGCTCGCCCAGGTTGCGCGCCACTGCCTCGTCGTCGTCGCGTGGGAGAAACTGAACACCGTCCAGCTCCGCCTCTGGCTCAGCCGGCTTGGTGCCTGTCGCACGGTCGCGTAGCCCTGCTGCGCCAGCAAGTTCTGGCCCTCCTCTGAGAGGCTCCACTGATCCACAGCTTGGCGGTGCGGGGCATTCTTGATCAGCGACTGGTTGATCTGCGTGATGCCCACACCCTCACTGGGCCTCAGCAGCTTGATCGGCGCCCCGGCCTTGCGCTGGGCAATGACGTCGGCGTGGGAGGCCGAGAGGAAGACGGCGTACTCACCCCGAGCCAGCGCTGTGAGGATGGGGGCCGGCCTGGGTGGCGAAGAACACATTCTGCTCCGCCAGCCGCCTGCTCGCGTCCGGCTCCTCCAGGCCGGCGATCATGCGGAGGGTGGTGGTCTTGCTGCAGCCGCCCGGGCCCAGGAGTACGAGTAGCTCGCCTTCCTCAACTTCAAAGCTGACGTGATCGACGGCGCGGACGTTGCCAGCGGCGAACTCCTTCACCACCTCGCATAGCGTCACCGCCGGCATCGTCGGCGCTCTCGCGCCCACTTGGGACGTTGGCCCTAGACGTCCCGCTGGTATGGGCGCTCGAGGCACCGATGATACAAGCGGGACGATGCCCATGGTAGGCTGCGCGTCACACAGAACGCTAGCCCGCTGGATCGCCGAAATCCTGGTATGATGGCACCAGACGGAGCTCACGGGGATCAAGAGGTGAGCACGTGGCGCGCATCGGGCTCCCTGTCCTTGTCGCGCTCGTAGTGGCGCTCGGGATGAGGGTGTGCGTCGCCGAAGAGGAGGAGGTCGCCCAGCCGGGGCCGGATCCCTCTGACGCGCCGGTCGAGACCGGCATCGAAGGGATCGTGGTCATGGGCCCGATGTGCCCTGGGCCGGTGCGAATCGGAACGCCTTGCCCAGACCAGCCGTATCAAGCGAGGATCACGGTTCTCGACGAGCAGGGGCAGGAGGTGGCGCGCTTCCAGAGCCAGCCCGACGGCCACTTCATCGCCGCGCTGGCGCCGGGAATTTATATCCTTCGGCCGGAGCCGCCCTGGCCGGGAGCGCTTCCGCGTGGGAAAGAGCAGACTGTCGGGATAATCGACGGACAGCTCACCCAGGTCCGCATCACGTACGACACCGGAATGCGCTGATCGGCCGGTCGTCTGGTCCGAAGAATGCAGCGCTCGCCTTTCGGCGACCGAATGCGACGCGGAAGTGAGCTGGGCTTGATGCCACCAATATGGCGGTCTCTCCTCCGCCACGCTGTCTGGGTGACCCTCGTTCTCGCCGCGCTGTGGCTGAACGCCTCAGACGGGGCTTCCGCGCAAACGCCAGGCTCACGCATAGAAGGCCCGTTCGTCGAGGCGCCGATATCCCCATCCCACGTTGATCTGCGGACGCTCCCACCTGGCCGCGATATGAGCCGACCCGACAAACCGCGTTTGCGGCCGGGCGGGAAGGCCCAGCTCGATCAGGAGAAGGCCGCGGCCGCCCTGCTCGCGCCCGGCAAGGGCATCCAGGTCGCGATCAGGGCCGGAGCCGCGCCGCTGACGACCAGCACTGGCGTCGGCTTCGACGGCATCAACAGTGGCGAAAGCTTCTGCGGGTGCTATCCCCCGGACGGGGCTGTGGCCGCGGGCCCGAACCACCTCGTCGCGGCCGTCAACACGGCGTTCAAGATCTGGGACAAGGCTGGCGCGATGCTGAAAGCAGCCACCAGCCTCGGCAGCCTGTTTTCGAGTAACCCGAGCTGCCTGTCCAATGTTTCGGATCCGTTCGCAGACTACGACGGCGCCGCCAACCGCTTCATCGTCGGGGCGCTCACCTACACCAACAACAACTCCTCGAGCATGTGCATCGCGGTGAGCCAGACTGGTGACCCAACTACGACCTGGAACGTCTACGCGTTTTCGGTCACGCCCAACAGGAACCTTTTGGATTTCCCCCACGTCGCGATCGGCTCAAACGCCATCTATCTGGCCGGCAACCAGTTCCAGAACGGAAGCAGCTTCACTGGCGCCCGCGTCTACGCCTACAACAAGGCCCAGATGTACGCTGGAACGCCAGCCAGCTCAGTCTTCTTCAACGTCGGGAACAACGCCGCCGGCAACACCGCGGACACGCTCTACCCGGCGCGGGCAGTCGGGCCAAGTAGCACGATGTACTTCATCGCCGCTGACAACTTCTTTTGTGGCAGCTGCTCGAGCATCAGCCTGTGGAAGTGGAGCGACCCCTTCGGCGCATCCTCCTTCACCTTGCGGGGCGGGGTCACGGTGGCAACCTACGGCCAG
>DASPXK010000131.1:0-16131 GCA_035637315.1 Chloroflexota bacterium
GCGGCCTCGAACAGCGGCCGCAGGGCCGGGACCAACTGTTCCCTTGGAAGTCGGTTCAACTCCTTGATCGGCACGAGGCGGTGAGCGGTCGGGCTGGACGCCATCAACTACCTCGATACGACGCGCAGGAGTAGCGCGAGAGCAGGAGCGGGATGTGGTAGTGCCGGGTCGTGTCCGCGATGCGGAACTCGATCACCACGTTGCTAAGGAACGCCTCCCCATAGCCCTGCGCACGGAAGTAGGCCGCGGCGTCAAAGGCCAGTTGATACGTCCCCGGGCGTACGCCTTGGGGGGCCAGATCCGGAATCCTACCGTCCTCATTGGTCCGCTGGCTGAACACGACCACCAGTTCATCCCCGTCTCGTCTGGACAACGTGACGGGCACGCCCTGAGCGGGCTCGCCACGTTCGGTGTCGAGCACGTGGGTGGACAACGAGGGCCGACTCTGCGAAGTCATCCTGGATCATTTGTCATCCTGAGCGAAGCGAAGGATCCGCAGCCCGCGCAGCGCACTTGTTCCGGGCACGGATTCCTCGCTGCGCTCAGAATGACAAAAGGGCTCCTACACCCTTTCGATCAGCGTGGCCGGCGCCAGGCCACCGCCGCAGCACATGGTCTGCAGACCGTAGCGCCCACCGCGGCGCTCCAGCTCGTGCAGCAACGTGGCCATGATCCTCGCTCCGCTGGCTCCGACTGGGTGGCCAAGCGCGATCGCGCCGCCATTGACGTTCACCTTGTCCATGTCGGGCTCGAGCTCGCGGGCCCAGGCCAGGACGACCGAGGCGAAGGCCTCGTTGATCTCGATCAGGTCGATCTCGTCGAGGCGAAGGCCGGCCTTCTTGAGCAGCTTCCTGGTGGCCGGGATCGGGGCGGTCAACATCATGACCGGGTCGTCGCCGACCGCCGCCGTCGCCGCGACGCGAGCGCGGGCCGTGAGCCCAAGCTCGCGCGCCGCCGGCTCGCTGGCCAGGACCACCGCCGCCGCGCCGTCGGAGATCTGGCTGGAGCTGCCGGCCGTGATCAAACCGCCCTCCTTGAACGAGGGCTCCAGCGTGGCCAGCTTCTCCAGGCTCGTATCGGCTCGGATGCCCTCGTCGCGGCTGAACAGCTCGGGCTCGCCGTCGGCGCCCACCTCAATCGGGACGATCTCTCGTACGAAGCGGCCCTCCTCGGTCGCCTGGCCTGCGAGTCGGTGCGACCGCAGCCCGTAGGCGTCCAGCTCCTCGCGGGTCAGGCCCCACTCGGAAGCGATCATCTCGGCCGACAGGCCCTGGTGGACCAGGTTGAAGCGTGCCCTCAGCTCGGGCGGAAACGGCTCGCCCGGGCCCTGGCGGGCGCTGGAGCCAAGCGGCACGCGGGTCAGCGACTCGATCCCGGCCGCGATCACGACGTCGGCGTCGCCGGCCCGGATTAGGCTCGTGCCGACGTTGATCGCTTCCTGGGAAGAGCCGCACTGGAAATCGAGGGTGACGGCCGGCACATCCAGCGGGAAGTCGGCCACGAGCGCGGAGTTCCGCGCGATATTGAGCGACTGCTCGCCAGCCTGGCCAACGCAGCCCATGAGGATATGGTCCACCCGCGCCGGAGGCAGGCCGGCCCGCTCAGCCGCGGCGCGCAGGACCTTCGCCGCCAGGTTGACCGGATGGATGTCCTTGAGCTTGCCGTTTCGCCGCCCAACCGGGCTCCGCACGGCATCGACGATCAGCACCTCGCCCATGATCAGCCCCCTTTCCGGTCGCTCGAACACTACGTCGAGTATACGTCCTGCCCACTCGAGCCCTCACCCCCGACCCCCTCTCCCGAATTCGGGAGAGGGGGTCGGGGGTGAGGGCTCAGAGAACGTCCAGCGGCCGCTCTACGATGGGACGATCGGATCGGAATGGGTTGGTTTCGCGCGGCTCACGGCCGAGCAGCAGGTCGACCACCAGGCGGCTGCCGCCGGCGCTGGCCATGATGCCATGGCCACTGTACCCGCAGTTCAGGTGCAGGCCGGGGACTCGGCTGGGGCCGAGGTAAGGCCGACGGTCGGGCGTGTAGTCGTACTGGCCGGCCTGAAGGAGCCAGTCGGCGCTGCCGCGCTCCCAGACCCGGGACCAGAACGGGCTGATCCGCGCCAGGGCCTGGGGCGAGCTTGGGTCGAGCAGGCCGAAGGCAAAGTCGGTGCTCGTCGGCACGTCGTCCATCGGCTCGCCCGGCGGTGTGTTGGCCTCGGTCCAGAGGGCATAGGCGCCTCCCATCGCCGGGCGCCAGTGCGCGGCGGTCTCCTCGTCGATCGTCATTGGCGCGTTGGGCGGAACGTCCGGCAAGTCGGGCAACACCAGCTTCTGGCGGCGGGTCGGCCGCAGGTCGATGTCCAGGCCGGCCAGCGCTGCTACCCGACCTGAAAACGGTCCGGCCGCGATCACCGCGTCGCCACAGGCCACCGTCCCGCCAGGCGTCTGGACGCCCACGACGCGGTCGCCACGCCGCTCGAAGCCGACGGCCGGCGCGCTCAGACAGATCGCGGCCTGGCTGGCGATGGCGTAGCCGAGCGTCAGCCGCCTCGGGTCGAGCCAACCATCGCCGGCCCGATAGCGGGCCTGCAGGACCGCCGGCCCGAGGTGTGGGAATCGGTAACGCGCCTCGTCGCCGCTGAGCAGCTCGACGTCGTCCAAGCCCCAGCCGCGCTGGGCCGCCACCCAGTCGTGCTGGCGACGCATCCCTTCCTCGGTGGTGGCGCAGAACAGGTACCCCTGGAGGTGAAGCCCGATGTCGTAGCCGGGCAGGCCAGCCTCCTCGGCGAAACGCTCGAACAGCGCAACGCCCTCACGGACCAGGGCCAGCTCCTCGGGATTGTCAAATTGCAGCCGGAACGCGCCAGTCGAGACGGGCGTGGTGAGCGTGCAGAGGGCCGGCCGCTTCTCCAGGATGACCGTCCTCAGGCCAGCCCGCCACGCAAAGAAAGCGGTGGCTGCCCCGACGATCCCACCGCCGATCACCACCAGATCAGCAAAGCCCGGCGGCGTGTCGGCGACACGGAGCTCAGGACGGTCTGCCGACATATCGATCACTACTGTACCGCGACCGTAAGGGAGCGGCCGCCCCCGCGGCTCAGTACCGAAACAGGGTGGTTACCGCCGGCAGGCGGTCGTACATCCAGAACGAGAGCGGGATGCCAATGATGGTCAGGGCGGCGATGTACGCGCTGCCGGCCCAGAGACCGGAAAGCCACCAGCCGATCAGAAGGAACCAGATCGCGCGGAGCACAAAGGGAGCCTGGGGCTGGTCGGCGACCCGAATCACCTCCGCCCCGTTCGCCAGCCGCTGGCGGATGAGCATATGATGCATCGGCCGGAGAGTCATCACCGTCGGGATGCGGTTGATGATCCACAGGCCAAGCGGTAGCCCGATGATGGTCACGTTGAGGAACCAGGCGATGCCCGTCACGATGCCGCCCAGCCAGAACCCGACGAAGATGAACCAGAGCGCTCGCAGCAAGAGCGGGGGCGCCGAGTCGTCTTCGACCACATACGTTGAGCTCATCGTTGCCTCCTCTCGTCAGACGCCTGGCAGGCCAGGTCCGTTCCACGTGCGGCCTAGCCGCGGTATAAGGGCTCCGGCTGGCTCCAGAACGCGGCCAGGCCGTGCAGCAGCGTGGCGCCGTTCTTCTCCTGAACGCTGGCATGAGCCGAGCCGGGCCGCACGATGAACTGCTTGTCAGGATTCGGCAGTCGCTTGAAGAATTCCAGCAGGTCTTCGAGCGCCGCAATGCCGTCATACTCGCCGCGCGTGATGAGCACTGCGCAGTCGATCCTTACAGGATCGACGATCGGCAGGTTCTGGCACATGTCGACGTAGGTCCCGTTGGGGATCGAGTCGTCGAGGGCGACGATCGCCTCGGCGAAGGCGTCGACGACCTCGTCCTCGGCCGTGCCCGGATGATCGCGCGTGAAGATCGAGTGGACGAAGGCGCGGTCGATCGACCGCCGATTGCTGGCCAGGTATTCGGGCAGCCGCCCGCGGCGCTGCTCCAGGGTGGGGCTGCCCTGGCCGGTCCACACGAAGGCGTCCAGGGCCAAGCGTGAGACCGCGCCGGGGTTTCGCTGCGCGAACAGCGCCGCGCGCAGCGCGCCCGACGACACGCCGTAGCACAGCAGCGACCCCACGCCTCGGACCTGGCCGATGTAGCTCGCGGCGGCCTGGCAGTCATCGGCTCCATCCGAGATTGGGAAATTGGAGTCGCGGTGTTTGTCGGAGCGGCCGTAGCCCTCGCAGTCGACGCACCAGACGTCGTAGCCCAGGCGCGCGAAGTAGTCCATCATCGAATACCAGTCGCCGCGGGCTGGCACGTGCAGATCGAAGGTCGGCGTCGACGCCATCGACGAGCCGTGCACGAGCAGGATCGTGCCCGCGAAGCTGCCCTCGCGCGAGGCCAGGTACTTCTCCCACAGGAACAGCCGAATTGGCCCGCTCGGGTGGTGCTTGGTAGTCCAGTGCTCCCTGCCTATCGTCCGCTCGACGGTCGCCGCTCCAGCCACGCTCATCGCCTTCCCCTCGACCTGATACGCAGGGTGACGATGGGGTATCGTATCCGAAGTCCGAAGGGGCCGTGGGTATCGTGGCAGCTGAACGCTGGGATGTCGTGGTCGTGGGGGCGGGCAACGCCGCGCTGTCGGCTGCGCTGTCGGCTCGCGAGAACGGCGCCAGCGTCCTGGTCCTGGAGAAGGCGCCCCGCACCAGTCGCGGCGGCGACACGGCCTTCACCGGCGGTCTCTTTCGCTTCCCGTTCGACGGGATCGAGCAGTTTCCGGCCCTCGTGCCCGACTACTCGCAGGACGAGCTGGACGCGGTCGAGGTGGGCCGCTACACCCAGCAAGACTACGCCGACGACATGGACCGCGTGACTGAAGGCCTGGCCGACCCCGAGCTCGTCGACACGCTGGTCACTCTTGCCTATCCGACGATGGTCTGGCTGCGCCAGCGCGGCGTCCGCTGGCTGCTGGCGACCGGCCGCCAGGCGTTTAAGGTGGGTGCCAAGCACGTCTTCTTCGGCAACCTGATCGTCGAGGCGAATGGCGGCGGCCAGGGCCTGTCCGACTCACTGTTCGAGATCGCCGAGCAGGCGGGCATCGCCATCCTCTACGAGACCAAGGCGACCCGATTGGAGACGGACCAGCGGGGCGCGGTAATAGGGATCGAGGTCCAGGACCGCGACGGGCGGCGGTCGATCGGCTGCGGCAGTGTGGTGCTGGCGGCGGGCGGCTTCCAAGCCAACGCGGAGATGCGCTCGCGCTACCTGGGCGCGGATTGGGAACTGGCCAAGGTGCGCGGCACTCGCCATAACACTGGGGACGCGATCAGGATGGCCCTGGACATCGGGGCCCAGCCATACGGGCACTGGTCGTCCTGCCACGCTGTCGCCTGGGACCTGCTAGCCCCACTGGTCGGCGACCTGCGGGTTGGCGACCTGTACCAGAAGCACTCCTACCCGCTCGGGATCGTCGTCAACCGCGATGGCAAGCGGTTCGTGGACGAGGGAGCGGATTTCCGCAACTACACCTACGCCAAGTACGGGCGCGAGATCCTCCGCCAGCCGGGTCGCCGAGCGTTTCAGGTCTTCGACGCCAAGACGATCCCGCTCCTACGCGACGAGTACCGCGTCCGCGGGGCGACCAAGGCCCGCGGCGACACCCTCGAGGAGCTGGCCGACCAGTTCGTCATCGACCCGCTCGGCCTGCGCGAGACGGTCGACCAGTTCAACGCCGCTATTCAGGACAGGGAGTTCAACCCGGCCGTCCTCGACGGCAAGGGGACGCGCGGCATCAGCCCGCCCAAGTCGAACTGGGCGCTCCCGATCTCGGACCCGCCGTTCGAGGCCTACGCGGTGACCTGCGGCATCACCTTCACCTTCGGCGGCCTGCGGATCGATCGCCACTGCCGCGTCCTGGATACGGAGGACCGGCCGATCCCCAACCTGTACGCGGCCGGCGAGATGGTCGGCGGGCTCTTCTACTACAACTACCCCGGCGGGGCGGGCCTGATGGCCGGCGCCGTCTTCGGCCGCCAGGCCGGCGCTAGCGCCGCCCGCGGCGGCGAGTGAGTTTGACTAGCGGGTTGAGGTTCGACGGGGCCGACGAGCTGCTGTCGGGTGGACCTCGGCGGCCGGGCCGCCAGCCACGCCGGCGCCTTCTACGAGGTCGGTGAGCGAGTAACCCATCGCGGCGAGGATTCGCCGCAGGGTGCTGAAGACGACGTCGTGTTTGCCGTGCTCGATACGGGAGAGGCTTTGTGGCGAGATGCCCGCCCGCTCCGCCAGCTCCTTGCCGGTGAGATTCCGGCTCTCGCGCAGCTTCTTGATCTGTCGGCCGATCTGTCGAGCCTGCTGCTCGGCCGCCGCGGCGAGATGCGCCGCGTAGCCTCGGTCGGTCAAGACGCGTATTGTGGACCAGGGGATCTCGATCTGACCGTCGGGAGCAGGGACGAGGATCTCATACGGGCCGACCGTCATGCTCCCCCAGTCGACCTCTGGGGAGCCCGGCGGAAGCGCGCGTGTCGCATCCACACTGACCCGGTTACCATCTTCAAAGCGCACCAAAAGCTTGCCGCCATCGTATTGGGCCGACCCAATACGCTGATATCCTGGCGCGCTCCATCTGGTCGTGGTTGTCATTGCAGTCGCCTCCCGGGATTCAGGCGGTCCCACTCGGCGCAAATCTCTCCCAGGTTGTCTACTAGCAGCGGGCGGGCCGCCGGTTGGTAAGTCGTCGCCGGCCAACACCGTCAAGGTCGGCAGCGCCACCTGGCTCGAGCTGTCAGACCAGCGCACATGGCAGTGCAGTAGGTGGTGGGGCTGGCCGACTTCGGCGTACACGTAGACGCTGAACCGGCCGCGAGTCACCACGCGGACCACAAGGAATTATGAACGTATACGTTCATGCGCTCAAGGTTTGCGTCCAGAGCGGGCGGCCTGACGAGCCAGAAAGCTGGGACACGGCCGTTTCGGTTTGACGCCGGGCAACCGGCGCGGGTAGCGTGAGACAAACTCAAGCGGCCAACACGGAGGCGGTCTTGGCACAGATGACGTCGCTCCTGATCGGGCGGCCGCCTTCGGGCTGTGCTTAGTGGCCCTGGCTAGGTCCCCAGTCCCAGGCCCCGGATCGACGAGTCGCAAGCCTTCAGTCGAAAGAGCCAGGTCCTGGAATCCGAGGCGTCGGGGCCGCCATCCTGACAGAGCTACACTGTCCGCGTGAGATGAATCTCTTGATAAGGGAGGAACCGTGAAGGTAGTAAGGATCGGTGACGTAGCCAAGGAGCCAGCCGTGAGCGCGCTGTTCACCGGCGGAGCGGTCAGCCGGCAGGTCCCCTTCCTGCCCGATGAGGGCCAGACCTTCAACTGTGGTGTCGTCAGCTTCAGCGCCGGTTCGCGCAACAAGTTCCACACCCACACAAGCGATCAGCTCTTGATCGTCACCGAAGGCACGGGCGTCGTCGCAACCGATCGTGAGGAGCGGGCTATCACGGTGGGTGACGTCGTTTTGATTCAGTCCGGAGAAAACCACTGGCACGGCGCACCCGGCAGCACGTCCATGGCCCACATCTCCATCCAGGCCAAAGGCAGCCAGACCACCCAGACCGAGCCCTAGCGCCCAACCAGGCCCGCGGTCTCACTCCTAATTCTCTAGCCTCGGTGAGGAGTGGGTGGCACCAGCCCCACCCCCAACCCCCTCCCCCAAATTTGGGGGAAGGGGCAGGCGGAGCGGGCTGTCAAGTGCAGGAGGGACCAGGACCAGAAGGACTAAGGGCCAGCCACTCCGGCCTGGCCTTTGCGGTAGCTCAGGAACATGCGTTGGTAGATGGTGTGGGCCTCCTCGAACCGACGCTTGAGCTCCTGGTTGTCCGGGTCCTGCAGCCACAGCCGCATCAGCTCGCGCATCTCGGCCGTGACCCGCTCCATCTCAGGCGTCTGGTCGTCCATCTCTTCTCCGTCCGCCGGCGAGGCTGGCTGGTCCCGATGATTGTAGCGACCGCCAGGCGGGCTGGCCTAGGGCAGGCCGAACGGCGTCGGCAGGCCGATGGTCGGCTGTGGGGGCGGTGGCTCGTACGGCTGGATGATGGGGACCGGCGGCCCGCCCGGAACCACGATCGGGGCTGGGCCGGGCCCAGTATCGAACGAGGGCGGGGTTGGGGTGGGAAACGCGTCCGAGCCCGGCAGGTTGATGGGCAGCGGTGGCGGCATCGACTCCTGGATCGGACCCTGTTGAATCGGTGCGATCGGCTGTACGGGCGGTGGAGGCGGCGGAGCGACCTGGGGGACCGGGGCTGGGGCTGGCGGCACGGGAGCCGGGACGATCACCGGCTGGACCGGCGACTCGGGCGGGGTGAAGTCGGGCGTAGGGCCAGGGGTGCCCTCGGCCGGCTGTTCTGGCACTGGCGACTCGCCGGGCGAGGGCACGACCAGAGGGACTTGCCCGGTCGCTCGAGGACGCGGCGGCGGGGCATCCACCGTCACCACCACCCGCGCCCGGGTTGTGTTCCCGCTCGTGTCGTACACAGTCAGCAGGATCAGGTATTCACCAGGCGATAGCGTCGAAGTGTCCCACACCCCGAGGCGACCGCTCACTATCGGCTGATCACTAGCCGGACCGATCGGCCGCAGGATCGACGGCGACGAGCCGACCCCGTAATGGATGTGGTAGAAGCTGAAGCGGATCGGGTCAGGCCCAGTTGCCCGACCGCGGATCTCGACCTGCCCGCTGACGTGCGCGCCGCTGGCCGGCTCGTCGATGCGGTCGACGTCGTCAGCCAGGGCGCTGGCCGCCCCGAGGAGCAGGCCGAGAGCCAAAAGGAGCAGCTTCAGGGGGAGGCGGCCTCGCACGCGGGCGAGTGTACCACTACCCACTACCCACTGGTGATGCTATCCTTGCCTCCTGAGGATGGCCTGGCTCGTGGGATTCGATGCGCGTCCGCGTGGTGCCGTACGCCGAGCTCCGGCGGCTCCTGCCGGCTAGGCACGAAGAGCTGTGGCTGGAGGTGCCAGAAGGCGCCACCGTCGGCGACGCGCTCCGAATCCTTGGCCTTGTTACCGAGGAGCGACTGATCATCGGACTGGACGGCCGCTACGCTACACCGGACACACCACTGCACACGGACGCCGAATTGACGCTGGTGACCCCGATGATGGGCGGAACAACCTAACCCCCCAGCCCCCTTCCCTGAAGGGAAGGGGGAGCCGGGGGATGACATTCGCCCTTCCCTTTAGGCCTTTTAGGGGAGGGGGCTAGGGGGAGAGGTATGGCCTACGGTTTTTGGGACCGAATCCTGCGGGTCGACTTGGCAAGCGGCAAGATCTGGGAGGAGCAGCCTGGCGAAGCCTTCTTTCGTAGCCATGTGGGCGGACGCTCGTTCATCGCCCACTATCTGCTCAAAGAAGTGCCAGTCGAGGTCGACCCGCTCAGCCCGGACAATCGCCTGATCTTCATGGCTGGGCCCGTCACGGGCGTGCCGCTGCCGGGCGCCGGACGGCATAGCGTGGGCGCCCGCTCGCCCCTGACCGGTGGATTCGGCGAGTCGGAGGCCGGCGGCTTCTGGGGAGCCGAGCTCAAGCACGTCGGCTATGACGGCATCATCTTCCAGGGCCGCGCCGAGCGACCCGTCTACCTCTGGCTGGACGAGCGGACCGTCGAGCTCCGCGACGCCTCGCACCTGTGGGGCCAGCGGACTGGCGAGGTCGAGGCGAAGCTCCGCGAGGACCACGGCGACCGCCTCGTCAGGGTCTGTCAGGTCGGGCCGGCCGGCGAGAACCAGGTCCTCTACAGTTGCGTGATCAACGATCTCAACGAGGTCGCCGGCCGAACCGGCATGGGCGCCGTGATGGGCTCCAAGAACCTCAAGGCGATCGCCGTGCGCGGCAAGAAGAACGTCCCGATGGCCGACCCGGCCAGGATCCGCGAGGTGGCGATGTGGGTGGCCCGCACGATGGACGAGAACCACTACAACTTCCACCACTATGGGACCGGCGCGGCGATGGTCGGCAAGCACCTGGAGGGCCACCTGCCGGTGCGCAACTGGCAGGAAGGCACCATGGAGACCGTCAGTCTGATCGACGCCAAGGCGATCAAAGAGCACTACCTGGAGAAGATGGACGGGTGCTACGCCTGCTCCGTCCGCTGCAAGAAGCGGGTCCGAGTCGAAGCGATGAGCGTCGAGCCGAAGTACGGCGGCCCCGAGTACGAGACGCTCGGCGCGATCGGCACCAACACTGGGGTCGACGACCTGCTCGCGCTGTGCAAGGCGAACCAGGCCCTCAACTGGTGGGGGATCGACAGCGTCTCGACCGGGGCGACGATCGCCTGGGCGATGGAGTGCTATCAGCGCGGCATCCTGACCAAACAGGACACCGGCGGGCTGGCGCTGGAGTGGGGCGACGGCCAGATCCTGAACCAGCTCATCGACATGATCGCCAGGCGCGAAGGGATCGGCGATCTGCTGGCCGAGGGCGCGCTGAAGGCTGCTCGCAAGCTCGGACGCGACAGCGAGCAGTATGTGGTCCACGTCCGCGGGCTGGAGGTGGCGATGCACGACCCGCGCGCCATGGAGCACATGAAAACCAACTACCCCGTTAATCCGACCGGCGGTGACCATACCGGTGGAGCCCACGCGCGCACCAGCATTCGGAACACGATCGGCGTGTGCCAGTTCCTGGCGTACGACGAGCCGACAACGCTCGACATCCTGAACGCCGCGACCGGCTGGGGCATGGCGCCCGAGGAGCTGGACGAGGTTTTCCGCCGCGGCGTTACCATGGCCCGCCTGTTCAACATGCGCTGTGGCTTCGGGCGGGACGACGATCGGCTGCCAGCACGCTTCCACGAGCCGCTCAAGCACGGCCCCTTCGCCGACAAGCCGCTCACCCCAGAGGAAGTCTCTCGAGTCGTCGAGGAGTACTACGTGGCCCAGGGCTGGGACCGCGCCACGGGCACGCCGACGGGCGAGACGCTGGAGCGGCTCGGGCTCGCGGCTTACCCTACGGCCTGATCGCCTTGGACGGTGAGCGGAAGACCCTTTCGCGCACGAACGCCCCCAGCCTGGCTGCACCGGGATAGACGATAGGCATGCTGACGCTGGCCGAAGAGCTGCTGCTGCTCGCGCTGCACGACCGTTCGGGTGACCTCATCCCGTCCGCCGCGGAGGCGTTGCCCACCGCGCTGGCGAGCGCGGTCCTCATGGAGCTAAACGTCCGCGAGAGGCTCCGGGCCGAGGGCGACGACTTGGTCCTTGCCGACACCTCGCCCACCGGCGACTCCATCCTCGACCAAGCCGCGGCACGCATCGGGCGGGAGAGCCGGGCCCGAGACGCGGGCTATTGGGTCAACGCGCTCGCGGGCGAGATGCGCGATCTACGCGACCACCTGCTCGATCGGCTCGTAACCGCGGGGATCTTGCGGCGTGAGGAGAAGCGGATCCTGTGGGTCTTCAGGTCCGAACGCTTCCCGCTGGCCGATGAGGATGAAGAGCGGCAAATCCGGGAGCGCATCCGCGCCGTCGTCCTGGAGGGGACGAACGCCGAGCCGCGTACAACGGCGCTGATCGCGCTGGTCGAGGCCTGCGCCCTGGTGGACGAACTCTTCTCGCCCGCCGAGCGCGCGGAGGCGCAGCGGCGCGTGCGTGAGCTCGTGGGCGGCGACGTGGCCCAGATCGGAGGAGCCGGCGGCGTGCAGGACGCCCTCATGCGCTCACTAATCGTGGCGACGCTCGCGTCGACGATGATGTCGATGTCCGGCCTGAGGGAAGACCTCGACTCCGATCTGGACTGGGACTCCGA
The DNA here is from genome assembly GCA_035637315.1 of Chloroflexota bacterium. Lineage (GTDB taxonomy): Bacteria > Chloroflexota > UBA6077 > UBA6077 > JACCZL01 > DASPXK01. The sequence goes on from DASPXK010000131.1 coordinate 11,801, forward strand.
CGCGGACTGAATGCCGCCAGGGCAGAGACCGGGGAGTCAGGAGGTCGAGTCCGCCCTCGTCGGTCAGAAAGTAAAAGGCGACGGCGCGCGCCAAGTTGCCATACCGTTCGAGCCATAGCGAAGGGACCCGCCGGTCGTTCCCGAACACGAGGAATGTGCTCGGTGCCCGAGTCTTCTCCAGAAGCCAAACATGCTCAGCGATGATTGAGAATTTGGCGGGCGGCAGAGCGACGCCGCCGACGAGCGTGTAATACTTCGCGTCCCCGATGACCTGTCGGTCGGGCGACACAAAATCGAATCGCTTATGTACGCCGGATACCGAGCCGGGTGACAACGCCACACCGTAGCGCTCGCTGAGTCTGCGCCCCGCCAGTGCCTCAAACCCCGCAGGGCTCATCGTGCCGCCCGACCATTCCGCGCCGCGCGGCCATCTTGCGCGGCCTGCGAGTAGGGCGGCGGGGTCTTCGACACCGTAGAACGTCCACGTTCGTCCTTCTCGATCCCCCCGGATCAGCCCGCGGCGCATCAAGTCTCGCGTTATCATGAACACAATCTGATGCGAGCCGATGCCCAAGCTCTCGGCGATCTCGGAGTTGGTGGCGCCATCGGGGAGAACTGACCACAGGTAGGCGACGACATTCTCGGCCTGTGTCATCTCGCGAACCCTCACCCGTGTTGGCTAGGCTTGTCTAATCACGTCGCCGCTCCCAGCGTTGAGCCTCGACCGCCTCGAAAGCCTCGATCTCGCGGAGCGCGGCCTGCGCCTGGGGCTCAGCTACCTGGTGTCGAATGCCTGCTCGCAGCGCCTCAAGGAGCAGCCGGTTTACCTCTGGGCTATCGCCACCATCCTCGATCTGCATTTCCAGGGCGTTGAGAATGCCCGTGAGCTTGCGAGCTCGCAGGACCTGGAGGCGAAGCCGTCCGATAGCCAGTTCGATCGGTCGGAGCCGTGCTACTCGCGCCTGGTCATAACCCGAGGGCTGGTTCGAGAAGTCTCCGTTCTGGGACATTGCTGCTCGCGACCTCCTTCCTCCGGCAATGACACCCCAGCTCGAGGTGAGCCAGCGCGCATTGCGGGGCGCTACGGCTTGAGCGGGCCGTCGGACGGCCTCTAGAATGGGTTCCGGCGCCTTATTCTAGGCACAATCCACGCGATAGATAGAGGGACCTTCATGCCGCACCAGGTGATCATGCCGACCCTCGGACTGACGATGGAGGAGGGCACCATCACCGAGTGGCTCAAGCGGGAGGGCGACGAGGTCACCAAAGAGGAGCCGCTGTTCGTCGTCGAGACGGACAAAGCGGCGCTGGAGGTCCCCGCTCCGGCCAGTGGGGTGCTGCGCGAGATCCTGGTGCCGGTCGGGCAGACGGTCCGGGTCAGCGCGCCGATCGCCGTCATCGCCCAGCTGGGTGAGGCCGAGGAAGCGCCAGCACCGGTACCCGGGGCGTCGAGGGCAACGGTCGCTGCGGCGCGCCCTGGGAGCGGTCCGCCCCGGCGGACCCCCGCTGGGAGCGCGGGCGTCTCGCCCGCCCCCGCTGGAAGCGGACGACTTCGGGTCTCGCCCCGGGCGCGGATGGTGGCCGCCCAGCTCGGAGTGGATCCGGCGAGCCTGGCAGGGAGCGGGCCGGAGGGGCGAATCGTCGAGCGCGACGTGCGGGCGGCTGCCAGCGCGCCGGCAGCGGTTGCCGCTCAGCCGGCCGCCCCCGAGCGCATCGTCGCCTCGCCGCTGGCCCGCAAGCTGGCCACCCAGCACGGCGTCGACCTGGCGCTGATCAAGGGCAGCGGTCCAAACGGCCGGATCACCGAGAAGGACGTGACCGGGTATGTCGAGGCGCGGGAGGCCGCGGCCGCGCCGGCCGCCGCGCCTGCGCTGGCAGCCCCTGTCGCCGCCAGCTTCGAGCCGCTCGGGCGCGTCCGTCGGATCACGGCCGAGCGGATGGCCGCCTCAGCCCGCAGCGTGGCGCGAGTCACGCTGCTCATGGAAGTGGACATGACCGAGGCGGTGCGCTTCCGAGGCCAGCTCGCGCCCGAATTCGAGCGGCGTTACGGCGCTCGCCTGGTCTATGACGCCATGCTCGCCAAGGTTGCCGCCATCGCCCTGGCGGAGCACCCCCACCTCAACGCGCAATGGCAGGAGGGCGCCGACGGGCAGCCGCCTGGACTGCGACTCCAAGCCCAGATCAACGTCGGCATCGCTACCGCAGCCGAGCAGGGCCTGCTGGTGGTCGTCCTCCGCGACGTCGACAAGAAGCCGCTTCACGAGCTGAACGCCGAGCTCGCAGCACTGGTCGGTAAGTCTCGCCACAATCGGCTGGGCCCAGACGACATCTCGGGCAGTACGTTCACCATCACCAATCTCGGTGGCTATGGCGTAGAGGCGTTCACGCCGATCGTCAACCCACCCGAATCGGCAATCCTCGGTATCGGCCGGATCGCGCCCAGGCCGGCCGTGGTCGATGGCCAGGTGGTGGTGCGTGAGCTGATGTACTTGAGCCTCGCGTTCGACCACCGGGTCGTCGATGGCGCCGGGGCCGCCCAGTTCCTGCAGCGGATCAAGCAGGTCCTCGAGTCGCCCTATATCCTGCTGGCGTAGGTAGCGAGGGTTTGAACCACCAGGACACGAAGGCAGCCGGTCTCTCTGTCATCCTCAGCGAAGCGAAGGATCCGCCACCCGAACGCCGGATGACGGATTCTTTGCTGCGCTCAGAATGACAACCACGCCGGTGCCGCGCGCGAAACGCGCCTTCATCATGGTCTGGGAAGGCATGCGGCCCGACCTGATCTCAGCAGAGTTGACGCCCAACCTGGCGAGTCTGGCGGCGCGAGGTGTCCGCTTCCTCGACAGCCACGCCGTCTTCCCGACGGTCACCCGGGTCAACTCGGCCTCGCTCTCGACGGGCGCATGGCCAGCCGAGCATGGCATCGCGGGCAACACGGTTTACGCGCCCGGCGTGGACGCAAGGGCCCCGATTTCGATCGGCGACCATCACAGCCTGTACGCGTTGATCGAGAGCCGCGGTGGCCGGCTTGTGCCATGCGACACGCTGGCCGACCGCGTCGCCGAGGCGGGCGACCGCACCGTCGTCGTCAGCACGGGCTCACCGGGCTCGGCCTTCCTCTGCCACCCGCGGGTGCGCGAATGTCCGGGCGACCGCCTCTTCAACCCCGCCATCATGCTGCCTCGGGGAGCAGGCCAGGAGCTCGTCGACAGGCTCGGGCCAATCCCGGCTTCGACGATCCCGAACACGGAGCGCGATGCCTACTTCGCCCGCGCCATCGCCGAGTACGTCCTGCCCGAGCTCGACCCGAGGCTGCTGATCTATTGGCACACCGATCCGGATGTCACCCAGCACCGCCGCGGACTGGGAAGCCCCGACTCGATGGCCGCAATTCGAAACGCCGACACGAATCTGGGCCTCGTGCTAGCGGTGCTCGACGGGGATGGTCGAATGGACGAGATGGTCGTGGCCGTCGTATCCGACCACGGCTACGCCTCGATCGACCCGGCCGTGGAAGCGCAGTCGCCGCTCGTCGCGGCCGGCCTCGGCGTGGAGCTCGAGGCCGGGCGGCTGATCCTGTCGAACAATGGGCTCTCGCTTTTCGCGAACGTGCCGGACGGCGACTCTCGGCGGATCGAATGGGTCGCGCGCGCGCTTCAGGCCTGGGAGTACGCTGGGCCGGTCTTCAGCGGCGCTCGCGGCCAGCCGACAGTCCAGGGAACGCTTCCGATGCCGCTGGTCGGCGTGGACGGGGAGTTGGCGCCAGACGTGCTCTGCACTCTGGTCTGGAACGACGCGCCAAACCAGTACGGCCTGGGCGGCCGCTCGGCCGGGCTGACCACACAGTACCTGGCCACCCACGGCGGCATCAGTCCGTGGGAGGTTCGCAACACCTTCATTCTGGCGGGCGCGGGCGTCAAAGTCGGGCTGGAAGACCCGCTCCCGGCCGGCAACCTCGACCTGGTGCCGACCTTGGTTCACCTGCTGGGCCTGGACTCGGCTTCCAGCCCATCTCTGACCGGCCGCGTCCTCGCGGAGGCGCTGAACGGCGGCCCAGAACCCGGCCAGATCAAGGTTCGCCAGGAGACGGTCGGGGCCGAGCGCGACGGCTATCGCGCCAGCCTCCGCTTCTCGCTGGCCGGCGGCGCCCGCTACCTGGACTTCGGCTGGGCGGAGCGCGAGTCATCCTGAGTTTTCATGTCCCATGGGGACACCCGCACGAATGAAAAGGGCACCCATCGGACGTTTTTTTCAAAGCAGCGAAGCAAAGGATGACAGCGAGGCCTACTTGATCTCGACGGTGGCGCCGGCCTCGCGCAACTTGGCGGCGG
>DASPXK010000132.1:0-2699 GCA_035637315.1 Chloroflexota bacterium
CGTGTAGTTTCTACCGTACGTCGGGGAAATCGTACCGACCCTTCTCGCATCTGCCCGCGCGACCCAACCAGCGTCTACAGCCGCAGTTTTCAGCCCTTGTAAAGCAGGCCCACGCTGGCACGCCCAATGCTGCTGTCCTTCAAATGAAGGACCGACCCAAGGGAGACATCGATGGTACTGACTGGAGGATTGAACATGCGCCATGGGCTCGTCGCGCTGCTGCTTGTGCTCTCGTGCTCGGCGACTCCGGCCGCCGCTCAGGTGAGCATCGATATCGGCCTTCCCAGCGTCAACGTCGGGATCAATATCCCGGTGTTCCCGGAACTAGTCGTGGTACCGGACGTGCCCGTCTACTATGCCCCTCGGCTGGACATTAACTACTTCTTCTACGACGGCATGTACTGGGTCTACCAGGGCGACCGCTGGTACGCGAGTTCCTGGTACAACGGGCCCTGGCTGGTCGTCGGGCCGGAGGTCGTGCCGGTTTACATCCTGCGCGTGCCGGTGCGCTACTACCGGCAACCGCCCGTGTACTTCCGCGAGTGGCGGGCTGAGGCGCCGCCGCGCTGGGGGGAGCACTGGGGGCGTGACTGGGAGCAGCGCCGAAGCGGATGGGACAGGTGGAGCCGCGGTTCCGCTCCTGCGCCCGCCCCGCTGCCCGTTTACCAGCGGCAGTATTCGGGGGATCGGTATCCCCGAGCGGAGCAGCAGCAGGTGCTTCACAAACAGAATTACCAGTACCAGCCTCATGATGCCGTAGTGAAGCAGCACTACCAGCAGCAGGGATTGCAGGGATCTGCTGCGCCGTCTCAGCGGGGCCAGCGGGGCCAGCAGGGCGAGCCCCAGCAGAAGAAAAGAGACCAGCAGGACGCGACCCAGCAGGCCGCTCCGGCGGCTCCGAGCACGCAGTCACCGCAACAGGAACGCGAGAGCGCGCCGCAGAAGGCTGCCCCAGCCCCGGTACCTCCTCGGCAGGGCGGCCCGGCGGTCCAGGGTCACAGGCAGCAGCCGCCACAGGGGCCTGCCCAGCGTGAGCAGCCGGCGCCGAGGCCGCAGGTCCAGGAAAAGGGACCGCAAGGTCAGCCGGCCGCCGAGGAGCCAAAGCAGGAGCGCAGGCAGGAGCGAAAGCAGGAGTCGGAGCAGGGCCAGGGGCAGGAGAAGGGACAGGGGCACAACAAGTAGCTGACGGACCCTACCGCTGTCCACCCGGAGACTCGTAGCGGTGCGTCCGGGTGGCAGCGGCGGTCAGCCCTACCCGAGCAGGACCATCACGCCTACCTCGATCCATCGTGCGGAACGCCAACCCAGTGGGACCGCGAGATGGATATGCGGTTCTGGCTGGAGAAGGCGGAGGCCGAGACGCGGACACTCGCATGACCCGGCCGACGGCCGGCCGCAGCGCGTGTGATAGATTCGGGCTCACCCACGACGGGGAGGTGGAGCATGTCCAGACTGATCGTCCGCGCCGTGCTGTTCGCGCTCGTGTCGACCGCGCTGGTCGCGGGGAGTGCCTCCGAGGCCGTCGCCCAGAAAAAAGGCGGCGTCCTCAAGGTCGGCAACCTGGGCGAGCCGCCCACCCTGGACGTGCACTGGACGACGGCGACCATCACCGAGGTGCTGGCCAACCACATCTACGAGGGCCTCTACTCGCTCGACGCCAAGTCGCAGCCGATCCCCATGCTCGCCGAGAGCATGCCGGCGGTGTCGAAGGACGGGCTCACCTACACGTTCAAGCTGCGCCAGGGCATCAAGTTCCACAACGGCAAGGAGATGACCTCCGCTGACGTGGTCGCCTCGCTGAACCGCTGGGGCGCGCAGTCGACCTACGGCAAGACGCTCTACGCGCGGGTGGCCGAGGTGCGGGCCGTCGACAAGTACACGGTGGAGATGAAGGTCAAGGAGAAGACGGCCATCGTCGTCATCTCGCTGGCCATCCCCAACAACTCCGCGGCCATCTATCCCCAGGAGATCGCCGAGAAATTCAAGCCGGCCGAGAAGGCGACCGAGTGGATCGGCACGGGCCCCTTCAAGCTCGTCGAGTGGAAGCCGGACCGCCACATCAAGATGGTGCGCTTCGACGACTACCAGCCGCGCAAAGAGGCGACGAGCGGCTACGGCGGGCGCAAGATCGTCCACGTGAACGAGCTCCTGTGGATGCCCGTGCCGGACGCCGCCACCCGCGTGGCCCAGATCGAGACGGGCGAGCTCGACTTCGCCGACGACCTGGACCTGAACGCCTATGAGCGGCTCAAGAAGACCGCCGGCGTGCAGCCGATCGTGGCCAAGCCGTACTACTGGCTCGTCGGCGTCTTCAACAAGAAGGAGGGGCTCATGACGAACCAGAAGCTCCGCCAGGCCTGGCAGGCGGCGCTGGACATCGAGCCCATCATGAAGAACGTCGCCGGCGGCCACGCGGACCTCTACCGCATGGACTCGAGCCTGGCCTTCGTCGAGAACGCCCCCTGGCACACGAAGCTCCAGGGGCTGCCGTGGAACGAGCGCAACAAGGAAAAGACCAAGCGCCTGCTGCGCGAGGCCGGCTACAAGGGCGAGCCGATCCGATTCATGACGACGCAGGAATACAAGTGGATGTACGACTTCGCCCTGCTGTCGAAGCAGCAGCTCGAGGACGCGGGGTTCACCATCGACCTTCAAGTCGTCGACTGGGCGACGCTGGTCAAGCGACGTAACAACTCCAA
>DASPXK010000133.1:0-1580 GCA_035637315.1 Chloroflexota bacterium
TGGTTGAGTTCAAGGTTGAGGTTCCCGGGGCCTACACCCTGGTAGACCACAGCCTTGGTCGACTGACCAAGGGCGCGGCTGGTGTACTCGTGGTGGAGGGCCCCGACAATCCGGGGGTCTTCCAGCCGCTCCAGACGCCCCCTCAGAGCGCGGCCGCGTCTGGCCACTAGGGCAACCTAACTCCGAGGGGAGGCTCACAGACATGGCACGGATAGTCAACGCATCGATCTTGGCGCTGCTGATGGGGTTCATCATCGGGGTTGGAGTGGGCGGCTTCGTGCTCGTCGCGGGCGGTTACGGGATGCCCACCCCGGCCAGCGTCTTCGGCCCATCATTCCTGGGGACAGCGCGGACAGCGGCTGCCCCGGCGGTGGCTCAGTCGGGACAGCAGCAGAGGACGACAGGCGCACAGCGCAGAAACGAGCTCAAGCTCGTCGCGACGGAGTTCAAGTTCACGCCGAACACGCTCAGCGCCGGAGTGGGTCAGCCGCTGAAGGTTGTCCTGGAGAACAAGGGCGCCATCGAGCATGACCTCGCCTTCACAGGTCTGACTGCGCCGACTGGTGCCGAACACGAGGCTCACCCTCTGGCCAAGCCGGGCCAGACAGTGAGCCTGGAGCTCACGCCGGACGCGAAAGGGAGATACGAGTTCGTGTGCACGATCCCGGGCCACAAGGAGGCCGGGATGCGCGGAGTGCTGGTCGTCGAGTAGGCCGGCGCCACCCACAATGCATCGCCACAGGAGCGGCGTTTCTACTCCGCCTCGCGAGATAGGTGATGGTGACCGTCTTCGAGACTAATCGCGCGATCGTGGCCTCGGTTTCGGGCCAGGCGTTCTTCATTATCGGCCTGCTGGCGGCCTGGGAGTTCCGCCGCTACAGCCGCTTGCCGCTGGCGCGGCCGCTGTGGATGCTGGCCGCTTTCGGCTTCCAGTACGCCCTGGCGGAATGGGGGCAGTTGTTCATCCCGATCCAGGCAAGCTACCTGCCCGATGCATTGACGCAGACGCTCTGGCTGCTGCGCCTGGCGTTGATGGCTGCCGCGTTCGGAGCGTTGATCCAGTTCGGGATCGAGTTGCTCCCACCGCGCTCGCGGTCGCGGCTCAGGGCGGTCCCGCCGGTGTTGTTCGCGGCCTGGATCGGGCTCGCGCTTGGCGGTGGTGGCACCCTCTGGGACCTGGGCCTGACGCTGGTGATGTCGGAGGCGCAGGCCCGCGTCCTGCTGGCACTGCCCGGCGGGCTGGTCTGCGCGCTCGGGCTGTTCTTCCAGGAGCGCTACCTGCTGCCGCTGGGCGGACCCGGCCTGGCACGCTGGCTTCGCGCGGCCGCCGGATCGGCTGCCCTGTCGGGGCTGACGCTCGGCCTGATGGTGCCGCCGATCGGATCGTGGCCGGGCACCGAGTGGTTGCTTGGCGCACCGGCCGAGGTCTGGCGGGCGCTGGCCGGCCTGCTGTTTGCCTTGAGCCTGGCCCGCACGTTGGCCGTCTTCCAACTCGAGCAGGACCGCTCGCTCGAGGAGGCGGAGCATCGGGTAATCGCGGCGCAGGCGCGCGAACGGCTCGGGCGCGAGCTGAGCGACAA
>DASPXK010000134.1:0-12229 GCA_035637315.1 Chloroflexota bacterium
TGGACGACGTCGACCACCTCGAGGGTGGCGCGAAACCGCTCGATCCACCAGCGATAGCCAGTCTCGGCGAGCCGCTCCCAGTTGTAGAGCGGGTTGCCCCAGCGCTGGCCGGTGGCCGAAAAAGCGTCCGGCGGCACGCCGGCCACCGCCGTCGGCTGGCCGTGCTCGTCGAGCTGGAACAGCTCGCGGTGAGTCCAGACATCGGCGCTGTCGTGGGCCACGAAGATCGGGATGTCTCCGATGATGTTGACCCCGCGCTCATTGGCGTAGCGCCTGGCGGCCCGCCACTGCTCGAAGAAGTGCCACTGGACGAACTGGTGAAACGCGAGCGTGTCGGCTAGCTCGCGACGGGCGGCGGCAAGCGCGTCCGGCTGCCGAAGGGCGAGCTCCGGCTGCCACTCGAACCAGGCCCGGCCGCCATGGGCGTCTTTGAGGGCCAAGAAGAGCGCGAAGTCCTCCAGCCAGTCACGTTGGCGCTCGCGGAAATCGGCCAGCTCGCGCTGCTGTTCGGGGATCACGTTGCCCTTGAACCGCTCAAAGGCGCGGTGGAGAGCGACGAGCTTGACCTCGCCTGCGAGCCCGTATTGGGTCGCTCCGGGCGGTAGGGCGGAGGCCTCCAGCTCGGCCTGGTCGAACCAGCCGCGCCCGGCGAGCTGGTCGAGGGCGATCAGGAGCGGGTTACCCGCGAAGGCTGACCTGGCGGCGTAGGGCGAGTTGCCCAGGCCGAGCGGCCCGAGCGGCATGACCTGCCAGAGCGCCTGGCGGGCGGCCGCCAGGAACTCGATGAAGTGGTAGACCGACGCGCCCAGGTCGCCAACGCCGTGCGGTCCAGGCAGCGACGTGGGGTGCAGAAGCACACCGGCCGCGCGCCCGGCTGGCCGCTCGGTGACCTGTTTCATAGTCCCGCCGGAGCATTGTGCCAGACGATCCCGGCGTGTTCGGCGCCGGCCGCTCCCTCACGGTCGCGGTACCGAAGCAAACTGGGCGTCTTGGTGATTCAGGTACGTCCGGCTGGCTGGCGTCGCATCGACACCGCGTACGGCATCGCGGCGCGGTCGTACGGCCGCTGACGGACGCCCGCGTGGACCCAGCGCACGAGCGTAATCGCGTCCCAGACCGGCACGCCGGTCGAGCGCTGGATCGCGGCGGCGTAGGGCGGCAGGTTGGTGCACTCCAGGACGAGCGCCCCGATCTCCGGGTGCCTCTCGACGAGCTGCTCGGCTGCCTCGACCACCTGTCGCTCGACCGCTTCCACGTCGAGTGGGCCGCGGTTGTCCATGATCGGACGATACAGAGCATCGGCGGTCTCGAGGCCGCCGATCACAACGCGCTCAAGGGAGGGGAGGCCGGCGGCGGCGAAGTGGGCAGCGGTGAGCGATCGGGCGCTGATGGTGAGAACCCCAACTTTTCGATCCGCGGCCAGCCCGGCCAGAACCATCGGGATCTGCATCAAGCTGGACGTGAATACCGGCACGCCCACGGCGGCTGCCAGCGTCGCTTGATGGAGCGCCAGGAAGCCGCACGAGGTGGCGATCGCCCGTACGCCGGCCTGTTCCAGGTCGCGCGCTGCGTCGCAGAACGCGTCCACCAGGCCGGCTGCCGTCTCGGCGACCACGCGGCCCGGCGTTGCCTGGCCAACGACCCGGTATAGGACCGGAAAATCGAACGTCTCGGCGTACGCGATGTCGCCCGGCGGTCGGGGGAACCGGGCGTCGAGCAGCAAGATGCCGATCGGCAGGGCATAGAATGGCTGGCCGCCCGCGAGCAGGGTCATTACACCGTGCCGCGCATTATAGAGGCCCACGCGTAGTGCGTACTTTAGTCCGCCTTCGGCGCAAAGGCGCCCACTACGAGCCGCTCGGGGGAGGCATGCTATCATGGCGCCACCTCGGGAGCAGGCATGAGCGTGGCCGCGCCGCGCGGGCTCGGGCTGACGGTGCCCCTGATCCTGGTAGCGATGACTGGCGCCGGGGCGGCCTGGAGGCTTGCCGCCTTCGCCTTTAACATCTGGCCTCACGGCGACGTCGTCCTGGACGCCTCGATCGCCGAATCCGTCGCCTGGCAGGGCGCGCTCAAGATCCCCATCGTCGACGTCCGCTACTACCCGATCGGCCGCTTCGGCTTCGGCTACCCATTGGACCAGCACCCGCCCTTGTGGCCGGTGCTGGGCGCGCCACTCGTGCCCGTGGTGGGCGACGGTTACGTGGCCCTGAAACTGGTCAGCCTGGCGATTGGGATAGCTCTGGTTCCCCTCACGTACCTGGCCTGTCGGCGGACGATCGGACGCGGCCCCGCGCTCCTGACTGCCGCCCTGGTCGCCGGCTCCTACCCGCTGGTCGATTTCTCAGGCAACGGCTCGTTGTGGATGCTTGAAGCGGCGCTGTACCTGGTCTTCGTCTGGCAAGTCGGTGGCTGTGGACTTCGGCAACGCCGGAGCGCGGTGCTGGTCGGGCTGGCGATGGGCCTGGGCTGTCTGGCGAACTACTCCGCCGTCGTCCTACCCATCAGTCTGGGCCTGGTGCACGTGCTCCGACACGGGTGGTCCTGGTTGAGCCGTGAGGCGCTGGCCGGGCCGGCCCTGAGCCTGGCGGTGATGCTGGCCGTCGTAACGCCCTGGCTGGTCCACAACGCCGTGGTCTTCGGCAATCCTCTCTGGAGCCAGCCGCTGGAGCGCTCGCTGTCTGGCGGCTCGAAGCAGGTCGAGTACCTCCTAGTCGGCGACGAGGTAGTCAAGCGCAACCTCCCCCAGCCTGGGGGGACTGGAGCGGCGCTGCGGGATCGAGCGTTCGACCTGTATGGCAACGTCGGATTTGTGGCTCGTCAGCTGCTCATACTGGCCCCGCTGCTGGTGGGCTTCTTCGTGGCGGGTCTGCTCGCCGCGGGAGTTGGGGGATGGGAGATAGGAGTTGGGAGATGGGCGACGAGAGCACGGGCAGGGTGGCAATCCCTAACTCCCAACTCGCATCTCGCATCTCCCCTGGTCGTCCTGGCAGTCGTGCACCTGGCGCTCGTACTCTTGTGGCCGACGACCAAGTTTCGCTACCTCGTGCCGGTCTTGCCGCTGGTATTTGCGATCGGGAGCTGGTTCCTCTGCGAGCTGAAGCAGCCGCTCGAGCGCGGTCTGCTTGTGGCAGTCACAGCCGGGCTGTGCCTGTTCACGAACGTCTGGACGTTCGTATCGATCCCGAGCCACACGTACTACTACGATGGCGGGTTGGTCCAGGATAACTTCGGCGGCCAGGGCGAGACGGCTTTCGTCGAGGAGGCGGGAAGGCTGCGTGCCGCCGCCGATGCCATCGCCGCTCGCGGTCCCGGGCCGATCCTGGGCGACCACCTGCTGTACGCGTTTACCCACCAGCCGCTGGTGGTCAACTCGACCGCCTATCCACCCGATATCGCGGCCCACCTGGTCCAAAAGTACAGCGTTCGGTACGTGGTCACAGAGCGGTCCCACGCCCAGTTCTACGGCTTCCTCAACCCGACTGAGCTGTGGGTCGACGACCGCTTCGTGGTGCTGGAGGTTGCTCGGTAGGGGCACGGCATGCCGTGCCCAAGGGCTCGATCTATCAGCAATCAGCTATCAGCCGTCGGCCGCGGCTCCTCGGCTGATAGCTGACAGCTGATGGTTGACTGCTCTCGTCACACCACCGCTAGCTCCGGCTTGAGCGAGACGGCGCGGCTGAGCGAGTTGCCAACCGGCGAGGTCTTGACCGTCTGCTCCCAGACCTCGCGGAGCGCCGCCTCGTCGGCATCGGCCTGGACGTACAGCTTGGCGGTGATCTCACGGTAGCCGGCGTGGCCCTCGTCGCTCAGGCCGAGGAAGGTCAAGACGTTGTCGGTCGCTCCTTCGAGCGCGACTTCCATGTTGTACAGCTCGATGCCGCGCTTGGTGGCGTTGTAGACGAATCCGGTCGCGAGGCAGGCGCCGAACGCGCCGAGCACGTATTCGACGGCGGTGGGCGCCTCGTCGACACTGGCAAAGCCGGCCGGCTCGTCCACCACGAACTGGTGGTCGCGCGCGGTGACCTTGCTCTTGAAGCCCCGCATCCAACGCGCCCGGGCCGACCAGCGGTAGGTCTGGGCCTTCTCAGGGTCCGCCTTGATCGCCTCGAGTGCCTGGTTGAGGTCCGCCAGCTTCAGACCGTTGAGCTCATCCATGATCGGGATTTGGGAGATGGGGAATGGGACGCGGGGGATACCGACCCATCTCCTATCTCCCAACTCCCATCTCCTAGTTTGCGTATTCCTTCCGAAGTCGCTCGGCGCCCTCGACCATAACCTGGAGCTTCTGGAACGCCTTGTCGGGCGGGTTCATCGGGCGCTCGGCGAAGGTGCCGAAGCCGCAGTCCGGGTTCAGGTAGATCTGCTCCGGCTGGAAGTATTCGAGCGCCTCCTTCGTCTTTTTGACCACGAAGTCCGGGCTCTCCAGCTCGTCGCTGCGTGGATTGACCACGCCGAGGCCGATCTGGCGCTGGTTCTTGTAAGGCTCGAACACTTTGAGGTCGCCCGCGCGCGGGGTGGCGAACTCGAGCACCAGCTGGTCCAGCTTCATGATCATCATGTACGGCATTAGCGGGTCGTAGGCGCCCTGGAGGAGCGTCTCCTCCTTGCGGCTCCAGTTACCGCGACAGACGTGCATGCCCAGGTTGACGCCCTCGATGTCCTGGATGACCTGGTTCATCAGCCGGCTGGCCCACAGCAGCTCCTTGGCCGCGTCGCCGGAGGAACCGCCCATCGAAGCGCACATGAAGGTGCGCTCCTTGGTATCGCGCTTGAAGGCCGCCTCGGTCAGGACCGGCTCGTCGAACTGGATGTATTGGCAACCGGCCGCCTTCAGGTCCTGGACCTCCTCGCGCAGGACCCTGACGATATCCTGGGCCAGCGCGTCCTGGGATGGATACACCTTGTCGGAGACGCCCTGGACCCACATCGAACGGGTCAGCATGTACGGACCCGGCAGCGGCACCTTGGTCGGCTTGTCAGTGTGCTTTCGGAGGAACTCGTACTCGTCGAGGGCGATCGGCTGGCGGCGATTGAGCTTGCCTACGACGGTCGCGTTCTTGATACTGAACGCCGGAACGTCGAGCTGCTTCAAGATCGATTCGAAGTGCCGCTTGTCCTCGACGAGGTCGATCAGCTCGGCAAGCGTCATTAGCTTGACGCCGTCGAGCTTCTCGGTGACGAACGAGTAGAAGTTGTCGCGTCGCTGCTCGCCGTCCGAGACGATGTCGATCCCGGCGTCGTCCTGGTACTTGAGTGCCTCGAGGACGGCCTTGTCGGCGACCTTGTTGAACTCCTCGAAGGTGAGCCGCCCGGCCTGACGCTTCTTCAGCGCATCTAGGAGATAGTCCGGCCGCGGCCAGCTGCCGACGACCGTAGTGGGGAACAACGGCAATCCGCTCATAACGCGCCTCCTTGGCTACTGACCGAACGCCCGAGCTACTGGGCTAGGCAAACCCGGCCTTGTCGCATATCAATTGTACGCCCGCCGGAAGGCATGCTTCCATTGACTTGACCGGATTGCCCAAAGGTGTCAGGCGCTATCCATGGCGATCAACTACAATGCGCGGCAGGCGGCGGTAGATTGCTAGCTCCAGTGTCGAACGCAGGCACCGCAGTGAGCGCTCCGGCGCTAGCCTTCGCCAACGTCGGGAAAGTGTTCCCGGACGGTACCGTAGCCCTGCGCAACGTCAGCCTGACGGTGAATCCCGGCGAGCTTGTGGCGCTGATCGGTCCATCAGGCTGTGGTAAATCGACGCTCCTACGGGTGGCCTCAAAGCTGACCTCGCATACGGCCGGCGAGGTGAGGATCGCCACCGACAACCTCGGCTTCGTCTTCCAGGATGCGACGCTGATGCCCTGGCGCACGGTCCGGGACAACGTCGAGCTGTTCTGCGAACTGCACGGCGTGCCGAAGCGCGAGCGCGCCAGGGCTTCCCGGGAGGCGATCGAGTTGGTTGGCCTCACCGGGTTCGAGCGGCACCTCCCGCGTGCCCTCTCCGGCGGGATGAAGATGCGGGTATCGCTGGCGCGCTCGCTCACGCTGCGGCCGAAGGTGTTCCTTTTCGACGAGCCGTTCGGATCGCTCGACGAGATCACCCGCGAGCGACTAAACCACGAGCTGCTCCGACTCTTCGAGCTGGAGCGGTTCGCGGCGCTGTTCGTGACCCACTCGGTGAGCGAGGCGGTGTTCCTGTCCAGTCGTGTGGCCGTGATGTCGCCTCGCCCGGGCCGAATCGTGGCCTGCATCGACATCCCTTTCCCATATCCCCGCGCGCCAGAGCTGCGATTCGATCCAGAGTTCGCCCATGTCGCGGGCACGGTCTCCCGTGCGCTCCGGATGCGTGACCCCCGAGGGGAGGAGAGCGATCAACGTGTTGAAGCTGAGTGAGGCTGCCGAGCCCACCGCCAGGATCGAAGGAGCGGAGGAGGGCGTTCGGGCGCAGCCCCGGCCGACGCGATCCGGCCTGGTCGTCTTTGTGCCGCCCCTCCTCGCGCTCGTCCTTCTCATCGCGCTCTGGTACACGCTGTCTTACGTGCTGCTCGATCGAGACCGGCGATTCATGCTTCCGCCGCCGCACCAGGTCATCGAGGTCGGCTTCCTCGATCGCGCGAACCTGACTGAGATCCTGTCCGGGCTCAGGTCTACTACCCAGGTGGCGCTGACGGGACTCCTGATCTCGATGGCCGTCGGCGTCTCGTTCGCAACGCTCATGAGCCAGGGGTTGTTCTTCGAGCGAGCCATGTTCCCCTACGCGCAGGTGATCCAGACTGTCCCGATCCTGGCGCTGGTGCCGCTCATCGGCTTCTGGTTCGGCTTCAACTTTCCGGCCCGTGTGATCGTCTGCGTGCTCATCTCCCTGTTCCCGATCGTCACCAGCACGCTCTTCGGGCTGAAGTCGGTCGATCGTGGGCTTCATGACCTGTTCACCCTGCACGGCGCGTCTCGCCAGACGCGCCTGGTGAAGCTTCAGTTTCCCGCGGCCCTGCCGGCCATCTTCACCGGCTTCCGGATCTCGGCGGGCGCGTCGGTGATCGGCGCTATTGTGGGTGACTTCTTCTTCCGCCAGGGACAGGCGGGTATTGGACGCCTGCTGGACGTCTATCGGGCAAACCTTCAGGCGGAGATGCTCTTCACGGCGATCTTTTTCTCGTCCGTACTGGGTCTTGCGGTCTTCTGGTCGTTTGGATTCGTGATCGCGAAAGTCATCGGCCCATGGCACGAGTCGGGACAGGCGAGCGCGTCCTAGTCCCAGAACACATCGCGCGCGAGAGAAGCGCGGGGAGGTGCGACATGCGTGTGGTTTCGTCGAGGAATTGGAGGCGGGTGGCGCTGCTGGGGCTGCTAACCATGACGCTGGCAGCCTGTCCCCCGGCGGTCGTTGGGCCGCCGGCTGCCGCGCTGGCATCGCCCGGCGCTCAGGCTGTGCTGTCATCTGCGATCTGTGGACCGCGGATCGTCGTCCAGACCAACTGGTTCCCGCAGCCGGAGCACGGCGCGCTGTACCAGCTCGTCGTCAACGAGGGGAGACTCGACAAGGAGACGGGGCGCTACAGCGGCACGATCACCGGCACCGACGTCACGCTCGAGATCCGGGCCGGCGGCCCGTACCTTGGCGGCCAATTGGTGCCGGCGCAGATGTACCAGGACAAGGAGATCGACCTTGGCCAGGTCGGCACGGACCAGGGGGTACGGGACTTTGGCCGCCTCCCGACCATCGGCGTGGTGGCGCCGCTCGAGATCAGCCCGGCGATCCTGATGTGGGCGGCGGATCGCTGGAACTTCCAGAGCTTCGAGGAGATCGGGCAGTCGGATGCCAGACTTCTGGTGTTCCCCGGCGCGCCCTATCTCGACTACCTGCTGGGCAAGGGCTGGATCAGGCAGGAGCAGATCGACGAGTCGTACGATGGCTCGCCAACGCGGTTCGTCAGCGAGGGCAACCTCATCCAGCAGGGCTTCGTCAGCTCGGAGCCCTACAAGTACGAGAACGAGTTTTCGCAGTGGGGCGGCAAGAAGATCGGCTTCCTGCTCTTGAACGACTCCGGCTACGCGATCTACTCCCCAATGCTGGCGGCCCGGCCGGAGACGATCGAAGCCAAGCGGGACTGCCTGCGTGCCTTTGTGCCGATGATTCAGCAGGCCCAGGTTGACTACATTCGGAGCCCGGAGGCGGTGAACCGCAACCTGATCCAGATCGCCAAGGACCTGGCCAGCACCTGGACGCTCACCGAGGGCGGGGTGGCTTACGCGGCCCGGGCGATGCGTGAGTACAAGATCGTCGACAACGGTCCTGATAAGACGCTCGGGAACTTCGACATGGACCGAATGCAGCGGCTCATCGACATCCTGGTACCGATTTACGAGGCGCGCCGGATCCCGCAGTTCAGGGCTGACGTCAAGCCGACCGACGTCGTCACCAACGAGTTCATCGACCCTAACGTCGGGCTCTAAGCCATGCGCATCGGAGTATCACCGTACGGTTCGACCCGTGACGAGGTGCTGAAGCTCGCCCGGCGGGCGGCGGACGCCGGGCTGGATGGGCTCATGATGGGGGATGGCCTCATCTCGACCCCATCGTTCCCGGCCTGGTCAGGCGCTATGGACGCCTTCGTCGAGCTCGCCTGGCTGGCGGGTCAGGTCGAGGTTCGGACCTACGGCCTCAACGCCCTCGTCCTCCCGGCGCGCGATCCGCGTATCGTGGCCAAGCAGGGGTCTTCCCTGAATGCCGTCACGGGCGGCCGCGCCGTGGTCGGCGTTTGCGCGGGCTTCTGGGAGCATGACGCGCGGCTGTTCGGCTTCGGCTTCGCAGAGCGCGGCGCCCGTCTCGACGAGGGCATCCGCGCTTTGCAGGCGGCGTGGCGGGGCGACCCCGAGTTCCGTGGCCAGTTCTGGTCCTGGTCGGCGGCCGGGCCGATCGGGCCGTGCGGTGAGGTCGAGCCCCCTGAGCTATGGCTAGCTGGGGGGGAGGCGACGATGCGGCGGGCAATTCGGTACGGCCTAACCTGGCAGCCGACCCGGGTGAGTCCCGAGGAGCTGGCCCCGCTCGCCCGGGCCTACGCCGACGCGGGCGGTACGCGCCTCACCGCCCGCGCGCGGATGTCAGTCACCGAACCCGTTGGGGGCCATGGCCCGCTCAGCTTCCCCGCCCTGGTCGGGCCGCCCTCGTACCTGGCGGACCAGCTCCACGCCTACGCCGAGCTGGGCGTGACCTACGCCTCCGTCGTCGCGGGCTTCGACTATGCGAGCTGCGCCGCCACGATCGATGCCCTGGGCGAGGCGGCTCCAGCGCTACTGTAGGGGGGTGATGCATCACGCCCCATAGGCATCAAGCGAAGGGAAGCCCGGTGGCATCCTCAAGGGATTCCAGCACCTTTGGGGGACCGGAGCTTCCCATGGCGACCATACCGCAGGTGTTACCATTTGTCAGAGCCGTCCCGAACGGCGGGAGGTGAGCGTGCATTTTGGCGCCTTCTTCTACGGGACCGTGGACATGCCGGATGCCGGCATCGACGGCCCGCCCGCCCACAAACGCAGCTACGGCCAGGAGGACTACCGCCGTGGCTTCGCGGACCTGATCGAGTACGCCCGGGTCTGCGACCAGCTCGGCTATGAGTCCATTTGGACGGCCGAGCACCATTTCCAGAACCACGGCTTCGAGATCGTCCCGAACGTCCTGCTCCTGAACGCCGTGCTCGCCCAGCACACCCGGCGGATTCGGCTCGGCGCCCTGATCCACGTGCTCACCACCTGGCACCCCATCCGGTTCGCCGAAGACTACGCCATGGCCGACGTCCTCTGCGGTGGTCGCATACTCTGCGGCCTCGGACGTGGCACCGAGGAGCGCGAGTCGAACGTGTTCGGCGTCAACGTCGGCTACGACGGCGACGCGGACGACGTCCACAACCGCGAGGTGTTCGAAGAGCAGGTCGAGATCTTCAAAGCCGCGACCTCGAATGAACGGTTCGCTTACCGGGGCAAGTACTACACCATTCCGCCGGAAGGCCTCACCTTCCGTGCCGAGCCTGTCACGGAGTTCCCCCTGGTCCCCAGGCCGATCAATACCCCCGTCGAGATTTATCAACCCATCACCAGCGAGGGTACGCTTGCGTATGCCGCTGGCCGGCGCCACATCGGCGTGTTCGCCAACCAGCCCTGGGAGCGCATCGTGCCCTCTTGGCGGCGCTACGGCGACCTGCTCGAGGCTTCGTTTGGTCGCCCGCTGCGCAAGGGCGAGCACCGCATCCTCATGGTCAACATCCACATCGCCGACAGTGCTGAGGAGGCGATCCGCGTCGCCCGGCCGGGCCACGACGAGCTCACCAAGCTGCTCTGGCCAAACATCATTCGACGCACGCCGGCGCTCGCCGGGCGGCCGCCCTTCACGCTCAAGGAGCGCATGGCCTCCAAATCCTGGGTCGTCGGCACGCCCGAGCATGTCGGCGACACGCTCCTGGAGATGCAGGACGAACTGGGCCTGGAGGGGCTAATCATCTTCCCGCACCTGCCCGGGATGCGGCGGCAGGACACGATCGGGCAGCTCGGACGATTCTGGTCGCAGGTTCGGCCTGCGCTGGCAGCGCGGACGAGCGCGGCCGAGCCGGTCGGCTCGGCGGTGTGATGGCGGAGGTAAATCCGATGGCCCTCAAGCAGCTTCCCGACCGGGTCGGCACCAGCCTGCACGGCCCGATCCCCCCCGAACGCTACTGGGCCTACTACACCTGGCAGGAGATCGACGAGATCGCCAAGGGCGACCCTAACGCTACGGCGGTCCTCAATGTCGGCGCTGTCGAGCAGCACGGACCCCACCTGCCGCTGCTCACCGATACCCTCGCGGGTATGGAGGTGCTTGGCGCTGCCCTCGCCCGTCTCCCCGATGACGTCATGGTCCTCGCGCTGCCGCCCACCACCTTTGGCAAGAGCGTCGAGCATATGGCGTTCCCTGGCACGTTAACCTTCACCGGCGAGACGCTCCGCATGGTGTTGCGCGACCTGGCGATGTCCGTGGCGCGGAGCGGCTTCCACAAGCTGGTCCTGTTGGGCAGCCACGGCGGCAACGTTGGGGCGATCGACGACTTCTTCCGCGACCTCCAGATAGAAACCCAGATGCGGGTGTTCAAGATCTTCCTCGGCAGCCTGGCGCCGGTTCCCGGCCTTGTCGCCCCCGAGGAGGCGGCGATCGCCATGCACGCGGGAGACTCCGAGACCTCGATGGTCCGTCACCTCGCGCCGGCGCTGGTCCACATGGATCGCGCCGAAGGCTGGGTGTTCGACCCAACGCCGGACATCGGCTATTCGTTCAAGGGCAACGACGTCATCGAGTCCTGGGTCACGCCCCACCTCTCCGAGAGCGGCGCCGTCGGCAACCCCCACCCATCGTCGGCCGAGAAGGGCCAGAAGATCTTCGAGGCCAAGGTCGCCCGCCTGGCCGAAGTCCTTGAGTCCGTCTACCGCAGCGAGCCTCGCCAGATTCGAGTTGCACCCCTCCCGGCTCGCGTGCCGTAGGTGGAACGCGATCCGCATGCCGAGGCGCGCGAGCCCTATGGCACCACCGTGGCCGTGGCGACGCCGCGAAGGCCGCCGTCCTGGGCGTGGACCCAGATCACGCAGTCGTGGGTGCGGGGCTGGCGGGCGGTGACTCGGCCGGTCAGGCTGATCTCGTCGCCGGCCCGGATCGCGCGGATCGCCTTGAATTCGATATTCGCGCCCGGTTTGAGCAGAGCGGCGGGGCTGTAGGCTGTCTCGAGCAGCTCGGCGCAGTAGGCGGCGGTGGCGACGCCGGTGTTGGCGGTGCCGCCGAAGATGGTGCGGCGGGCGAACTCGGGGTCCTGGTGTAGGTTGGTGCCTATCCGCGCCCGGACGCGCGTCAGCTCGCTATAGCGGTCGATGGCCGCCTGGCTCTCGCTTTTGGTGATGGCGGGGAGGGCGTCTTCAGGGACGATCTCCGGGAGCGGCTGGGGCGCGGCCGGGGGACGGGAGCCGCCATCCGTGCTCGGCCCGTCTGGCCAGATGATGGTGTAGGTGTAGTCGAAGGCCGGCATCCCGCGGCCGGTCACGGCCCTCACCTCCCAGGTGATGAAGCGGTTGCCCCGCCGCTCGTACTTCTCGGCGAGGTAGACGAACGAGTAGACCGACTCGCCGGCGTTGATCGGCCGGTACGTCTTCAGCTCTGACTTAGCGTACGGCGTCTGGTACTCGCCCTTCTCCTCGGGGGCGGCGAACCCGCGCGTG
>DASPXK010000135.1:0-10237 GCA_035637315.1 Chloroflexota bacterium
GCTCTACCTGCTGGCGGCGAGCAGCCTCGGCGTGTACGGTCTGGTCCTTGGTGGCTGGTCGTCAGGCTCGAAATACTCGCTCCTGGGTGGGCTTCGGGCCGCGGCCCAGGTCGTGTCGTATGAGCTGATCCTGGGACTGTCGTTGGTAGGCGTAGTGATCGTGAGCGGCAGCCTCTCACTGCGCCAGATCGTCGAGGCGCAGGCGCGCTCGGTGCCGTACATCCTCGTCCAGCCGCTCGGGTTTCTGCTCTACCTGGTCGCGGCCGTGGCCGAGGTCAACCGCGCGCCCTTCGATCTACCTGAAGCCGATACTGAGCTGGTGGCTGGCTATCACACCGAGTACAGCGGGATGCGATTCGCGATGTTCTACATCGGCGAATACGTCAGCATGATCAGCGTCTCGGCGCTGGCGGCGACGATGTTCTTCGGCGGCTGGTGGGGGCCGGTCTTCCCGGGCCCCCACTGGCTCTTCGTCAAAATGGTGCTGTTCCTGTTCATGTTCGTCTGGCTGCGGGCCACGCTGCCTCGGCTGCGCTACGATCAATTGATGCGGCTCTCCTGGAGCATCCTGCTGCCGCTCGGCCTGCTCAACGTCGCCGTGACGGCGCTGGCCGTGGCGATCATCGGGTAGCTTGTCGTGCTGCGTGACGCGTTGGCGCTCGCGAAGGGGTTCTGGACCACTCTCAAGCACGTCGTCCAGCCGCCGATCACGCTTCGCTATCCCGAGGAGAAGCGACCCCTGGCGCCGCGGTCCCGGGGCCGCCACCGGCTGTATCGCCATGAGGATGGGCTCGAGCGCTGCATCGGCTGCAGCCTGTGCGCGGCGGCGTGTCCCTCGGAGGCGATCTACGTCCAGTCGGCCGAGAACGATCCGAGCAAGCCTGTCTCGCCCGGTGAGCGGTACGCCAGCGTCTACGAGATCAACATGATCCGCTGCATCTTCTGCGGGCTGTGCGAAGAGGCCTGCCCGGTTGACGCCATCAAGCTCGGTCCGGAATACGAGCTGGCCGACTTCGCCCGTGAGGATTTCGTCTACACGAAAGAGATGCTGCTCGAGCCTGAGAGGTACGCCCCACGGGCCCAGTTTCACCCCGACGTCGAGCGCTCGATGGACGAGCGTGGGGTCCACACCACGCTCGGCACCGTGTACCGCACCCACCATCCAGTCGGCGGTCCGGATCCGCGTTTGGCTCCCGAGGAGACAAGTGAGAGGGCCGCTGAGTAAGCTAAGCTGGCAAAGCGCAGTTGTTCCCCGACCCCCTTCCCTAGCGATTAACCTAACCCCCCGGCCCCCTTCAGGGAAGGGGGCCGGGGGGTTAGGTCGTCCCGGGTCAGGGGCTTAGGCCTTGTCTGAGCTCTTCCTCCCGCTGGCAGTGGGATGCGCCGTCGCCCTGGTGAGTGGGCTCGCGGTGGTTCTGGCGCGGCGGCCGGTCCATTCCGTCGTCGGCCTGCTGGTTCACAGCCTCGCCATCGCGTCGCTGTTCTTGTTGCTGGCCGCCGACCTCGTCGCGATCGGCCAGGTGCTGATCTACTCGGGCGCAATCGTGGTGCTGTTCCTGTTCGTGATCGCGCTGCTGCCGGCCGGGGGTGCCGAGGGACCGATCGGGAGCGGGCGCGCGCTCTCGGCGGTTTTGGCGGCCGGGGCGCTGCTCGCCGCGCTGGCCGCCGGCCTCTCGGCCAGCCTGCCGGCCGCGACCGGTCGGTCCGTGGGGGGCGTCGAGGCGATCGGCCGATCACTGTTCGGGCCGCTGGTCGTACCGTTTGAGCTCACCGCCCCACTCTTGCTAGTGGCCATCGTTGGCGCCGTAGCTATCTGGCGCCGCCAGGAGCAGGCGCCCTGAGCTCCGAGGTGCTCGTCCTGGGCACAAGCGCCGCTCTGCTCGCACTCGGTAGTGGGGGCGTGCTTTTGCGGCGCAATCCGGTCGCCATGCTCATGTCCGTCGAGCTCATGTTGAACGCGGGCAACTTGCTCTTCGTGCTAGCCGCCAGAGTGCGCGGGGTGGTGGATGGCCAGGCGGCGGCGCTTATCGTGCTGGTCGTGGCCGCCGCTGAGGCGGTGGTCGGCCTGGGACTCGCGCTAGCCCTCTTCCGCGACCGATCCCGGGTCGACGTGGACGATCCGGCGGAGGTCCGCGGATGAGTGGCGTGCTGCTCTGGGCCTGGGCGCTCACGCTGCCCGGCCTGGTCCTGACCGGGCTCGGCGTCGGGCGGAGGCCGGGCTCGGCGAGCCTGGCTGGTCCTGGGGTCCTGCTCGTGGTTGCCGTCACCTGGCTGCTTGGATCGCGCACCGCGGCCGAGTTGCGCCAGGTAGACTGGCTGCCCTTCCTGCCTGATGGGGCATTCCACCTTCGAGGCGATGCGCTCGCAGCGGTCATGCTGGCCGTGCTCGGCTTCGTCTCGCTGTGTGTCTACGTCTACTCGCTGGCCTACATGGCCGACGAGCCGCCCGCCGGCCAGCGCCGTTTCTTCATGTACCTGGACTTCTTTGTGGCCAGCATGGCGATCCTCGTGCTGGCCGGCAACCTGGCGGTCCTTCTGATCGGCTGGGCCGGCGTGGGGCTGGCCAGTTTCCTGCTGATCAGTTTCTGGCTCGATCGGCCGGGCACGCTCGGCGCGGGCCTCCAGGCGCTCGCCGCCAACGCGGTGGGCGACGCGGCGCTCCTGGTGGCGATCGTGCTCGTGCCGGCCGGATGCGGCGATCTGCTCACCCTACAGACGCCGGCCTGCCTCGCCGTGCCCGGGGGGGCGCGCCTGACCGCGAGCCTGTTGCTCGTCGCGGCCGCGGCCAAGTCCGCGCAGGGGCCGCTCTACTTCTGGCTGCCCAGCGCGATGGCCGGTCCAACCCCCATCAGCGCCCTGATTCACGCCGCGACGATGGTGGCGGCCGGCGTCTACTTGCTCGTGCGGACTAACGCGCTGCTCGCGGCCGCTCCGCCCGTCGCCGTGGCTACAGCGGCCCTGGGCGTGGCGACCGCGCTGGGCGGGGGGCTCGCCAGCCTGCAGCAAGCCAACTTCAAGCGCGGCCTGGCCTACTCGACCGTTAGCCAGCTCGGCTACATGTTCGCGGGGGTCGGCTTTGGCGCCCCGTTCGCGGCGATCTTTCACCTGGTAACCCACGCGTCGTTCAAGGCGCTGCTGTTCCTCTCGGCCGGGGTCGTGATCCACGCCCGGGACGGCGAGGAGGAGCTGGCCGCGCTCGGTGGCCTGAGACGAGCCTTGCCCGGCGCCTACGCCGCCTTCCTGGTCGGGTCACTGGCGCTGGTGGGCCTACCTGGCCTCTCAGGCGCGCTCAGCAAAGACGCCATTCTGGACGCCGGCGAGCAGGCCAACCTCCTCCTGGCTGTCTGCCTGTTTGGGGGCACGTTTCTGACCGGCCTCTACATCGGCCGCCTTTTCTTCGGCGTGTTCCACGGGCCGCGACCGGATGAACAGCCGATCCATCACCCGTCTCCGCTCCTGCTCTGGCCGCTTGTGCCGCTGGCGGTCGGCGCGGTCGTCGCGGGCTACCTGGAATGGCCGGCCGGGCTGCTCTCGTCAGCGCTCGGCGAGACGGCCGGCCACGCTGAGCCGGTCCGCTTCGCCAGCCCGTTCGGTTTCTTTGCCGGACTGCTCGGCGTGTTTGGCTTCGCGCTCTCTGGCTGGCGGGGCCGTGAGCAGGCAGCCGAGCCGGTCCGTGTCGGCACCGACGCTGGTTGGGTGGGGGCCGTCGCGCGGCGGGGCTATGGGTTGGCGGATCGCCTGGCCGCCATCCACAGCGGCCGTCTCGGACGCTACGCGCTGGCGTCGGTGTTCGGCATCGCGATCATTCTGCTGATCGGATTGCGCGCATGAGCGTTCCTCCGGCCCTGCTCTCGGTCGCGATCCTGGTCGTAGGTGCCATGGTGATCCTCACCCTGACCTCTCGCCTGACGAGAGACTCGACCGCGCTCGGGACGATCGGGATGCTGACATTGGTCGTCGCCGCGCTGCCTAGCGTGGCGGGGGACCCGCTGAGCCAGATCGCCCTGTTCTCCATCCTCGGCGCGGCCGCGATCGCAATGCTGCTGGTTCCGAGCGCCGAGCTGCACGTGACAACACAGCGCCCTGAGGTGGCGGCTCTGGTGCTTCTCGGCTCGGCCGGCGCGGTCGTGCTGGCGACCGCTGGGGATCTCTTGAGTGCCGCGCTGGGCCTGGAGACGCTGTCGTTGAGCGCCGCGGTGCTGATTGGCCTGGGTCGTGGCGAGCGGCCACTGGAGGCGGCGTTCAAATACTTCGTGCTTAGCGCGATCACCTTTGCGGCGCTGATCTATGGGCTCGGGCTGATCTTTCTGGCGACCGGCTCCTTTGCCTGGCCCTCGTTGGCTCAGGTCGAAGCGGCGTATCACTGGGTGCTGCTGGCCGGGGTGATGCTGTTCGGCCTCGGAGTCAGCTATGAGCTGGCGGTGGTGCCACTGCACTGGGGCGCCCTAGACGTCTACACGGCCGGCGCGCCCGCCTTGGCCGGCTACGTAATGGCCGCCAGCAAGGTGGCCGCTGTGCTGGCGCTCGGCCGACTCGTTGTCGGGGCCGGCGCGCCGCCGCCCGCCGTTCTCATCGGGATCGGGCTGCTGTCGATCGTGTGGGGCACGTTGGGAGCGCTCGCCCAGCGCGAGCTGCGGCGAATGCTCGCGTATTCGGCCGTTGCGAACGCGGGCTTCCTCGCCTTGGCGCTTGGCTGCGGCGCGGAGGGTCGCGCGGCGGCGGTCTTTTACGTCGAAATCTACGCGTTGACCGCCCTGCTGGTGTTCGCCGCGCTGGCCGGTCGCGGCCCGGGGCCGCTCGGTCTGGCCGACGTGCCGTCAGAGGAGTGGGGCGCGACGCGCGCGCTCGGCCTGGCACTCGGACTGCTGTCACTGGCTGGAATCCCGCCGGCCCCGGGCTTCTGGGCCAAGCTGGCCGTGCTGGCGGCGGCCTGGCACGCTGCCGGCTGGGGCCCAACGGTCGTCGCGGCGGTCGGCGGAGTGGCGGGCGTGCTCTACTACTTACGACCCCTGCCCGACGTGTTCGCCGCCGTTCGGGCGGATGGCGGCGGCCCGGGCCCGCGCTTCCCCGCGCCTGCCGTGCTCCTGGCTGGCGCGGCTGTGGTCTTCCTCGGCCTGGTGCCCGGCCTGGCCTACGCTATCGCGCGCCTGGCTATCGGCTGAGCATCCTCCCATCTCCGTCTGGGACTGGGTCAGGTGAGCCGTTGGGACTCGGTACCGTCACCGTCAGGGACCGGCAGCAAGGACCGGCCGCTCCCTGACGGTCGCGGTACAGTCAGGCGGCGCTGAGTGTGAACTCGCCTATTCGCAGCCGCGGGCCGGGCGTTGGGGCGGCTGGCGCCAGTCGTTGCCGTTGGGCCCGCCGTAGGTCCAGACCGTCGCCTCGGTCTGGACGCCGTCGACTACCACGTAGTACTCGTAGAAGTTCTTCGGGTCGCGGGCGAATCCGACATTCACCTCGTTGAAGTCCCAGACGGGATACCGAAGCCCGTCCGCCTCGGCCATTCGCCGCACGCCATCTCCGACAAACTCCTTCTCGCCGCCGTTTGGCTTGGACCACAGCTGGACGTTGTCCGGCTTGTAGCGACACGGGACGGACTCGTTGGCCGGGCCTGGCATCAGCAGCTGCGCGGTGACGTTCGCGCGCTCGGCGTCCTTCGTCTCTGCGCCGTCCCTGGGCCAGACGATCTCGATCCGACTGGCGACGCGATCGGTCGGCAGCGGCCGCACTTCCTCGTCGATGATGAACGGCTCGCCGCCGATCATGTAGATGCTGTAGTCGCGGATGTCCGGGTTGTGCTGCGAGCCCGGCAGGTCGATGACGTAGAACCCGTCTCGAGCGGTGATCGTGTCGGTCTTTCCGAACTTGGTCACCAGCGTCGCCCGCCTGGCCGTGGCCGGCACACGGTGAGTCACGTCGAGCGGCGAGTTGTTCCAGACGACCGTCGTTCGCTTCGGGCCGCGTTCCAGGACGACCTGGCTGAGCTGGGCCGGCCAGATGAACTGGACTCGGTTCGCGTTTGACGTCAGGATCGACTTGACCTGCTCCGGCGTTGGCACCTCTGCGCTGCCCGGCCAACTGTAGACAGCCGAGCGGACGTTAGAAAAATAGGTCGCCCCAACCTGATAGGCTACGTAGGCCGGTTTGAGGCTCAGGTCGTTGCGAGCCAGGCCCCACATCTCGGTGTTGTTTTCGGGCGCCTCGTCCACCAGCTTGTAGATGCCGTATCGGTCGACGCCAGCGGCCAGAGCTAGCGCCATGCTCTGGATCACGTAAGAAGCCTGTTGGTCCAGCGTTGCCCGCAGCCCACCGGGCGGCAGCGGATTGGACGGGTCGTCGTACGGGACGACGTTGCTCTCGGATATCCAGATCGGCTTCTTTATCCCGCGCAGCTCCAGGATCTCGCGAAAGATGAGTGGCTGGGTATACGAGTTGAGCGGCGCGCTGTAGGCGTGCAGGCTGACCACGTCGAAGTAGTGGTTGTTGCGCCTGGCTTCAGGATCGCGGGCGATGACCTCGAGCAATGGACCCAGGTAAGGCGGCCGGCCATAGTGCTTGTCCCACCAGTATGCGAACCCGCCGGCGATCACCCGCGCCTTGGGGTTGACCTCCTTGATGTTCAGATACGCGACCTTCAGCAGTTGGGCGTACTCCTCGTACGAGCCATCCCAGGTGTACCGCGTGCTTGGGTCGAAGAGGTCAGGCTCGTTCCAGACCACCCAGTTGTCGACGACCCCCTTGTGCCGCGCGACCAGCTTGCGAACGAACTGGCCCCAATAATTCTTCGCATCGTTGTAGGGCAGGTTAAGGCCCTGCGGGCGGTCGATGGGACGGCCGCGGGGAGGGTCAATCGAGGCCCACTGGGGCGTGTAGATGATCACGCCGACCATCGTCACGCCTCGCCCGGCCTGGGCGCGGATGATCTCATCCGAGTAGTACAGCTCCTTCCAGCTATCTGGCCCGTCCCGCTGGATCAGGGACCAGGGGAAGATGACACGGTCCCAGCGCGCGCCCGCGTTGAGTGCCAGATCAGGAGCAGCTACGCCCTGGACTATGCCGAAGCGACCATCGGGGTTCGCCACAGGCGGTAGTGGGGCCACGGCGATCGGGCCCGGATCAGCCCGGACCGGGACAGACGACAGTGCTGACAGCAGCGCGAGGGCGGCAAGGAGCGCCGCGATTCGAGTATTCAGGTGCATGCAGGTCCCTGAGGCTCGCAAGTTGGGCCCGTGCGGCGGGCAATTTTAGGGGCGAGGATAGTACCAGGCGGCGGCCCCCGGGCCAAAGGCCGGCGCGCCACGTTGAATTTCGGAGTAGGTCCGTTGCTCAGAAACGAGTGGCGCGCAGGGGGGTTTCGCTGTTCAGGATGACAGCCGATCCGATCCGGTTAGGAGGCCAGGCGGAGCTGAGGAAAGTAGGTCCGGTAGTACCCTCGATCCCGAGTCAGGAGCCGGTCGGCATGCACGAGCGCGTGCGCGCCGATCAAGAAGTCTCCGACCAGGTGCTGACGGACCGAGATGCTCGCGCCGCACTCGTCGCATGGGAGGGTCTGGACCGTGCCGCAGTCGGGACAGGCGAGCTGCCCAGGTTGGCGCGCCCGATACTGGCGCCAGGCATGCCCAGCTGTGCTCAGGGCCTCAGCGCCTGACGGCTCGAGTCGCACGCCAGTGTTCGTCAGAAAACTGTTCAAGTCGGCCGGGCCCGCGAAAGTCGCGGCCAGTTCCGCGTAAACGGTCTCGCAGATGATCAATGCTCCGGCCCGAGCAGCGTCTGCGAGGGCACGCCTGGATGAAGACAGATGAGGCGCGTCAGGGATCAGGATGTCGAGGAAGACGTTCGTGTCGACAGCCGCTATCACGGCCCACGCATCTCCTCCACCAGTCGGTCTGGGTCCTGTCCGGCCAGCCCCCTCAAGTATCCGAGGTAGGCGTCGAAGGGAGAGCTTACGAGCCGCTTCTGGACGCGGAAGCCTAGGCCGTCTTTGACGAACTCGATCTCATCGCCGGGCCTCAAACCCAGCTGAGCCCGCACGTCCTTCGGGATCGTGACCTGGCCCTTGCTCGTCAGCTTGCTGCGCGCTGGTCTCATCCGCCGCCGATGTGGTAAGGAAATCATTCTTTACCTAATTGTAAGGTCACGCCGCACGGTCGCGCAAGACGGCTCGCGTGGGGAACGCGCCCGCGCGGTGGCGCAGAAGGGGGCATGCTACACTCGGACGGCCAGGTTTGACCCTTGACTCCAGACTCTGCACTCTGGAGCTGTACTGACGGGAGGGAAACTCGACATGGCTGGTGGTAAGGTCGGCTTCATCGGGCTGGGCAAGATGGGCCGCCCGATGACTCAACAGTTGCTCAAGACCGGATTTGACGTGACCATCCACAATCGCAGCCGGGCAGTGGTGGACGAGCTGGCTGGCGAGGGTGCCAGGCCTGCCAGCTCACCACGGGAGGTGGCCCAGGCGAGCGACTTCGTGTTGACCTGCCTGCCCACCCCGGCGTCGGTCGAGGAAGTCTACCTGGGCCCCAGCGGCATCGCCGAGGGCGGACGGGCCGGACAGGTCTGGATCGACCACAGCACGGTTAGCCCGGCCACCAACGCCCGCTGCGCCGAGGCGGCCGCGGCAAAGGGGGCTGCCTTTCTGGACGCTCCGGTCAGCGGCGGGCCCGGCGGAGCGCAGGCGGGCACCCTCACGATCATGGTGGGTGGCGACGCCGCCGCGTTCGAGAAGGCCGCGGCCGTCTTCCAGGCGATGGGCAAGAACATCAAGCATTGCGGTGGCCAGGGGACCGGCACGATCGTCAAGCTGGTCAATCAGCTGCTGGTTGGCGTGCACACAGTCGCGGCTGTCGAGGGCTTCGTAATGGGCGTCAAGGCGGGCGCCGACCCGAAGGTGATGCTGGACGTGCTGGGGACCAGCTTCGGCGCCAGCGCGATGCTCAACCGCCACGTCCCGCTGATCCTCCAGCGCAAGTTCGACCCAGCTACACCCGTCAGCCTGATCCTCAAAGACCTTGGCCTGATCCATAGCTTTGGCCAGGAACTCGGCACGCGGCTGCTGCTCACCAGCACGTCGCTCGAGCTGTTCAAGGAGGCCAGCCAGCTTGGCCTGGGCGACCAGGATATGTCCGCGATGGTCCAACCTGCCGAGCGCATCGCCGGAGTCGAGGTGAAATGACTCGGGTTCAGACTTCGGACTTCGGACTTCGGACTCGGGTAAGGAGCGCCGCGCTGGCCAGGGTGAGCAGGCCGGCCAAGAAGAGTGCCGTCCGAAGGCTGCCCGTCAGGTCGGCGAGCAGGCCCGCGCCGGCCGCCCCAAGCGGCTGAGAGATCGACCAGACGGCCGAGCCGAGTCCGGTCAGCTCCCCGGCCCGGTCTCTGGGGAGCAGATCGGCCAGGAGCGGGAAGAGCAGCACCGTGCAGGCGGCGTTTGCGACGCCGACGGCCGCCAGAATCACGAACGCCTGCGCCACCGTCTGGGCTGCCGCGCCGGCCAGGCAAGCAGCCCCGTAGCCGAGCAGGCCCAGTCCCAGCACCCGCTGCTTGCCAAACCGGTCGCCGAGGGCGCCGGCTGGGAGTGCGAAAAGGGCCGTCGTGGCCACCGCGACCAGCAGCAGCTGGAACGCAGTGCTCGTCTCGACACGGAGCTCGTCCACGCCGTAGCGGGTCAAGAAAGGCACCACCCCACCGGTCCCAAGCCAGAATAGGCCGGTGACACAGACGTACTTCGCCAGCTCTCGCTCGGCGAGCACGCCGCGAATGTAGGCCAGCGGTCGCAGTGAAGGGCGCACGGGAGGGCCGGGCTGGTTCGGGTTAGGTGGCTCGCGGATACCCAGAAACGTTGTCGCGAAGCCGGCCGCGACGGCCACTGCGACCAGCCCGAACACCAGCCCCTCGCGCTCCTCCCAGAGCAGGCTCGCGGCGGCCAGCAGGGCCACCTGGCCGGTCATATTCGCCACCCCCATTGCGCCGCCCACTCGGCCGCGCTGCTGGCTGGGGACGATGTCCGCCAGGAGCGCCAGATACGGGTCGTAGGCGACCGCGAGGAAAAAGGCCAGAACCGCCAACAGGGCCACCGCCGACCAGAACGGCGGGTGGGCAGCCAGTGCGAGCAGGCTCAGGACGACCAGTGGGACGCCCACCAGAAAGAACGGCCGTCGGCGTCCGAGCGGGGAGCGGGTGCGGTCGCTCAAGGCGCCCACGAGCGGCTGCGCCAGGCCGCCGATGAAGCTTCGCTCCT
>DASPXK010000136.1:0-3607 GCA_035637315.1 Chloroflexota bacterium
TCCGCTCGAGGACCTTGATCTGGAGCTGTTGGCGGCGGGCGCTGGCCTTCCAATGGACCCGCCGCAGCGGATCGCCGGGCCGGTAGTCGCGCACGCCGATCGGCCGCAGTGGATCGTCAAGCAGCACGGTCCGGAGTGCCCGGTCGCCCTGTGGCAGCCAGGACCGGAAGCCAAGCTGCTCAAGAGGCGCGATTCGCGGATAGACGATCAGCCGCGCGTCGACCAGGAGCTCAATCCGGCGCGGAAACAAGCGCAGCGGGTCGCTGACCATTACCCACACGCTCCGGATCTCGTACAGCCCGCGCGTCCGACAGCGCAGGCGGTGACGCCAGGTCAGGCGGCGAAATGGCAGGACCGTGGCAAGCACGTGGATGACCCGAGCTTCCGTCTCGGCCAGGCGGCGAACTGTGCCGCCCAGTGGGTAGAGACGATGCGGCAGCGTCAGCTCGGCCTCGAGCCATGGGATGGGAATCAACCAGCGGTTCTCGATGCTAAGAACCAGGTCCAGCTCGTCGTCCGGGAAGGCGCGGTCGTCGTGAAACGACAGCGTACAGCGCAGCCCCCCCAGAGCCAGACGCGACCAGCCGCGAGCGACCAGCGCCAGCGCGACGAACATGCCGGCCACGAGCGCCACGGCATCCACCCCGTTCCAGACCGCGATCGCCAGCACGACCAGCCCGCCCAGAATGCCGCGGCTGTCGACCAGCCAGAGGGTGTCGCCGGCCGCCTCGCCGTGTAGGACCAGTGACGGGTACGGCACCAGCCGCGGAGTAGGGCCTGCCGCGGGCGCCTGCTGGTCTGGCGGCGCGTCGCGCATCACTCGACGGGGACGGGCGTGCCGGCTAGGACCTCGTCCAGGACAGTCAACTCCGATCGCCCACGCAGCCGGGCCTGGCTGTCAAGGATCAGGCGGTGGCCCAGGACCGGCGTGGCGAGCGCCTTGACGTCATCCGGCAAGACGTACGTCCGTCCCCGAAGCGCGGCGAGCGCCTGGGCAGCGTGGTAGAGCGCCAGACTCGCCCGCGGGCTGGCTCCCAGCCGCACCGCGCCGTGCTCGCGAGTCGCTCGAACCAGCGACAGCAGGTAAGCCCGCACCGCCGGCTCGACTCGCACCGCCTGAGCGGCCTCCTGAAATTCGAGCAGGCGCGCCGGCGCCACGACCGGTTCGAGCCGCTCGAGCGGATTGCG
Organism: Chloroflexota bacterium; assembly: GCA_035637315.1. Taxonomy (GTDB): domain Bacteria; phylum Chloroflexota; class UBA6077; order UBA6077; family JACCZL01; genus DASPXK01. The sequence continues at coordinate 1,189 of DASPXK010000136.1, forward strand.
ACCGTCGAAGCGCGACAACAGCTCATCTTCCTCGCTCGCGCTGGGGTAGCCAAGTTGGAGGCGCAGCAGGAAGCGGTCCAGCTGGGCCTCTGGCAGCGGGAACGTGCCTTCCAGCTCGATCGGGTTCTGGGTCGCGATGACGAGGAACGGGGCCGGCAATTGGCGAGTGGTCCCCTCCATCGTGACCTGGCGCTCTTCCATCGCCTCGAGCAACGCCGCCTGGGTCCGCGGGGTGGCCCGGTTCAGCTCGTCGACCAGGACGACGTTGGCGAAGACTGGCCCAGGCTGAAACACGAAGGTACCCTGGCGCTGGTCCAGGATGTGGACTCCAGTCACGTCGCTTGGCAGCAGATCTGGCGTGCACTGGATACGGCTAAACGTCCCGCCCATCGATCGGGCGAACGCCTTGGCCAGGGTCGTCTTGCCGATCCCCGGCACATCCTCGACCAGGATATGGCCGCCCACCAGGGCAGCGACGAGCGTCAGCTCGATCGCTTCATCCTTGCCGACGATGACCCGCGCCACGTTCCGCGTCACCGGGGCGAGCGCGGCCGCGACGGCGTCGGGAGCCAGGTGGGTCGCCATGATGCCGCAGTATACCCGCGTAGGGGCGCATCCGCGTGTGCGCCCATGCGGACCCGGGGCGGACACACGGGTCCGCCCCTACGATTGGACTCCTACTGGACTCGGATCGTGGTGACTGGAACGGAGTCCGCCTCCGGCCGGTCCAGGGCCCGGGCCCGTCCGCCGTCCTGGCGCGAGGAGAGGCCAGCAGCCAGGCGATAGTCGCCTGCCGGTAGGTCGACCGGCACGATCAAGCTGAGGCGCTGGACCAGCACATCGCCGGCCCGCCACTGAACGCTGGGCAGACCTCCGGCGGCGTGATAGGCGAGCTGCTCGCCTGCCACGCCGAGCAGCTCGACAAACGGCTCGTCGTCCTCGTCGTCGGGAGCGATTTGGCGCTCCACGAGCCAGTAGCTCACGAGCGCCAGGCCCTGGCCTGGTTGAGCGCGGGCCGGCGCGTCGAGGCCGAGCAGACGCACACCCGTCTCGAAGGGCGCCGGCGCCCCCGCGCGGGGTTGGACTTGATCCTCCTGGGGCCGGGCCCGCACGAGCCAGAGGCGGGTCGCGCCGTTCGTGCCTGGCAGCGGCACCTCCCCCAGACGGGTCGCCTCGCGTGCGTCGGCACGCGGCAGCTCTTGCTCGGGAATAGTGATGAACAGGGTATCGGCGGCGCTAGGTAGGACCGTCAGCCCCTCGAGCGGGAAGCGCGCCTCGAGCTCCGGGCCAAGCAGGTAGTCCAGCGCTTTGCGGCGCTTGTCGAGTTGTCGATTGGCCGAGTCGGGGATCCCAGTCACCACCACCACATCCCGACCCCGCAATGGAGCAGCCGCTCCCTTGGCGCGGTCGGCGACGGTCTGCCAGTAACGTAGCGGCAGGCCGTGCAGCTCGCCGATGCCGGCCTGCTTTGCGCCGAGCTCGGCCTGGTTGAGCGCCGTCTGCCACTCGGTAGGCGTGAGCGTGGTACGCGGAGCGGCCAGACTCGAATCCAGCGCGGCGTAGAATGCGCCCAGTGCGGCGATCTGTACGACGCAGATGGCCAGGAGTGGAAGGAACCAAAGAACCCCTCCCCCAGCCCCTCCCCGAGGCGGAGAGGGGGGAGACGCTCCCCTCTCCGCCTCGGGGAGGGGGGTTGAGGGGGAGGGGTGCGGGCTTGGCCGAACTGCGAGGGCCATCAGCAGGAACGGCGTCGGCAGCAGGACCAGCAGGTAGTGGATGTAGACCGCCGAGCTCTGCCAGCTCATCAGCAGCAGCGGCGCCAGGAACCAGACCAGCAGGACCGCGTAGGCCTCCCAGCCTGGCACGCGGCGCCGGCAAGCGGCGGCGGCACGGACTATCCCCAGCACCAGCAGCGCCGCGGAGAGCGCGGCGACGACGGAGAGCGGACCTCGGAGCGCCTCCAGAGTTGGGGCCGAAAGGCCCAGCTTGGTCTCCAGCTCGTAGCCCGAAACGAACCAGAGCGTCAGCCTGGCGGCCACCGCGCTCGGCTCCAGTGTCAGGCCGCGATTGCCCCGCCCCAGCGCGTCGAGCACGTCCGCTCGGATGTCCCACAGGTGAAGCGTGAAAGGGGCCACGATCAGCAGTGCCAGGCCCACCCCGATCGCCAACTCGCGGCCGAGCCAGCGCCGCCAGTGGAGCGCCAGCGTCAGCAGGACAGCTGGGGCGTAAAGGACGGCCAGGAGGTGGGTCTGGCTCTGGGCGGCCAGCGCGACGAAGAAAGGGATCGCCCAGCGGCGCTCGCGCCGCGCGACGACCATCGTCGCCGAGAACAGCGCGACCGCGGCCAGCAGCGGCTGGACGATCACCCACGGCTGTCGAGCGAACGTCGCCGCCCATGGATTCGCGGCATACAGTAGCC
>DASPXK010000137.1:0-14245 GCA_035637315.1 Chloroflexota bacterium
CCCTCTTCGACCGCCTCCTCTAGGATCGTCAAGATTTCCGCCTGCAGCGAGCGCCTGTTCCCAGCCGCCCGGCGCTTCAAGTCATCCACCACGGCCTCGGGCACGTTCCGAACAAGGGGATCTGACATGAGCGCATCCCCAGCCTATGCTATCAATATGATAGCACCCAGGAATGGCTCAACGCGAAGGGCCGATGACGTCGATCCCGCCCATGTACGGCAGCAGGACCTCGGGGACACGGATGGACCCATCGGGCTGCTGGTAGGTCTCCAGCAGCCCGATCATCACACGCGGCAGGGCGAGCGCGGAGCCGTTGAGGGTGTGCGGATATTCCGGCCGGCCACCGGCCGCGCTTCGGAAGCGGATGTTCGCCCGCCGCGCCTGGTAATCGCCGGCGCTGCTGCACGACGACACCTCCAGCCACTCCTCGCAGCCTGGCGCCCAGGCCTCTAGGTCGAGCGTCTTAAGCATCGCAAAGCCCAGATCGCCCGAACAGAGCTCGATCACCCGGTAGGCTAGCCCGAGCCGCTCGAGCAGGCCGCCGGCCTGGCGTACCAGCACGGCCAGTTCGGCATCCGAGCTGGAGGGCTCTACGATCTTGACCAGCTCCACCTTGTCGAACTGGTAGCCTCGTTTGATCCCGCGGACTTCGCGACCCGCCGACATCTTCTCGCGCCGAAAGCAGGCCGTGTACGACGTGTAGTTGATTGGCAGCGAGCCCGGCGGCAGGATCTCGTCAGCGTGCAGGTTGACCAACACGACCTCGGCGGTGGGGATGAGCCAAAGATCCTCTTCGGCATCGTGATAGGCGTGTGGAAGAAACTTCGGGAACTGCCCGCTGGCCCACATGGCCGACTGTTTGACCAGGTAGGGCGGGTACACCTCGGTGTAGTTTCGCTGGCGGGTGTGGACGTCCAGGAACCAGGAGATCAAGGCTCGCTGAAGACGCGCCCCGCCGCCGCGCAAGTGGTAGAAGTGGGACCCGCTGAGCTTGGCCCCGCGTTCGAAGTCGATGATCCCAAGCCGCTCGCCAAGCTCCCAATGCGGAAGTGGGGTAAAGTCGAATCGCTTCGGCTCGCCGACGGTCCGCACGATCGGGTTGTCAGACGCGTCGTCCCCCTCCGGGACCGAGGGGTCGACCAGATTCGGGACGTGCAGGACTAAGTCGTGCAGGCGGTTCTCGACCTGTTGCGCACGCTCGTCTAGCTGCCTGATTCGTTCGCGCAAGCCACGCAGGCGATCGAGGTCCTCCTCGGACGGCTTGCCGCCGCGGCCGACCTCCCTGCTCGCCCGATTCTGCTCGGCCCTCAGGTTGTCGCGCTCGTCCACCAGCGCCCGACGCTGCGCGTCCGTCTCCAGGACGCGGTCGACGAGCGATGGGTCCTCACGGCGCAGCCGCATCGCATGGCGGACATCGTCCGGGTGTGCACGAAGGTAGCCGAGCGCTAGCACAGCGCTACTCGACGGTCCGGAGCTGTGGGAAGAGGATCACGTCACGTATCCTGGTCTGGCCCGCCAGCAGCATCGTCAGCCGATCAATCCCCATGCCCATCCCACCGGTCGGGGGCATCCCGTGTTCCAGGGCCTCCAGGAAGTCCTCGTCGAACGGCTGTGCTTCCTCGTCTCCGGCCCGCTTCAGGCTGGCCTGCTCCAGGAACCGTTCTCGCTGCTCGATCGGATCGTTCAGCTCAGAAAACGCGTTCGCGATCTCGATCCCGCCGCAGAAGGCCTCGAACCGCTCCACCGCGTCCTGCCGGTCCGGACGCTTCTTGGCGAGCGGCGAAAGCTCGATCGGGTAGTCAAGCAGGAAGACTGGCTCCTTGACGTGCGGCTCGACGAAGGTGCTCAACAGCTCGTCGATCAGCTTGCCGCGCCCCCACCCGTCTTGGACCTGGAGCCCGGTCGCGGCGGCCGCCTCGCGGAGCGATTCCGCGTCGGGATGGGCTTCGTAGTCCACGCCGCAGCGCTCGGCAATCTCTTCCCGAAGAGACCGGCGCGGCCATGGTGGCGAGAGATCGATCTCCTGGCTGTCGATCGTGATGGCCGGGCGGCCCAGAACTCGCCCGGCCACAGTCGAAACCAGCTCTTCGGTCAGGCGCATGATGTCGTGATAATCGGCGTACGCCTGATACAGCTCGAGCATCGTGAATTCAGGATTGTGTTTGTGGGAGATGCCCTCGTTGCGAAAGTTCCGCCCGATCTCAAAGACGCGCTCGATGCCGCCAATGACGCAGCGTTTCAGATACAGCTCCAGCGCAATCCTCAAGTACAGCGTGCGGTCGAGCGCCTTGTAGTACGTCTGGAACGGACGTGCCGCGCCTCCCCCGGCGATCGGCTGCAGGATCGGCGTCTCCACCTCCAGAAATCCGCGCTCCACCAGGAAGCTGCGGACCTCGTGCACGATCCGGCTGCGGAGCTGGAAGACCTGCCCGACCTCCGGATTGGCGATCAGGTCCAGGTAACGCTGGCGGTACCGCTTCTCGACGTCCTGCAGCCCGTGCCACTTCTCCGGCAGGGGCCGCAGGGCCTTGGCGAGGACCATGAAGTCGGTCACCAGGATCGTGACCTCGCCGGTCCGGGTCCGGAACGTCTCGCCCGCCACACCCAGAAAGTCGCCCGCCTCGACCGCCTCGAGCAGCTCGAATCGCTCCGCCCCGAGCCGATCGTGCTTGCAATAGACCTGGATTCGGCCACTGCCGTCGAGCAAATGCAGGAACGTCGAGCGGCCCATGCGGCGGATGCCGCCCACCACCCGTCCGCCCACTCGGACCTCTCGCCCTGGATCTGCCTCGAAGCCGGCGATCACATCCTGGGCCAGGTCAGTCCGTTCGTAGCGAGCCGGGTAAGGATCGATGCCTGCTCGACGAAGGCGGTTCAGCTTCTGGAGCCGCTGCTCGTAGAGTCGATCGTCGTCCATAAGGAGCCATGAGCCAGGAGCCTGGCTCCTGGCTCCCTCGTCAGGCCACCTCGACGACGGTCAGGTCGAAGCTGCCACCCGGCGCGTCGACTGAGACTCGCTCGCCCGCTCGCTTGCCGAGCAGCGCCCGGCCGACCGGCGACTCGTTGGAGATCAGGCCGTGACGAGGGTCCGCCTCGACCGAGCCAACGATTTTGTATTTCTCTTCGACTCCGTCGGCGTCCTTGACCGTCACGTGCGACCCGAGCGCCACGTAATCGGGGTGCGGTCCCTCCCCGATGATCTGGGCGTTGGCAAGGGTCCCCTCGATTTCCTGGATACGGCCCTCGACGAAGGCCTGCTCGCTCTTGGCCTCGTCGTACTCGGCGTTGTCCACCGTGTCGGTGAACTCTTTGGCCTTGCGAATCCTTTCAGCCACTTGCGGTCGCTTGACTGAGCGAAGATGCTCGAGCTCCTCCTCGAATTTCTTGAAACCCTCGCGCGTCACGTACACCGCACGTACCGGCATGGCAAATCCGTCCTTCCAAAGGCGATCACGTGGGCCTTCCAGCTCGGCACTCGCCGAGTCGCGAAAGCCCAAATACAAAGAGACTGAGAGCTGCCTCTCAGTCGTGCGACACCCGAAGGATTATCGTTGTCGGGCGTTCAATTGTCAAGCACAAGGCGGCTCGTAGGGCGGGGCTTGTCTCGCCCTCCTCAGGCTGCTCCGCACTCGTGGCCGTAAGCCTGCCGCACCCGCCGCGTGATCTGATGGTTATTGTACTCCTGTAGCGTCTCGTTCAGCTCGCGGTCCAACCAGTGAGTTGGGCGCGCCTTGCCGCCCCGGCCGTAGATCCCGAACCAGTACACAGCAGACGCCTCGAAGGCCTGGATCTCCAGATCGTAACAGCCGAGGTCCTCGCCGGAAACGCCCTGCTCGATCATCTGGTTGGCATGGGTCATCTCGTGGATCAGCACGGCGGCGATGGACTCCGGCGGCGCGTCCATGATGGCCAGCGAGAGCTGAATCGAGTAGAAGCGCGGGGCAAACGCCCCCACCGCGCCCGGTGGCAGGCGCGCTACGCCGACCTCCACGGGAAAGGCATTGGCCCGCTTGAGCAGCTCGTTCCCGACGTCCGGCTTGTCGAGAGCCTCTAAGGCAGGTTGAACCCTCGGCGCGATGGGGAAACCGCCGAACGACGCGCCTCGCGGCCGGAAGATCGCCGAGCTGTTGGTCTCACCCCAGGCTCCCGCCTGGCTGATCACCGCCTCCGCCTGCCGATCGGCGTAGAGGCTGACGAAGGCGTGCATCGCGTGTGGAAAGACCCAGACGCTCCCGGCCCGCAGAAGCGCGGCCCCGACGGGCTCACTGCGGTCGTCCTCCCGAAAGACGTGCCTCAGGGCCAATCGGTCGCGCGGATTGGCGAGCCCCTCCTGAGCCTCGAGCCAGACCCGCGTCCCAGCCGGCAAAAGCTGGCGGTGCTGATCGGTGGCGCGAGGTCGCCATTCGCCTTGCCCGGCGCTGGGGCCAATGATGCCTATGTGCGACACTTCGAACTCGTCGCCGAGCCCGTTTCTGGCCCTCAAGATCTCGGGAGCGGTGGCCTGGACAACGGTTGCCCAGCCGCTGTCGGTCAGGGTCGCGATCGGCGCGTCGAATAGGACCGGCGCGAGCTCGACGGGAGCAGCGGACTGTTGCGCCGAGGCGAGTGAGGCCGCGGGCGAGCGCAGGCTCGCAACGATGAGTAGCGTCGCCAGCGGCCGGCCGAGGAGCAACGCGAAGCGCATCATGCTTGGTTAACGCTCGGCGGGATCGAGTAGGTTCCCCGCGCGTCCGACGTAGGGCGGTCAGCGGGTCCCATGGCTGCTATCGTGAGGAAGATCGTAGCCCCTCCTTCCGCTGCCCTGCATACAAGAGGGTCGTCCCTGCCTTGTGGGCGAATGCCCGCTTCCGTATAATGGCGCGGCGCTGCCGGCGAGCCCCTCGCGCTGCGGCGCGCATGGGACCGGAGGACCCGGATTGCAGCTCCGACCGCTCCAGGCGCTGGTAGTCGTTGCCCTGCTGGCAGCCGCATCCCCCGTCGGCGCTGGCGAGCGCACACAGCAGGCTGACCCACGCTACTTCGCCGAGACCGGCTACCGCGTCTCCAACGACAAGTTCTGGGACTTCTTCCAGAAGCGCGGCGGGCCGCGGACGTTCGGATATCCAGTCTCGCGTGAGATGACACTCCAGGGTTTTACGGTCCAGTTCTTCCAGCGCACGGCCATGCAGCTCGCCCCTTCGGGCGTGCAGACGCTCAACCTGCTCGACGAGGGCCTGCTGCCCTACACCACGATCAATGGCTCGACCTTCCCGGGCCCCGACTCGGCTGTCACCAAGGAGGCCCCCAACGCCTCTGACCTGGATAAGGTCATCGGGTTCACTCGCCAGAACGCGCCAGACACGTGGGAAGGTAAGCCGGTAAATTTTTTCAAGACGTTCTCATCTACGGTAGGCTATGAGGAGGCCTTCCCCCGTGGGGACGGTCCACCGGCCATCCTGCCGTTTCTCAATCTGGAAATCTGGGGCATGCCGACCTCTCGCCCGACCCAGGACCCCAACAACCACGACTTCGTCTACCTTCGCTTCCAGCGCGGCATCATGCATTACGACGATGCCTGCAAGTGCACGCAGGGCCTGCTGCTGGCTGACTTTCTGAAGGCGCTAATGACGGGCGACAACCTGCCGACCGATCTCCAGGCCCAGGCGGCCGCGAGCAAGTTCTACAAGGTCTACGCCGAGTCAGCCGCCGACGGCCTCGCCCGGCCCGACGCGCTCTCCGGTACGAACCTGAAGGATGCATTCGTGAAGCAGTCGCCAGGCCAGGTTGCCGCTGCGCCCAGCGCGCCGGCCAGGGAAGGCGAGGCGAAGCCGCCCCCCACCGCCAAGCCACAGGCCCCCGCCAGGACCCGGACCGGCACTCCCTACCGAGCGGCCAGTCCGGAATACGGCATGAACGTGTTCGTCTGGGGCCATCCGGCCACCACCGAGCGTGATCTCAAAAAGGTCGGGGCGGCTGGCTTCACCTGGCAGAAGACACTCTTCCAGTGGCGGGCGATCGAGCCGGCCAAAGGCCAGTACGACTGGGAGGAGGCGGACCGGGTTGTCGCCGCCTCCGCGAAGGCCGGCGTGAAGATCATCGCGCGGATCGATCTGCAGCCCGCCTGGGCCCGCAAGTCCTGCGGCGACAGCTGCAATGGCGCGCCCGATAAGTATGAGGACTATGGCAACTTCATCTACGCCTTCGTCGACCGCTACGCTAGCGATTCGCCGATTGGTCAGGTTCAGGCGATCGAGGTGTGGAATGAGCCGAACCTGTCGCGCGAGTGGGGCAACCAGCCTATCAACCGCGCTCAGGCCGACGACTACGTGCGCCTGCTCAAGACGGCCTACCAAAAAGCGAAGCAGGCTGACCCGAGCGTCGCAGTGATTACTGGCGGCCTCTCACCAACCGAAACCGACAACGATGACGCGCGTCCAGACGACGCCTATCTTCGGTGGATGTACGAGGCCGGCGCCAAGCCGTACTTCGACGTCCTCGGCGCCCACGGCGCGGGCTACAAGGCGCCGCCCAGCCTCAGCCCAGAGGAGGCCGCCGCGAACCCGGGCTACGGAGGCCACCGCTTCTTCACCTTCCGCCGAGTCGAGGACCTACGCAAGGTTATGGAGGCAAACGGCGACGCGGACAAGCAGATCTGGCTGCTGGAGTTCGGCTGGACGAGCGACGCAGTTCACCCAGCCTACTCCTGGCATCAGGTCTCCGAGGAACAGAAGGCCGACTATCTGGTGGGCGCCTACCAGTGGGCCTACCAGAACTGGAAGCCGTGGATCGGAGTGATGACCCTCTGGAACCTGCCCGACCCGGCTTGGGGGCCTGACCGCGAGGAATACTGGTGGTCGATAGCGAATCCGGACGGCACCAGCCGTCCCGCCTACGACCGGCTGCTCAAAGCCCGCAAGGACAACGTGCTGCCCTGATGGTCGAAAGCTCAGTCGGCCACGGCTGGCCGAATTCGGATCGACCGTCGGGCGTCTGTTGCGCCGGCCCGTCAATCGAGGAGGACCCCGTTGCACAAACTGATTTCTAGTCTCGTTCTGGCGGCAACGGTTCTGGTAGCTGGCTGCCAGCTCGGGCCGGCCCAACCCCGAGCCACCTCGGCACCCCGTCCCACCGCCACCCCGCGAGCGCGGGCGGAGCCGACTCCGCTCATCCCGGCCCCCATCGTGGAGCTGGTCCGCGATGGTCGCGTCGACAGCCCCTCTCCGGCTGTGCACGTCTTCCTCTGGGGCAACCCGGACACGACCGATCGGGACCTCAAGCTGGCCAAGGACGCTGGGTTTACCTGGGTCAAGCAGCGCTTCGAATGGCGCAACATCGAGAAGACGAAGAAGAACGCTTTCGAGTGGAGCGAGTCCGACCGGATCGTGGCCGCGATCAACAAGGCCGGCCTGGGGATCATCGCGCGACTCGACAATCAGCCTGACTGGGCCCGCCGTGACAAGATCTTTCCGGCCGTAGGTCCACCTGACAAGATGGAGGACTGGAAGGACTTCGTCCAACAGATCGCCGAGCGCTACAAGGGTAAGGTCCAGGCCTATGAGATCTGGAACGAGCCGAACCTGGCGCGTGAGTGGGGCAATGCCAAGCCCGACCCCAAGGCGTACGTCGAGATGCTGCGCATCTCCTATCAAGAGATCAAGAAGATCGACAAAGACGTGCTGGTGATCAGCGCGGGCCTCTCGCCGACGACCGAGCAGACCGACCGCGCGGTCTCCGACCTTATCTTCTTGAAGGACATGTACGCGAACGGCGCCAGGGGCTACTTCGACATGCTCGGCGCACACGCGCCCGGCTACAAGACCGCGCCCGAGACAGATCCGGCCGACGTTGCCCGCACCCCCGATCTCAACAACAATGACCCGAGCCCGGAGAATCTGCGGCGGGCGTATGCATTCCGCCACGCAGAAGATGTCCGCAGGCTGATGGAAGACAACGCCGACCAGGGCAAGCAGATGGCCATCATGGAGATGGGCTGGACCTCAGACCCACGGCCCAACTCGCCGTACAGGTGGCACAGCGTCACCGAGGACCTGAAGGGCGACTACCTGGTCAGGGCGATTCAGTACGCCAAGCAGAACTGGAGCCCCTGGATCGGCCTGATGACCATTATCTACGTGGCCGATGCCAACTGGTCCGCGAGCGACGAACAGTACTACTGGGCTATCACCAACCCCGACGGCACCGCTCGGCCAGCCTTCAATACGCTGAAGGCCCGTCCGCGGTGAGGGGCTGTAGCGCCCCATCCCCAAAACTCGTCGCACCGTCTCGCGGCCGTCGCTCGCTGTCATCCTGAGCCCCTACTGTCATCCTGAGCGAAGCGAAGGATCTCGGTACCCGAGCTTAGGACCGAGATCCCTCGCTTCACTGGGAATGACAATCCATGCCGCCGCCCTACGTTGCTCCCACGATATTTCGTACGATTGCCGGGTCGGGCGATGATCAAACACGAGCTTGAACGGTTGGTGGAGGAGGCGATCGCCCGCGCCTCGGAGCGCGGGGACCTGCCCGTCGTCCCGGCCCCGGAGGTGGTCCTGGAGCGGCCGCCGAAGGCCGAGTTAGGCGACTACGCGACCAGCGTCGCGCTTCGGCTTCAGCGCGCGGCGCGAATGGCCCCCCAGGCCGTGGCCGGCGCGATCACCCATCACCTCGAGCAGCCGGCCGCGGTGGCGGCCGTCCAAGTGGCCGGACCCGGCTTCGTCAACTTCTTCCTCGCCGACGAGTGGATCCAGGACCAGGTCGACGTCATCTTGCGCCAAGGTGCGGCGTTCGGCAGGGTTCCGCTCGGCAACGGCCGCCGCGTGCAGGTTGAGTTCGTGAGCGCCAACCCCACCGGGCCGCTCCACGTCGGCGCGGCTCGCAACGCTGCCCTGGGTGACACGCTGGCCAACCTGCTCGTCGCCACCGACCATCGTGTCGAGCGCGAATACTACATCAACGACGCCGGGTCGCGGATGGAAGCGCTGGGCGCCAGCGTGTGGGCGCGTTACCGGCAGCTCCATGGTCTGAGCGCCGAACTGCCAGCCGACGGATACGAGGGCGAGTATGTGACCGAGCTGGCCCAGGAGATCAGCGCCGAGCGTGGCCGCTCGCTGCTGGAGACGCCATCGGACGAGGCTATCCAGCAGCTCTCCCGCCTGGCCGAGGAGCGGGTGATGGCCTGGATCGAGCGGGACCTGGCCGACATGGGGGTCGATTTCGATCGCTGGTACTCCGAACAGTCCTTGTTCGACAACGGGCTCTTCGATACGGCGCTTGGGCTGCTGCGAGACGGCGGGCATGTCGTCGAACGGGAGGGCGCCATCTGGTTCGCGTCCTCGGAGTTGGGCGAGGACCGCGACAACGTGTTGATCCGGTCGAACGGCCAGCCCACCTATTTCGCCTCGGACGTCGCCTATCACTACGACAAGTTCCTGGTGCGCGGTTTCGACCGCGTCATCGATGTCTGGGCAGCCGACCACCAGGGCCACGTCCCGCGCATGAAGGCGATGGTCCGCGCGCTGGGGATCGATCCCGATCGCCTGGTCGTACTCCTCTACCAGCTAGTCAAGCTGTTCAAGGACGGCCAGGAGCTGAAGATGTCCAAGCGAGCCGGGACCTATGTGACCGTCCGCGAGCTGCTCGACGAAGTCGGGGCCGACGCGGCCCGCTTCTTCTTGATCGCCCGTTCATCGGACGTAACGATGAATTTTGACCTGGATCTGGCCCGCCAGCAGTCGGAGGAGAACCCGGTCTACTACGTCCAGTATGCGCACGCCCGGATCTCGAGCATCCTACGCCACGCTGGCAACGCCGATTGGTCGTCGGGCGACGTCCGTCTGCTCGCCACCGAGCCCGAGCTAGGCCTGATCCGCAGCATGCTCCAGTTTCCCGAGTTGGTCGAGACGGCCACGCTGAATCTCGCCCCGCATCACCTCCCCTTTTTTGCGCAGGAGCTGGCGAGCGTGTTCCATGCCTTCTATCGGGACTGTCGAGTCGTCTCGGACGATCCTGGTCTCACCCGCGCCCGGCTGAAGCTCGTCTCCGCGTGCCGCATCGTCCTGGCCAACTGCCTCCGCCTGATGGGCGTCTCCGCGCCGGATCGGATGTAGGCCCTCACCCCGCGAAGCGCACTTGTTCCCAACCGCTCGCCCTCGCGGGGGAGAGTGGAGACGGCCCTCACCCCCAGCCCCTCTCCCTCAAGGGGACCCTCAAGGGGAGAGGGGAGATGTGGAGGGCAGGCACTGGTATACTCCTGTCGCTGTCGCTGGAGGGGTGCCGGAGCTCGGTTGATCGGGCCCGTCTCGAAAACGGGTAGGGTGTGACAGCCCTCGTGGGTTCGAATCCCACCCCCTCCGCCAGAATGCCTGAATGCCTGCCCTACGCGGCGCTCTTGCTCCTGGCAGTCGAAGTCACCGTGATCGACATCGACCGACGGCGACGACAAGGTCGATCACCTGCCTGTCATCGGCGAGGACGATGGGGAGTAGTCTCGGCGGTGATATAATCCGAGGTCGGTCTCGGTTAGACGTCGGCTCTTCCGGAGAGGTCGCATAGCCCGGACTAGTGCGCGCGCCTGGAGAGCGCGTAGGCCCTTGTGGTCTCGTGGGTTCGAATCCCACCCTCTCCGCCACCCAGGACGCTGGCCCCGAGCCGTCTCGGCCCGGGGCCTCTCGTTCCGGGCAGCGCGGTCCGAACAGGAGGAACGCCGATGGAGGATGGGTCGCAGAACGGCCACTCGGGCGAGAACGACCAGACCCCGGAGGAGCACCGCGCCGCCCACTATCTCAATCTCCTCGACGAGACCATCACCCTGCTGGTCGAGGACGCCGCGGACGAGGACGCCCTAGACGGTGTCGTCGACTCGGTCCTGCTGGCCCTGGTCGACGCGGTCGCCACACAGGGCTTCCGGCCACCCAAGGCCCTCATGGATGCGCTCGGCGCCTGGGTAGGCACAGAGGACCCGCGTGCCTACCTGCACAACATCTACTCTGACCAGCACGGCCGTCTGGCCGACGACACTCCGGAGCCGATAAGCCGCTACCTTCGCCAGACCGACGACCAGTACTGGACCGATTGACCGCTCCCGCCCGCCGACCCTCTAGAACGCGCGGGAGATGATGACTCCCTCGAGCACCCTCTGAATGACCTGCAACGGCAGGATCGCCACGATGGGAGTGATGTCGAGGATCCCGGCGAGGCCGCTGGAAGTGGCCTCGCGGAGAGGGCCAGGTGGCGCACGGCGCCGCCCGGTACGGCAGCGTGAATTCAACGATCCCTGTAGACCTGCCCGCGCGGGCCAGTCCGCGAGACGATCACGAGTTCTGCGGCCGTGTCCACCGTGAAGATGATTCGCCAGCCACCGACGCGGGACGAACGTCGTCCAGGGTCGCCAGCGAGCGGCTTCGAATGTTGGATGTCGAAGGGGTCGCTTGCGAGAGCGCGAAGCCGATCCCGCATGCGTTCTTGGCTCCGGCGGTCGAGCCTGGAGAGGTAGGCGGCGGCCGAACGATGGAGCCGAACATCGTACGCCATCCCGGGCTACAGGCCCAGCTTCCGCTCCAGTTCGTCAAGGGTGACATAATCGCCGCGCGCGACTTCGGCTTCCGCCCGCTCCACCTCGGAGCGCTCTTCTTCGGTGAGGGGGTCGTCCGCTTGGGAGAGCAGCCAACGAACATAGTCCAGCACTTCGGTGGCGCCGTCCTCATCCAGGTCGCGCACCAACTGGATAAGCTCTTCTTTCGTCGTGGCCATAAACCGCGACTCCATCCAGGACCTACCCGAATAGTACACAACGTCCAGCGGAAGGATCGGGTTCGATGGCTAGACGATCAAACGGCGAGGGATCGACCTAGACAGACGCGGCGGGCCGCTGGTGTGTTGCGGTTGTCTTGTCGGATGGCGAGCGCAAGTTTGCCCGGTGTGCCTCGCGCCAGGCCGCTAGCGATCGACTCCGGCAGTTCCTGGCGGACCGAGACGAACGTCGTTGGCACGGAGGACCCGCGCGCCTACCTGCACAACATCTGCTCTGACCAGCACGGCCCTCTGGCCGACGACGCGCCCGAGCCGATAAGCCGCTACCTTCGCCAGACCGACGACCAGTACTGGACTGACTGACCCCTCTTGGCCTGAGGTCCACCAACCCCCTCCCCCAACTTTGGGAGAGGGGGCAGGGGGTGAGGGCACTTAGAACGAGCGGGAGATGATGACTCCCTCGAGCACCCTCTGGATGACCTGCAACAACAGGATCGCCACGATGGGAGTGATGTCGATCATCCCGAGCCGCGGCACGATGCGACGGAGTGGCGCCAGGATCGGCTCGGTGATGTCGTTCAGCAGGATGACGAGCGGGTTGTCCGGACGAGGATTGAACCAGGAGAGTAGGGCCCGAATGATGATCGCGAACTGCAGGATGTTGAACAGCAGATCGACAAAATACAGGAGCCATGCCGTCCAGGACGGCATTAAGGCCGCTCTCCGAAGATCGCGCGACCGACTCGAACGATCGTCGCGCCCTCCTCGATTGCCAGTGGGTAGTCGTCGGTCATGCCCATCGACAGCTCGTCCCAGTGCGCGCCGGGCCGACGCTGCTTGAGATCGTCGCGAAGCACGCGAAGCCGGCCAAAGACGGCCCGCGTCTGCTCAGCGCTGAGCCCGAGTGGCGCCACGGTCATCAGGCCGCGGACTTCTAGCTGCGGCAGCTCTAGCAGTGCGTCGACCTGATCGGCCAGCTCGCCCGCCCGAAAGCCTGGCCGACTCGGGTCGTCACCGAGGTACACCTCGAGCAGTATCGGGACCGTCCGATCCAGCGCCCGCCCTGAGATCGCCTCGGCCAGCCGAACGCTATCGACCGATTCGAGTATATCAAACAGCTCGAGGGCAGTCTTGACCTTGTTGCGCTGGAGGGTGCCGACCAGATGCCAGGTCGGGTCGTATCCGAGCAGCTCGCGGACCCGCCCGATCTTCGGCTCGGCCTCCTGGACTCGGTTCTCGCCGAAACGGCGCAGGCCGCGCGCTGCGGCCTCGGCGACCATCTCTGCCGATTTCGTCTTGCTCACGGCCACAAGGGCGACCGAATCGGCGCTCCGACCCGCTCGCACGGCCGCGTTCGTGATGGTCTCGCGCACGCGCTCCAGATTGTCGGCCAGCTCAGACATGGGGTCGCAGCCCGATAGCCGCCCCGAACCGTCCGGCCGGATAGCCCTGGGCGCGGTGGGAGAAGAACGTATCGGCGCTGCAGCGAGTGCAAACGCCAGCCACTTCGATCGCCGCGTTCGGCACGCCGGCGGCCAGCAGGGCCCGCCGATTGGCCTCCCAGAGGTCCAGGTAAGGGCGGCCGCTCGGGCCCGGCTGGACGAGTCCCTCGGCGTCGGCAAACCGCGATGCCACCTCCGGTCCGACTTCGTAGCAGCATGGGCCGATCGAGGGACCAATTCCCGCCTGCAGCCCAGCCGGTTTGGCAGCCGCGAGCTCCTGAAGCGCGGAGACCGCGCGCTCAGCCACGCCAGTGGCCGTTCCACGCCAGCCCGCGTGGGCCACTCCCACGGCCCGCGCCTCCGGGTGCCAGAGGAGGAGTGGGACGCAATCCGCGAAGCGAAGCATCAGCAAGTAGTCAGCATGCACGGTTAGCAGGATGTCGGCCCGTGTGGAGGGCGCCTGGTCTACACTTGACTCGTCCACGACCAGAATGCCATCCCCGTGGACCTGCGGCGTGGTCACCAGCCGCTCCGGGCTGAACTCGAGTGCCCTGGCAAACCGAGCCCGATTCTCGCATACACGGTCGGCATCGTCGCCCACCGAGGCGCCGAGGTTCAAGCTGGCGTACGGGCCGTCGCTCACGCCCCCGGCCCGAGTCGACACGCCGTGCGAGATCGCGCGGTCGTCCAGTCTGGCGAACTTCCACAACGGCAGGAGGCCGGCGTCTGCCATCATCCGCCGGGCCGGGCTAGCGCTGTTGCTGACGCCGCCGCAGGAAGGGCGGTATGTCGATCTCGTCCTGGTCGTCGTCGAATGGCGACGCGTCGAATCCCTCCGTGGCGCCGAACGCCCGCGCCCCTCTCGCGGCCCGCGGCTCCTCGTCGTCCAACGCCCTTCTACGCCGCGCCTCGTAGGCACGCTCGCTGCCGACGTCCTGGTCGAAGCCAGTGGCGATGAGAGTGATCTTGACCTCATTGCCCAGCGACGGGTCGATCACCGCTCCGAAAATGATATTCGCCTCGGGGTCGGCTGCCTTGCTGATCAGCTCGGCGGCCTCGTTGATCTCGTTGAGCGT
>DASPXK010000138.1:0-20490 GCA_035637315.1 Chloroflexota bacterium
ACTATTTTATGAATCCGCAGTTCCCGCACATGGTCGCCCTCTTCTGGCTGTACGCGGGGTTGTTCGTGGTGGCCGCCCGGCGTACCGCGTGGGCCGTAGGGCAGGGGACGTAGACGCGGGTCTGCCGCCTCGCGGAGCGCACTTGTTGGCCAGGCGACGCCGCCCTCTATGAGTGGCACCGGCAAGAATCGCGCACGACCAGTGATTGCTGGACCGAGGCGACGGGAGCGTGTATCGTTAGGCACGTGCTCTGCAAGTGGACCGGTCGGTGGGCCGGCTGGCGGGGCGTTCGGAGCATGTAATGGCCCCATCCCGGTCCGCCGGTCGCGATGAGCCGACTGGGGGCCGGGAGATGGGTGACGGATCTGGCTCATGAGGATCTTGCTGGCCGCCCTTACCCTTGGGGCCCTGCTTGTCGTCGCCCCGCGGCCAGCCGGCGCAGCCCCCTCCGCCCAGATGACCGTTCGGGCCGGTTTCGACGGTATCGGCAAGGTAGGCGGCTGGATGCCGATCGAGGTCGACGTCCGTAACGACGGCCCGGACATCAATGGCGAGGTCCAGATCACCGTCTCGGACAGCAGCGTCAGTCGGGGTGGCACCTACACTCGCGCCCCTACCCTCTACACCGCCCCGGCCATCCTGCCGCGGCGCTCTCACAAGCGGCTCACGCTCGAGGTGGAGCTGCGAGCCCCCGGACAGCGGATCCAGGCTCGGCTAATCGAAGGCGGCACGGTCATCAGCGAACAGGACGTGCCACTCACTCGCGTGGCAGCGGGAGATTTGCTGTGCGGTGTGCTGTCTCGAAGCGGCTCGGCGTTCGACTTCCTGCTCAGCCTCGAGCTGCCGCCGCCTCTTCGGCGAGCGCGGATCGCGCACCTGGAGGTAACCGACCTCCCGAATCGACCCCAGCTGCTGGCGTCGCTGGACTGTTTGATCCTGGACAACATCTCCACCGCCGCGATGCTCCAGGGACAGAAGGATGCCCTCTCAGCCTGGGTCAGCGGCGGCGGGTTGCTGGTCGTGATTGGCGGTCCGACCTGGCAGAAGACCGTGACGGCGCTTCCGGCGGACCTTCTGCCGGTCAAGCTGACCGGCCTGGCGAGCCTGGACGATCTGGGAGCGCTGGCCGATTTTGGGCGCGAGCCGATCCCAGATGCCGGGCCGTGGCTCGTCTCTCAGGCCAGTCTCACCGATGGGAACGCGGTCGTGGAGCAGAGCGGGCTGCCGCTCATCGCCGCCGCTCGGCGCGGCAGCGGCACCGTCATGTATCTGGCCATCGATCCGAGTATGGAGCCGCTTCGAAGCTGGGCCGGGACTCCAGGCCTGTGGCGGTACGTCCTCGCCCACGGGGCTGGCGGGGCAGGGTTTGGCGCGTCGGTCGCCAACTCGTTCGTCGGTTGGGGCCGGATCCCTAGAAACGCACTGGTAGATATCTCGATGCTGGGTGGGCCGACGGCCGGTTGGATGCTGCTGGCCCTCTTCGGGTTCGCGGTCCTGGTCGGGCCACTCAACTACCTTTTCCTTCACCGAATCGGCCGGCTCGGCTGGTCGGTGGTGACCATTCCGCTGCTCAGCGGGCTGGCGGCGGTCGGCACCTTCACGATGGCTTCGGCCGCGCGCGAGAGCGAGGTGATCGTCAACAAGGTCTCGTTGGTGCGTGGCAACCGCCAGGCGCCCGCGTACGGTCGCACATACGTGAGCGTGTTCTCACGTCAGCAAGCGACGTACGACATCCGGGCCAACGAGACCGCGCTGCTGAGCGGCCTGTTCTATCCATTCCCGCGTGATTCGACCGCCGAAGGACAGAACTGGGCGCTCAAAGTTAGTGGCGGGCCCGCGCCGGCCGTCAGTGACCTCCAGCTCGGGGCGGGAACCCTGGGCACGTTCCAGGCCGACGGCCAGCTGCCGCTCCCAGGCCGCCTCGATTCGGACCTGCGGATCGAGGGGCGGCAGCTCGTCGGCACGATCACGAACGGACTCGGCGCGCCGATGTACGACGCGGTCCTCATCGTCGACTACCAGGTGACGCGAATCGGGGACTTCAAGGCCGGCGAGACGCGTGACGTGGCCATTACCCTCGGGGCGACGGCCACGTCCGGCTACGGTCCGCCCACGTCTTTCTCCAGCCTGCTGTACCCAACCTCCGCGGGAGGCCGGCGGCTAACCGACGCCGGACGACGTGACATCCTGGATTCCGTGTTTGGGTCGGGCTTCAACTTCAGCCGGCTCGAGTTCACCGGCCCGACGGTCATGGGCTGGCTCGACGCCGGTGCCCTGCCGCTCGAGGTGCGTGACGCTCGCCCAGCGATGCTCGACAGTACGTTGTTCATCATGACCCTGCCCATCAACCTGCCGCGGGGATACGAGGGTGAACTGCCAGCCCCCACGGTCAGCCGCCGCCAGCTCGGCGCGGCGACAGTGAATCGGCAGCAGTTCGGCAGTTATGACCTGGCCGCTGGCGAGTCGATCGCGCTGCAATTCAGCCTTCCGGTTAGCAACGGCCGCTTCTTGATGGACGGCCTGTACGTGAACATCGACGGACGTTTTCGGGGCGTCACGTCGATCGGGCCGTCGATCGGCGAGGTGTCACTGTACAACTGGCGGTCGGCTGAATGGGAGGACCGCATCGTGGGCTTCGGCCGCAACCTGGTGAAGGACCCCGCCCCATACATCTCAGCGGTCGGGGACGTGCGGCTGCGCTACACGTTCAAACCAGCGCCCGACAGCGGCGCCACAGGCGTCAGCTTCAGCCGCTTCGACGTCACGGCCTCCGGCCTGATGCGATGAGCGAGCGAGCTATCAGCTGTCAGCTATCAGCTAGCAGCTGTCGGGCATGGGTGAGCGGATGCAGTCGGCCATAGATGGAGTGTTAGACTTCCCAGGCGACAGTTCCCGCCGCTGACTGCTGACTGCTAACCCCTGACGGCTTACGAGATGAACCCAATCGAGCTGGATCACGTCACGGTGGTCCGCTCCCGCGAACAGAATGAAGGCTCCCCAATCCTGGACGACTTGACGCTGAGCGTCGGGGACGGGGCCAGCCTGGGCCTGGTTGGGCCCAATGGCTCAGGCAAAACGACCCTGCTAAGGGTACTGGCCTGCCTGGTCCGCCCGGCCTCGGGTCGCGCCATGGTGTGCGGCTTCGACACTACCCGCGACCCGATCGCCGTTCGGCGCCGGATCGGCTATGTGCCTGAACAGTTCGGCGTGTATCCGCGCCTCTCGATCGTCCAGTATCTGCAGTTCTTCGCCCGCGCCAGTGGCGTCTCTCAGTGGGAGCGCCGAAACACCGTCGAGACGATGCTGCGCGTCGTGGACCTGTTCGATCAGCGGCACGAGGAGGCCGCGGCGCTGTCGCGTGGCTCACGCCGCCGTCTGGCGCTCGCCCGAGCGCTGCTTCACAACCCGCCCGTCCTGCTGCTCGACGACCCTCTGGCCGGGCTCGATGGGCGCGGCCGGCTGGAACTGGTCGAGGTACTCAGGGAAGTGCGCGACATGGGCATCACGATCGTGGTCTCGACCCATCTGCTCGCCGACCTGGCCCAGGTATGCGACTCGGTGGCCGTGCTGCGAGCCGGTCGCCTGGCCAGCATCACGCCGCTGGCCGTAGCGTTGGGCCGCGAGGGGCGCGGCCGCCAGCGAGTTCGACTGGAGCTGATCGAGGGAGTGCGATCGACTGCTCGGCCAGAGGCGGTCGGCGTCTTGCTGTCCAAGCAGCCTGGTGTACTCGACGTGACCGAGGGCGACGGTGGCCTGTCTTTCGTGTACGAGGGCGACCCTGACGGCCTGGCCAGTGTGCTGGACCGACTGGTTGGCTCGGGGGCCCGTGTTGTTCAGTTCGGGCGGGGTCCCGAGCAGTTGGACGAGCTGTCGGCAGCTCTGGCGGAGGGCGACGACATGCCGCGCGCGGTCCGCTCGTACTCGGCCTGATGTGGACCGCCATCGTCGGCAAGGAGTTCGCGTCTCGCCTCCAGGGGCGCTTGACCTACGTGGTGCTCACCCTCATGGTGATCGGGTTTACCGGATTGGTCCTGGCCAGCTTCTGGCTGGTCGTGGCAAGCGTGCCGACACTGCTGCCGGTCATCGGCTCGAGCGTGGCAGCCAGCACGTCGGTGTCTCTGCCAGGGCTGGTCAGCGGCTATCGCGGCATCTTCCTGTTCTTCGCGATGGCGTTTTGCATGCTGGCGGCGCTGGCCGTAGTCGCCCCGGCCGTCGCCAGCGCCGCCCTGAGCGGCGAGCGCGAAGAGGGGACCTTCGATCTGCTCCTGTCGACCGGCCTGAGGCCGCGCTCGATCGTGTTCGGCAAGCTCGTGGCCTCAGTTGGCTTCGTGTTGCTCGTCGCACTGACCGCCGTGCCCGGCTTCGCGATGGCGTGGATGTTTGGCGGCGTGGCCGCTGTGGACGTGATCTTGACGGCGCTGCTGCTGCTGGCCGCGCTGTGGCTGTTCGCCGCGATCGGCCTGTTCTGCTCTTCGATTGCACGTGCCTCCTCGGTTGCGGCGCTGTACGCGTACGGGTTGGTCTTCCTGCTCGGGACCGGGACCCTGGCGATCTACTTGATTGGCGCCTCGGTCCAGATGGAGTCCGCAGTCCGTCCGCTGCTCGCGCTCAACCCGTTCATTAGCCTGTTCTCCGTTCCCGATCAGATTAGCGGCCAGCTCGCCCAGCTCCTGCCATTCCAGTACCGACCGCTCCTCGACAGCGGAGCCCAGCAGGACCTGTTCGGCTTGAGCGCCATCCGCTACCCGCGCTGGGTGCTAACATTGACGTTGTACTGTCTGCTGACAGTGCTCCTCGTGGCCATGAGCAGCGTCGCGATCGATCCCTGCCACCCGTGGAAAGCGCGGCGCTCCAGGCGGGCGTTTATCGATCGGGGGACCGAATGACAGTCGTGGCCGGGGCGGGCGGCGCGCTGGGCGCGCCAGGCTTCGCCGATCGAACCGAGCTGTGGGAGCGTCTCACGCTCGTCGGCCGCGTGCTGAAGCTTCAGCTGATCGTGACCTGGTCGATCCGGCTGACGTTGGCCGGGCTGGCGCTCGATTGCCTCTGGCTGGGCGGCTCGCGGGTGTTCCCGTACATCGTGCCGGTCCCACTGCTGCCAGCCGTGCCGCTGGCGCTCGTGGGGCTGGGCGCGCTAACCCTGACGTTCTGGCGCCCCTCAATGGCGTTCCTGGCTCGCAACGCGGATCGTCAGCTCAGCCTGAAGGAGCGGCTGACGACCGCCGTCGAGCTGCAGACGGAACGGCGCTCCGCTGGTGGGGCCGACGGGGTCGGGCAGAAGCTGGCCGGCCTTCAGCTTCAAGACGCGATCGGCCACTTTCGGCACGTCGAACCGGTCGAGGCGTTCCCGATTCGTATCTCCCTCAAAGAGCTGAATATCGCGCTGGCCCTGGCGGTCGTGGCGATCGTGCTAGTAGTTGTGCCCAACTCGATGCAGCAGACGGTTCGGCAGCGCGAACAGGTCCAGCGCTCGATCAAACAGGAGGCCGAGCGGCTCAATAAGCTGGCCGAGCAGGTGGCCGAGTTGAACGTGGAGAACCCGAGCGAGGAGCTGCAGCACATCGAGCAGGCGCTCCGTGAGGCCGCCCAGATGCTAAATCAGGGCTCGATGAATGGCGAGGAGGCGCTGGCCGCGCTGTCGGCCCTCGAACAGCGTCTCCAGGCGCTGCAGGGACAGGGCAACGGCGATCTGGAGGAGGCGCTGTCGTCGCTGGCGGGCTCGCTAGCTCAGGACCCGACTACGCGCCAGCTGGGGACCAGTCTGGCCAGGGGCGACTACAAGCAGGCGGCCGAGGACCTACGGCGGCTTGCCGAGCAGATCGACAGCCTCTCGCCAGCCGAGCGCGCGCGACTGGCTCGCTCGCTGCGCCAGGCCGGACAGCGCGCCTCGCGAGCGAACCAGGGCCTGGCCCAGAGCCTGAGCCAGTCCGCAAACGCGCTCGAGCAGGGAAACGTCACCGATTCCCAGAACGCGCTCGGCAACACGGCCGGGCAGATCGAGCGGGCGGCCGGCCAGCTCAGAGCCGGCAATGAACGCGAGCGGGCTATGTCGCAGCTCCAACAGAGCCGCAGCGCGGTCAGCCGCTCAGTGCAGCAGCAGCAATCCCAGGCCCGGGGCCAGCCTGGCAGTCGGCAGCCGGGCAGCCGGGGAAGCAGCTCGTCGGAGTCAGGCGAGGATGGCGACAGCCAGGCCGGCCCTGGCTCGAATGAGGGTGACCCGTCGGCCGGCGACCGGCCTGGCGGCTCTTCGGCCGGCACGGGCTCCAACCCGCGCTCCGAGGAGATCTACGACCCGGCCTTCGCCAGTTCACGCCAGGAGCGACTCAACGAGGGCCAACCGTTCACCCCGACCGACTCGTACGACAACCCCAACCCCGAGGACCCGTACCGCAACGACGCCCAGGTCGGCTACAGCCAGGTCTACGCCCGCTACCAGGACAAGGCGGTCCAGAGCCTGCAGAACAGCTATATCCCAGTCGGCCTGAAAGACCTGGTCAAGGATTACTTCTCAAGCCTCTCGCCGGGGAAGTGAGCTCGGGACTAGCTAATTACCTAACCCCCCAGCCGCCTTTTTCCGCACGGACAACCTAACCCCCTAGCCCCCTTCCCTAAGGGAAGGGGGAACTGGGTGAGGCGTATTCACGTGATCCGATGCCGGTGCACGACGTGAGTGAATGAGCATCACGCAGCTCCCAACTCATGGGATCGTCACTGGGCAGGTCGTGGACGACGCGAAGGCGGGCCGGGCCTGGGAGCTTCGTCGGCGCATGACCAGGGAGGAGCGCATCCTGTGGAAGGCGCTCCGAACTAACCGCCTGGGGGGCCTTCACTTCCGCCGTCAGCAGGTCATCGACGGGTTCATCGTCGATTTCTACTGCCATGCGGCGGCGTTGGTCGTGGAAGTCTACGGCCCCGTGCACGTCGAACAGGCTGGCTACGACTCCGAGCGCGACCAGATCCTGTCCGCCCGGGGACTGCACGTTCTGCGCGTGACAGACCAGGCGGTCCAACAGGACCTGCCATCTGTCCTGTCCTCGATCGCTGCGCTCGCGGCTACCCGGATGGCAGACGGCAAGCCCCTTGGCTCACCCTCAACAGCTGAAGCAGCTCCCCCTTCCCTTTAGGGAAGGGGGTTGGGGGGTTAGGTTGTCCGCCGCGGAAGGTTAGGTTGTCCGTCGCGGAAGGGGGCTGGGGGTTAGGTTGTCCGCCGCGGAAGGGGCTGGGGTTAGGTCTTTCCGCACATTGATACCCTGGCCGCCCCCGTTCGCGAGCCTGTACCCTTTTCACACGTCCCCGTCGAGGACCTGAGCTTGGCTACCCTGCAGCTTGCGCCGACCGATTTCATCAAGACCGCCCGGGCGATCGAGGACGAGGTCGCCAAGATCATCGTCGGCCAGGATGAGATCGTACGCGGCATCCTGACCTGCGTTCTCGCAGGAGGCCATGCTCTTCTCGAGGGCGTGCCGGGCCTGGGCAAGACCATGCTCGTCCGAACGCTCAGCGATGTGCTGGACCTTTCATTCGC
The DNA here is from genome assembly GCA_035637315.1 of Chloroflexota bacterium. Taxonomy (GTDB): domain Bacteria; phylum Chloroflexota; class UBA6077; order UBA6077; family JACCZL01; genus DASPXK01. The sequence goes on from DASPXK010000138.1 coordinate 7,526, forward strand.
CCGGGTCCAGTTCACACCTGACCTGATGCCCGCTGACATCACCGGAACGAACGTCATTACCGAAGACGGCGGCATCCGTGGCTTCCAGTTCCAGCCAGGTCCCATCTTTGCAAACCTCGTCCTGGCGGACGAGATAAATCGGGCGACGCCCAAGACGCAGTCGGCGCTGCTCGAAGCGATGCAGGAGCATCGCGTGACCGTGGCCAAGACCAGTTATCAGTTGGACCGACCGTTCTTCGTCATGGCAACCCAGAACCCGATCGAGATGGAGGGCACCTATCCGCTGCCCGAGGCCCAACTGGACCGCTTCTTCTTCAAGCTGAACGTGAACTACCCGTCGGAGGATGAACTGCTCACCATCGCCGAACGGACGACCAGTGGCCATCCGCCTGAGGTCCAGCCGGTCGCGGCCGGGCCAACGGTCCTGGCGATGATGGAGCTTGCGCGTGAGGTGCCGATCGCCCGTCCGGTCCTCGGCTTCGCGGTCAAGCTCACAACCCGGACGCACCCGGAGAACCCGGAGAGTCCCGAGTCAACCCGTCGCTACGTGCGCTACGGAGCCAGTCCGCGTGGCCTTCAGGCGCTGGTGTTGGGCGCGAAGATCCGAGCCATCCTGGAGGGTCGCTTCAACGTGGCTTTCGAAGACCTGCGGGCCGTGGCACTGCCCGCGCTGCGACATCGAATCATCCTCAACTTCGAGGCCGACGCCGAGGGCGTCACGGCTGACCGGGTCATCTCGGACGTCCTGCTCGCGACCCGCGAGGAGTGACGTGATCGACGGGGCTTTTCTGGAGCGATTGGAGCGACTGTCGCTCGTGAGCCGCCGCCGGCTGGTGGGCTTTGGCAAGGGCGACCGACGCAGTATTCACAAAGGCACCTCGATCGAGTTCGTCGACTACCGCCATTACGCGCCGGGCGACGATCCGCGGCAGGTCGATTGGAACATCTACCGTCGCTCTGGCAGCCTATACGTCAAGCAGTTCGAGGAGGAGGAGGTCCTCACCGCTCACGTCCTTGTGGACGTGAGTGCCTCGATGGACTGGGGTAGCCCCTCGAAGTCAACGTATGCCGCCCGTCTGGCGGCTGCGCTCGGCTACATCATTCTGGCCGGCTCCAGTCGACTGGCGGTGGCCACGCTCTCCGGCGCCACCAGCACGACGTTCGGGCCGGCGTGGGGCCGCCGGCAGTTGTCCGGAGTGATGAGCCTCCTCGAGCGGGAGCGGGCGCACGGGCCCACCAACCTGGACGCGGCCCTGGACGGCTACGCTCGCCGCGCCGAGCCCGGCCTGGCGGTCATCATCACCGACCTGCTGACCCCAGAGTTCGAGCAGGGCCTGAGGCGACTGCTCGACCGCCGCTTCGAAGTCACCCTGCTGCATTTGCTCGCACCCGAGGAAGTACATCCACCCATGAGCGGCGATCTGACATTAATCGACTCAGAGAACAGCAGCGAGGTGGCGATCACGCTCAACCAGGAGGCGCTCGATCTATACGGGACCCGCTTCCGGGCCTGGACGGCTGGCCTGGAGAGCTTCTGCGCTCGGCACGGGATCATCTACCAGCGCATCCAGACCAGCGAGCGCCTCGAACATGTCCTGTTCGACCGGCTGCGCCGCCGGGGAGTGCTGCGATGAGCGAGGCGGCGTGATGAGTCTCCTTACGCCGGCCATGCTCGGGCTCGGGATCCTCATTCCGATCCTGATACTGCTCTACCTGCTCAAGGTGAGGCGGCTGGAGTACCCCGTGAGCAGCACCTTGTTGTGGCAAGACCTGCTGCGCGACTTGGCAGCCCACGAGCCCTGGCAGCGCCTGCACTGGAGCGTACTTCTGGTCACCCAGATCCTGATAGTCGGGCTGGTCGTGCTGGCGCTAGCCAGGCCGTTCTTCGTCGTTCAGGCGCAGGAGGCGGTCCATGCAGTCCTTGTGCTCGACGCATCCGCCAGCATGCAGGCGACAGACGTCGAGCCCAGTCGCTTTGAGGTGGCCCGCCGTGCCGCGAGGCAAACCCTCCGCGATCTGGGCGAGGGCTCGGTGGCGACGATCGTGTTGGCCAAAAGCCAGCCCGAGGTGCTGGCGCCGGCCACTGATGACCGCCAGAGCCTGGAGCGCGCGATCGACGCAGCCGAGGTCTCGTTCGGCCCGGCCGACATCCAGCAGGCGCTGGTCCTGGCCACTACGCTGGGGCCGGAACGCGGCCGCCTGCGCGTTTACCTGTTCACCGACGGCGCGTTCGGCGAGTTGAAAGGGTTCGATGCGGAGGGGATCGACATTCGGCTCGTCTCGGTCGGGGTGGATGGCGAGAACCAGGCCATCACGGGCCTGGCTGCCCGCCCCGACCCTCAGAACGCTCGACGCTTCCAGCTCTTCACGCGCGTTCGCAACTACGGTGACCAGCCCGCCCGAACGACTTTCTCGCTTCAGGTCGACGGCCAGTTGAGCGAGAGCCGCCAGATAGACCTGCCGCCGGGCGAGGCACAGGAGTTCATGTTCTCCGACCTGCCGCTCGGGGCCAAGGCGGTCGAGGCGCATCTAGCGGGCAGCGATCACTTCCCCCTCGACAACGCCGCTTACGCTGTGCTGGACGTGCGGCGCTCGTCTGAGATCCTGCTCGTATCGCAAGGCAACCTGTTTCTGGAGAAGGTGCTCGGGCTGCTTCCAAACAGCGAAGTGTTCAGGGTGGCGCCGCGGCGTTACTTTTCGATCGACGCTGATCGCTATGACGTCGTCGTCTTCGACGGCTTCCTGCCGGACTCGATGCCGCGCGGCAGCGCGCTGGTGATCAACCCGCCAGAATCGTCGCTGTTCACGATTGACGGCGAGCTGCGCCGCCCCCGTATTCGGCACTGGGAGCGCGATGATCCGGTCCTCCAGTTTGTCGACCTCCGTGACGTCGCCATCGCGCGCGCCCAGCGGATCACGCCCCCCGGCTGGGCGCGAACGCTGATCGAGTCGGATGACGCACCCCTGCTGCTGGCGGGCGAGCACGATGGCCAGCGGACTGTGATCATGCCCTTCGACATCCGCCAGTCGAACCTGCCGCTCTCGGCCGCCTTCCCGATCATGATGGCGAACATCCTCGGGTACCTCGAACCGGGCGGCCAGGCGGCCCAGCGTGACCTGCATCCCGGCGACGCCATTACGATAGCGCCGTTGCCCCAGGCTGAAGACCTGGTCATCCGGAGACCGAGTGGTCCGCCAAAGACGATCCACGTCGAGGGCCAGCCGATAACGTTTGCCGACACAGGCGAGCCGGGTCTGTACGGCGTCTCACAACGAGCGGCGGGTCAGACGATCCTCGAGGAGTTGTTCGCCGTCAACGCCTCCGACGAGCAGGAGTCGGATATTCGGCCCCGAACCGTGCTGCTGGGCAATGGTCGGCCGCTTCAGGCTGGCACCCAGGCCGACCTGGTGCCGGTCAACCGCGAGATCTGGCTCTGGCTCGCCCCCCTCGCGCTCGGCCTGCTGCTGTTCGAATGGTTCTGGTTCCACAGAAGAAGCTGATAATGGAGTGGCGAATGGCGACTCCATGTCCCTAGATTTCACGCACCCGCTCGCGCTGCTGCTGCTGGGGCTGCTGCCAGCCTTTTGGCTGATCGATCGCGCGAGTCGAACGCACCTGCCGCGCAGGAGGCGGCGACTGGTCCTCTGGGTCCGGCTGGCCGTCGTCCTGCTGGTGGTGCTGGCTCTGGCCGGACCGCGCGTCATTGGGCAGGCCGACCAACAGGCCGTGGCCTTCCTGGTAGACGTCTCGGACAGCGTCACGCCTTCGATGCGTGAACGCGAGCTAGCCTGGCTTCGCGAGGCGATAAATGGGATGGGGGAGCGTGACCGAGCAGCGATCATCGCATTCGGCGACCAGGCAGTTGTCGAGCGCCCGCTGAGCAGCGCCCGCCAGGTCGCCCCGATTGCATCGATCGTCGGCGGCGGCCAGACCGACATCTCGGCCGCGATCCGTCTGGCACTGGCGACCCTGCCCAGCACCGTGGCGCGCAAGATCGTGCTCATCTCCGACGGCAACGAAAACGTCGGGCGAGCGATCGACCAGGCGCGAGTCGCGCGGGCCACGAAAGTGCCGATATTGGCGGTCCCGCTATCCCAGCAGCTCGGGCCCGAGGTGCTGGTCCGCCAACTCGAGACGCCCGCCTTCGTACGCGATGGCGAGACGTTCTCGGCGGTACTGACCATCGAGGCGAGTCAGGACACCGTAGCCCAGGTCCACCTGCTCGCCGACGGCAAGCTGCTCAGTAGCCAGAGCGTGGAGCTGAGCCAGGGCATCAACAGCATCGTCCTGCCACAGGACCCGCTCGGGCAGGGCTTCCACCTATTCAGGGCTCAGATCGAAAGCGCAACCGACAGCTTCGTCCAGAACAATGAGGGCGGCAGCTACACGGTAGTCACCGGGAGACCCCGCGTTCTTGTGGTTGAGTCTGACGCCGGCGAGGCACGCTACCTGGCTGACGCCCTGCGGTCGGCCGGCCTGGAGGTCGACATCAAGGAAGTGAACGAGGCCATCCTCGACCTTCCGACGCTGCGTGGCTACGAGAGCCTGGTGCTGGCCAACGTGCCCGCGGCTCAGCTCAGCGTCACGCAGATGCGCGCCATCAACTCGTACGTTCAGAATCTGGGGGGTGGTCTGGTAGTCATCGGCGGCGAGAAGAGCTACGGCGTGGGCCGCTACAACCGGACCCCGCTCGAGGAGGCGCTGCCGGTTCGCATGGACCTGCGGGGGCGGACGCTGACCGCCAGCGTCGCGCTGATTCTGGTCATCGACGCCTCCGGGAGCATGGCCGGCGGGCCCGGCTCATCGAAGATGGACCTGGCCAAAGAGGCGGCAATCCGCGCTACCGAGCTGCTCAGCGAGCAGGACCAGGTGGGGGTCCTGTCGTTCGACGACACTTCTCGCTGGGTGGTGGAGACTCAGTTTCTGACCGACCCAGGCAACGTCCAGACCCAGATCGGATCGATCAGCCCCGGCGGAGGGACCGCGATCTACCCGGCCGTCGAGACGGCGTTCAACGACATCGTCGCCCGCGACGCCAAGGTCAAGCACATCTTGCTCCTCACCGATGGGCTCAGTACCGGCGGCGACTATGAGACGCTGACGCAGCGGATGCTTCAGAACAGCGTCACCCTGTCCACTATCGCGATCGGCTCGGACGCCGACTTCGCATTGTTACGTCGCCTGGCTGACTTGGGTCACGGCAGGTACTTCGAGGGCAATGACCCGTTCGAGGTCCCCCAGATGGTGATCAAGGACACACAGGAGGTGGCGCGGGCAGCGATCGTCGAGGAGCCATTCCGCCCCACTCAGGTGGGGGCCAGCCCGATCCTGGAGGGTATTGACGTCAGCCTGATGCCGCCCCTGCTCGGCTATGTCTCCACGACCCCCAAACCGACTAGTCAGATACTGCTGGTGTCCAAACAGGTCGATCCGATCCTCTCCGAGTGGCAGTACGGGCTTGGGCACGTCGTCGCCTGGACGTCCGACGCTAAGAACCGCTGGGCCCAGGACTGGCTGACCTGGCCGGACTTCAGCCGATTCTGGGCCCAGGTCGTCAAACGGACGATCCCCAACCCGATTGACCGCAACCTGCAGGTCCAGATCACGCCGGAGGGCAGCACCGCGCGAGTCACGGTCGACGCGATCAGCGACGACAAGACGTACCAGAACTTCCTGAGCACCAGCGCGACAGTGGTGGACCCCTCGAACACGCAGAGCCAGATCCCGCTTCCCCAGGTCGCCCCGGGGCGCTACGAGGGGCGCCTACCGATCACGACCGAGGGCGCCTACTTCCTGAATATCGTTCAGACCAGCCCGGACGGCACGCTCCAGGCCGGGCGGCCGGCTGGTTTCGTGATCCCCTACTCCGCCGAGTACCGCGACCTGCGAGCGAACCCAGAATTGCTCGGCCAGATCGCCCGCGAGACCGGGGGTAAGATCCTGGCCGAGCCGCGCGACATCTTCATCCGAGAGCAGACCGTGTCCGGCCAGCCGCGCGAGCTGTGGCCGCCGCTGCTTGTCCTGGCCGCGCTGCTGTTCCTCTTCGACGTGGCCGCCCGACGCCTGCGCCTCGGCTGGATGGACGCGGAGCGGGCCTGGGCGCATGTGCTCGACAACTGGTTGGGACGTGCCCGACGAGCGGCCGCGCCGGCGGCCGCCAAACTGCTGGCCGCCAAGAGTCGGATCTCAATCGAGGCGGCCGGCTTCGCCGACGGTCGCCGCGGCGAAGCGGCCCGAGCCAGCCCATCGGCGGCAGGCTCGGCGCAGGCCGTGGGCGAAGCGCAGCCGCGCAGCTCGTCCGTCCTGGGTGCCCGTCTCCTCGACGCCAAGAAACGCGCCGCCCCAAGGAGTCGGTAGCCCGAGAGGCCCCAAGGGCAGCGAAGCTCCACGTCGTCTCTTCCAGCGCCACCTGAGTCTCCCAGATCTGTGCTACAGTGTAATACAACCCAGCTCCGGAGTGCGGCTGTATGCCAAGCAAGCTCTTCTCGATTCGAATGGACACGGCGACCACCGCTCAACTCGAAGCCCGCGCTCGAATGACCCGCGAGCCAAAGTCCCGGCTCGCCAGGCGTCTCATCGAGGAGGGCCTTCGAATGGAGGCTCACCCGGGCATCGTATTCCGAGACGGCCCCGTCGGCCGCCGTCCGGCGGTTATGGGCGGTCCTGACGTGTGGGAGGTCGCGCGCGTGATCCGAGACGTTGCTGAGCGGGGTGAACCGCTGATAGACACGGTGGTCGAACTGACGGGCCTCATGCCGCACCAGGTGCAAGCCGCGCTCGGCTACTACGCCGAGCATCGAGAAGACATCGACGAGTGGATACAGCGGGTCGATGACGAGGCCGAGCGAGCTGAGGCCGCTTGGCTGCGCGAGCATGAATTGCTTGCGCGTTGAAGCTGTTACTAGACACGATGTTCGACCCGGAGATCGCAAACCAGCTGCGTAGGCGTGGTCACGATGTCGTAGCTGCGATTGACCGTCCCCACGCGGCAAAGCTGGACGACGCCGACCTCTTCGCGTTGGCGCAGGACGAACGGCGCGCAGTCGTAACCGAGAACGTGCCCGACTTCCTGCGTGTTGACGGTCTCTACCGGGCGCAGGGCAGAGCCCACTTCGGACTCCTTCTGACGACCCATCGTCGCTATTCGCGCAGCTCAGCACGGACAGTGGGACAGCTCGTGCTGGCGCTCGACACTTTCCTGCAGGCAGTTGATCCCGAGCCGACTAGCCTGATTCACTGGCTGCGCTAGCCGCGCTCTACGCCTTCAGGCGAGGGTCCAGCGCGTCGCGGAGGCCGTCTGCGAGCAGGAAGATGGCCAGGGTGGTCAGGAAGATGGCCGCGCCAGGGGTTACGACCAACCAGGGCGCGCGAGTGACGTTTTCCAGGGATGAGGCCAGCATGCTGCCCCACGACGCGACGGGTGGCTGGACCCCGAGGCCCAGGTAGCTCAGGCCGGACTCGGCCAGAATGCCGCCCGCTACGTCGAAGCCGGCGATCACCGTGACCATCGAGAACACGTTGGGCAGGACGTGCCGCGCCATGACGCGGCCGTCCGAGGCGCCGAGCGCCCGTGCCGCAAGCACGTAGTCGCGCTCGCGGATTGAGAGCCCCATCCCGCGCACCAGGCGCGCCGTGCCCATCCAGCCCAGCCCGCCGATGATGATTGCCAGCACAAGCACACCCGGCCTCAGCGTGGCCGAGAGCAGGATCAGCAGGAATAGGGTCGGGATGTTGATGAGTGTCTGGATGATCGCATTGGTCAAGTCGTCCAGTCGGCCGCCGTAGAAGCCGGACGCTAGCCCTATTGGCACCCCAATGGCCAGGGAGACCAAGGCGATCGTCAGACCAATCGACAGTGAGACTCGGCCAGCAATCAGGGTGCGCGCAAGGTTGTCCCGGCCAAGGTCGTCCGTACCCAGCAGGTTGGCTGGCGATGGCGGACGGTAGCGTTGGACAAGGTTTTGACGATACGGGTCCACGTCGAGCACGCCCCACGCGATCCAAGACGCCAGCATGGTGACCGCTACGATGACGATGATCATCCCCAGCGCGGCCATCGTCATGCGGTCACGCCACAGTCGGCGCGCGGTCCCGGTCATTCGTAGCGGACCCGTGGGTCGGCCAGGCCGTAGCTCACGTCGGCGATCAGATTTCCCAGGATGATCAGGAATGAGAAGATGACGGTCAGCGCCATCAGGACGGGAAAGTCACGCTGATAGGCGGCATCGACCGACATCCGACCCAGCCCGGGCCAGGAGAACGTGGTCTCGAACAGGACCCCGCCCGACAACAATCCCGCCAGGCTGCTGCCAAGGATCGTGATCAACGGGATCAAGGCGTTGCGCAGCGCGTGCCGAAAGAGGACCAGGCGAGCGCTGAGGCCCTTGGCCCGGGCGCTTCGAATGTAGTCCTGGCCGAGCACCTCGAGCATCTCCGAGCGCACGAACCGACTGAATCCAATCCAGCCGCCGAGGGCCCCCACGAGCGCCGGGAGCGCGAGATGCCACAGCCGATCCGGCAGCGAGCCGTCGCCCACCGTGTACATCCCGCCGAGCGGGAAAATCCGAATGGTTGAGGCGCTGAGGACCAACAGCATCAGGCCGAGCCACCAGTGCGGAACGGCGTTCCCGAAGACGGTGAACAGCCGGATCGTCTGGTCCTGCCAACGACCCCGCCGGGTGGCCGCGTAAACGCCGAGCGGGATGCCTAGCAATCCGAGCGCGAACGAGGTCAGCGAGAGCTGAAAGGTAGCCGGCACCCGCTCGGCGATCTTCTCGATAACCGGCCGGCGATCGATGAAGGAGTAGCCAAAGTCCAGACGGACCACGTTCCAAAGCCACTTGGCGTACTGGACGGGGAGCGGATCTTTGAGCCCGAATGACTCCAGAAGAAGCTCTCGGTGCTCCGGGCCGATCCGCGGGTCGTCCAGGAATTGAGCCGGCCCGCCGGGTGCGAGCCGCATAATCGAGAAGCTGAGGACGGTGATCAACAGGACCAGCAGGGCCGAGTGGAGTGATCGTCGAGCGATATATCGCGCCAGCCCGGAGGTCACGAAACCAGGCAGTCAGCGGTCAGCCATCAGCGATCAGCAGCTGAAGCGCACACGAGGCGCGCCGCGGCGCTCACCGGCCTGCGGAGGCCGCTGATAGCTGATAGCTACTGGCTGACGGCTCGTCACTTGACAAACCATCGCTCCCGGTTGTGGCCGATCCCGAGGGGAGTTGGCTCGATCCCGCCGATGCGGTTGTTGATGCCCGTGTAGGCCAGGTCGGTGGTCAGAAACACGTACGGCGCGTCGCTCGAGATGATCTGCTGGATCTCCTGATAGGTCTGCTTTCGCCGCTCGCGGTCAAACTCGCGGACACCAAGGTCGAAGAGCTGCTCGACGCGCTTGTTGACGTACGCCACGGAGTTGAGGGCCGGGATTGAGTCTTCGCGCCAGATCTGGTTCATCCAGTGTGGCTCGAGGGTCGAGCTCCAACCCAGGACGCAAACGTCCCAGTCGTACGGTTCCGATTTGAGTGTCGAGAGGTAGGCGCCCCACTCCATCCCCTGGACCTCCACCCCAACCCCCAAGTCGCCCCAGGCCTGCTGGACGACCGTGGCGATCCGCTCGCGGGTCTTGCTGGTGTTGGGCCCATACAGCATCCGCAGCTTGAGCTGCTGGCCGTCTTTCTGACGCACGCCGCCAGGCCCGGGCAGCCAGCCGGCCTTCTCGAGCAGCTCTCTGGCCGTAGTGGGGTTGTACTCGTAGGTGGGGACGTTGGGGTTGTACACCCAGCTCGAGGGCGGGAAGATCGAAAAAGTCGGCCGCCCCAGCCCGTTCAAAACGTACTCGGCGATCGCGTTCCGGTCGACAGCATGGGAGAGCGCACGACGCACCTCGATGTCCTGGAGCCACGGGCGCCGAAAGTTGAACCCCAGATAGCTCCAAGACGCGGCGGCCGGCCACCACTCGTAGACCGTCACGTTGGGCAGCCGCTTCGCCTCCGAGTAATTGTCGGGCGTGAAGCCTGCCAGGTCGACCTCGCCGCTCTTGAGCATCTGAAACGCGATCTCCTGGCTCGGGACAACTCTTACCGTGTATGCGTCGATCAGCGGGCGGCCACGAAGGTAGCGGTCGTTAGCGACGAACGTAGCGTGGTCGTCCTTGCGCCACTCTTGCAGGATATATGGGCCCGAGGTGACGCTGGGGTTCATGATCTGCGGGTTCTTCGACGGGTCGCTCCAGTCCAGCTTTTCCCAGACGTGCTTCGGCAATGGCTCGATAGTGTTGGCCGCTTCCAGGCCAACGACGATCGGCTCCTTCATCTTGATCACGATCGTTCTCGGATCGGGCGCGTCATACGAGGCGATGAGCTGAAGATTGGAGATATAGGGGTACTTGTTAGCCGGGTTGGATGCCTGGTCGAAGGTCCATTTGTAGTCGGCCGAGGTGATCGGAGTGCCGTCCGTCCAGCGAAGATCGTCGCGCAGGGTAAACGTGTAGGTGAGGCGGTCGTTCGAGATGGTCCAACTCGTCGCGGCCTCCGGGCGCGGCTCGAGGGTGTGCGGGTCATACACCCACAGGTCACCTCCGTACACCAGCGCCTGGAAGGAGCCGGACGCGGTGTCCGTGGTCAGGTAAGGGTGGAAGCTGACGGCGTCGGTCGTCGAAGCGGCGACCATGTTGCCGCCCGGCTTAGCCCCCGCGTCAAAGGTGGTGGTAGCGCGCGGGCCAGCGCTCGCGGCGGCCGGCGGCGCGGGCAGCGGGCCCTGGGTCGGAATGCCCGCGGCCGCGGGCGCACTGGTCGATGAGCCGGTCGCCGGGGGTGGGGTAGGGCCGCACGCCGCGACCAACAAGACCAGCAGGCACGCCAGGACAAGCGTCGAGAAGCGAAGATCGCAGGTCATGGCCACTTATTGTTGCTGAGCGACGTCGGGCGGGACGTGGTAGAGATACTCGTGAAGGTAGCGGAGCTCCTCGTGCTTATCGCGCAGCTCGACCCGCATCAGATCCCGAATCGAAATCATCGAACGTAGGCGGCCCTCGCTCACGACAGGCAGATGCCGGATGTTGGCTTTGTCCATCTTGGCCATCGCCGACTGGTAGTCGTCGTCGGCGTTGGCCACGATGAGGTCGGTGGTCATGACATCCTGGACCGCCGTTCGCGCGGGGTCGAGGCCTTTGTCGACCACGCGCCGGACGACATCCCGTTCCGAGAAGAGACCGGCCAGCCGATCTCCCTCCAGCACAGCCACGATGCCAACGTTGCGGTCGGCCATGGCGCGACAGGCCTCGGACACCGTCGCGGTGCGCCGCACCGTGACGAGGAAACCCTCTCGCATGATGTTGCGCAGCTTCTTCATCGAAGCACCTCCCCGCGCGGTCAGCGTCGACCACGCACCACCACGCTACTCCCGGGCGACAGGCCCCGTCAAGACCGCTCGCACTTCGAAGGCCTTGGGGTATCCTCAGGATCGCGATGACCTCGAACGAGATCCCGCAGGTGTTCAACATGGCGAGCGCGCTCATCGATCGCCAGGTGGCGGAAGGACGGGGTGACCGCGTGGCAGTCCGATTCCGAGGACGCGAGATCAGCTACCGAGCACTGCAGCAAGCTGCCAATCGAGCCGGGCACGCCCTTTTGCGGCTCGGCATTCAGCGCGAGAACCGGGTCGCGGTGCTGCTGCCGGACTGCCCCGAGTTCCTGGCCAGCTTCCTGGGGGCGATGAAGGCCGGCGCCGTGCCCGTCCCGATCAACACTCTGTCGGGGCCAGATGAGTACCGCTACTACCTGGAGGACAGCCGGGCGACCGGACTCGTCGTGGATGGCGACGTGTGGCCAAAAATTGCCCCGAATCGAGACGCGCTCCGCCACCTTCGCGTCATTCTCTACCTGGGCGACGGGGCCGTCCCGCCGGGCACGACAAGCTTCCAGGAGGCGTGCGCGGCCAGTCCAGCCGAGCTCGAATGCGCCGAGACCAGCCGTGACGAGCCGTCGTACTGGCTGTACAGCTCCGGCACGACGGGCCGCCCGAAGGGCGTCGTCCACCTCCATCGCGACATGCTCTCGTGCGCTTCGATCTACGCCCGCCACGTGCTGGCCCTACGGCCGGACGACGTAACATTCTCGGCCTCGCGGCTGTTCTTCTCCTACGGACTGAACAACTCGCTCTACCTGCCCCTGCTCGGGGGCGCCTCAGTGCTTCTTTCCTCAGAGCGCCCGGCTCCAGCGCCCGTGTTGGAGCTGCTCGAAGCCGAGCGCCCGACCCTGTTCTTCGCCGTCCCCACCTTCTACGCCGCGCTGCTCCAGGAGATCGAGCGCCTCGACCGGCCGCCCGACCTAGGGTTCGTCCGCCTGGCGGTTTCGGCCGGCGAGGCGCTTCCCGCTCCGCTCTACGAACGCTGGGTCACGACGACCGGCATCGAGCTGCTGGACGGGCTTGGCTCGACCGAGGCGGGCTACATCTATACGTCGAACCGGCCCGGGCGGGTCCGCCCGGGCAGCTCCGGCGAGCTGCTGCCCGGCTATGAGGCTCGTCTGCTCGACGAGCGCGGGCACGAGGCCCCGCCTGGGGAGATCGGCGACCTCTTCGTGAAAGGTGCCAGCACGGCTGCCCGATACTGGAACAAGCGCTCCCAATCGGCGTGCACGTTCCTCGGCGAGTGGCTCCGGACCGGCGACAAATACACCCGCGACGAAGAGGGCTTCTACTACTATTGTGGACGCGCCGATGACCTGATGCGCGTGAGCAGCCAGTGGGTCGCGCCGATGGAGGTGGAGGCCGCGCTGCTGGAACACACAGCTGTCGTCGAGTGCGCTGTGGTGGGCTGCCCGGACGAGGCCGGTCTGGAGAGACCGAAGGCGTTCGTCGTCGCCAGACCTGGCCAATCGTCGCAGACACTCGCCGCTGAGCTCGGCGAGTTCGCCGCTGGCCGTCTGGCTCGTTTCAAGGTGCCACGTTGGATCGAGCTCGTCGA
>DASPXK010000139.1:0-11572 GCA_035637315.1 Chloroflexota bacterium
GTGTAGTAGACGAAGAAGCGCCCGTTCGAGGCGTAGCTTGGGTGGAAGGCGAGGCCCAGCAGGCCCTGTTCCAGGCCGCTGGACGTCACGATCGAGCGGATATCCAGAAATGGGGTCGACTGCAGTTGGCCGTTCACGGCGACCCTTATTCGGCCGGCCCGCTCGACGACGAACAGCCGATTGGAGCCGTCGCCGGCGCTGGTCACGAAGACCGGCTGGCTGAGCCCGCTGAGCACGGGCACTAGCCCCAGCTTGAAGGTGGCCGGGTCGAACGCGGACGTCCGAAACCCGGCCGTCGAAGGACTAGCCCCGGTCGACGGCGCTGGGGCCGGCCTGGCCCCCTCGTTGGTGGGGCCCGGCGGCGGCTGGGCTGGCTGGGTGGCGCCGCTGCCACCCTTGCGCTTCTTGTTGCGCCTCAAGGCTATCGGCGCCACCGCGCCGTGGACGGGAGCTTCGAGAGCCGGGCTTAGCGCCGAGTGGACCGCGTCAGGCGCTGGTAGCAAGCCGAGCGCAAGGGCCAACGCACCCAGGAGAAGTGGGAGTGGCCCGGCTCTGGTTGGCATTTAGCGCGCCCCGCCAGCGTCGCGCGGTGCCGTCTCACCGCCAAGCTGCCCCCCGATCGGTCGGCTCGGCAGACGGCGTCGAATGATTGCGAGAGCTTACCGGCCGGGATAGCGTGGAAGCAAGCAGCTTAGCTGCCCACCTTCGCCGAAGGAGTTGGAAAGATTCTCCAGGAGCACCTCGGCATCGGCACTCAGTACCCTGTTCTAGGTCCCGTCCAGAGGGGAGGAACGTTGAGAGCCCCTTCGACCCAACATCGCAGCCATGTCTACGGATGCTCAAACGGCCGATCGGCGGCCCAAGAGTAATCAGTCCGGCGCCCTGTTCAAACGCGAGCAGCCACTCCTCCATCTTCCAGACGAGCCGCCGCACGACCAGGAGATGCAGTCTCCCCTTATTGGCTGTCGATACAGGCGAATCCGCAGGACCTTGATCCCATGCTCGATTATCTCTCGGTTGACGGCGACCCATTCCCGCTCCTGACGGTGGAGGTCGAGTGTCACAAGCACGTCGAAGGACCGGGATCGCTGCGCGATGATTTGGTCGCGCTCGCCTTGAAGCCCGAGGGCGCGGATATGCTCGGCGTCGTGCTTGAGACCGCGCAGAATTAGGACAGTTTCATCTGGCAGGTGCTCATCGAGCAGGAAACGCAAGCCCTTCGTCTCGCGGTTTGATTAGGCAGCTACCGCGAGTTCGAACTGAATCGCGCGCCTTACAAGGCGCAACGGGATCCTGTAGGTTGCGGCTATCTCTTCAGGTTCCTGCCCAAGGTCGTGCAGGGCTGCCATAAATCCCGTCTCGATCCTCGTTTCACGCACGACCGGAGCTCCACCAAGGATATATGGGCTCATGTCCACGGCATCCGAGAACTCCCGCAGTTCACCGAGAGGGCCCTCATGGTGGATCTCCGACAACGTCCCCAACAGAGAGATCTGACCGCCGAGATCAGCTGCAACCTGCACGTCTTCGCTCAAGTGGGCCATGACTCTCTGGCCTTCCACGTGAAGGCGGTATCGAGTACCAGTTGGTGATGGCCTCCTCGAGGTAGTCGACTGCTCGTCGGATCCGGGCGGTCGGGACGCCGGCTGCACTGAGCTTCGCGGCCTCCCGTAGCTTCATGTAGTCGATCCAGGAATAGAGACGAGGAAAACCACGCGCTCCGGCGTCGATGTGTGCCTCAATCAGTCTAGTCGTATGCCAGTATCCAAGCTGCCGCGGCGTGAAGCCACTTAGCTTGGATACCAGTCGGGAACGTAGAGCCCCGATTCTCGCGACCGTGTCCAGATCGTTGCGCAGAGCCCGTGCTCTCGGCATCGGGTTGCCTCCGAACGCTTTTCTCACGCGCCACCGGGCTGATGGGCACATCATACGTAGTGGTGAGCCTTGATGCTAGCCTCAGTACCTCACGCGGCCCTGGTCGCCCCGCGCGCGCCGCCAGCTTTGCGACGACTTCCGAAGTCCCGGCCCCAAAGACCTACATCTGGCGACCCGGCTGCGCCCGCTTCAGCGTCTCCTGCATGCGGTTGACGCTGTTCTGCGGCACGGACGTGTGCGAAGGAGCCCGCGCCGGACTCGGCGGCTGGCTCGGCCTTAGCGGCTGGCTTGCCTTCGGGCGTGGTCCCCCTGGACGAGCATGCCGCCACGACCCAGACAGCTTCTCGGTGGTTCGACCGGCCCACGTGGCCGCCTTCAGGCTGTGTCCACAGGCCAGCTCAGCCTATGAGGCTCGTGCTCCTGGCCATGTGCCATCTCGCCTAAGCCGCAACGTTACCTTACGGCAGCATCGAAGAGTGTTCCTCGGCACCGTGGTCCGCCAGCCCAGGCAATACTTCCGCGCGGCCGCAATGGTGGCCCCGGTAACGTAAGGACTGGCACTCGGCTCGTCTCGCAGGAGGTCAAAGCGCGCGTACCCCTTCTCGCGGGGCGGCGTGGGCGTACGTTCACGCCGGTGGCTTCGCCTCCCTCGATCACGACGAAACACGCCCGCCCAGATCGCCGGAGCCACCAAGGACCTGACTCTTCATCGGCCAACCACTCTAGCCGCGAAGGAGTCGGCTCAATTCTTCAGTTGTCAACCCGGACTGGCGGAGGATCGAGCTAAGCGTGCCCGCCGGCAAGGTTCGGTTGCCGTGGACTGGCACACTCACCAGAGCCGCCGCGCCGGGCTTGCGTAGGTAGTGGTGGCTGCCGCGCACGTGAGAAACGCGAAAGCCTCCGCGTCGGAGCGCCGATACTATTTCCTTGCCGCCCGCCCGCGGCGGCCGCGTCACGCGATCGCGACCTCGAGGTCGACCAGCTCGGCCTCAGTATCCTGCGCCGGCACCGGAATCCCCTCCTTTGCTGCCGCTTCCAGGTATCCCAGGATCGCCTCCCGCGTGTTCTCCAGCGCCTCGTCCCGGGTATCCCCGAAGGTCGACAGCTGGTCCAGGGCCGGTACGTAGGTGACCCACGCCTGTGAGTCAGAATCCCATTCCAGCAGGACCTTGAAATGGCGCGTCCGCACGGGTACCTCCAGTCAATCTTCCGCGAAGTAATCGGAGTCGACGCGTTTGATCCGGTAAGTGGAGACAATAGACACGCCGACATTGTGCTCGATCATCAGCTTCGAAAGTGTGGGGCCGTCGATTAGAACGATGCGCATAGGCAGGTGTTCCACGTACGCTCGAGCATTGGCCGTGAACGTGCCGGTCGTGATGAAGACACCCTTGGTCGGCTTGGTGGCCGGCCAGGCTCCCGGCGAAAGCCTGAACCACCTCACGGCCGACACTACTGTCCCATCGCTTCGCCTGCAGGTAAATCTTGTCCAGACCCAGCTTGTCCTCACTGATCTCACCGTCGATTCCCTTGTCCCCGCTTTTGCCGACAACCTGAGCGGCGCCCCCGATCGAGCCACCGTAGCCCATGGCCACCAGCACATCCACGACCAGCTTCTCGAAGAAGGGCGGCGAAGCGCCTTGATCCTGCCAAGGATATCTTCGGCGAGCGTCGCTTCAAACTGCCGGTGAGCCCGGTCGATGGCCTCCTCAGGCGTCTCTGTCGTCTCATCGGCGGCCAGCTGAGCTCCTGGCTTTGACGGGGAAGTCAAGGGCGGGGAGTGAAGGAACTCGACGTATTCGGGATATCGCTTCAGGAATTTCCGATCCACGCGCGCTGGGTGCTCACACAACACCTGCAATCCGCGCTCACTGATGCGCACGGTCCCACGCGAAGGACTCTCCAGCAGGCCTGCCTTGAGTAGGTCCGTCCGAGCCCACCAGGTGCGATTGGACAGCCGCCTCTGTCCCGAGGGAAGCATCTCGCTTTGCTCTAGCTCCGTGAGCTGAAACCGACCCGCAATCTGATCAATCAGCTCGGACATGTTGTGCGACTGCTGGTCGGCCAGCAACGTCAGCAACGGAAGCATAATCGTCTGGAAATCGGGCATCGCCATTCAGAAGCTCTCCGGGTACGGCCTCGAGCCGTCGACGAACGTTCATACTGAGGTTACTTCGAGTCCACACAGTTCGACCAGTCGATGCCGGGCAGAGCTCTTGCCGCTCTCCGAGGTGTCAGCCAGGCAGCGCGACGCCCAGCGAGCCACACACCTCGGCCAGGGTATTCCAGGCGACGGCGTGCAGGGGGACACGCCCGGAGCGCTGCAGCTCGGCTGCGCGACGCTGGCCGCGCTCACCGGGCACGACGATCTCCTCGATGGCGTTGAGCCGCTCGCCAGATTTGACGTGCCGGACGAGGTCGTCCATACGGGCCATGAACTGATCGCGCGGGATGAAAAGGCCCGGATCGATTGCCATGAAGAAATGCCCCTCGCGCCCGTCCGTGACTCCTGCCTGGGCGCCAAACTCCGCGCCCGTCAACACGCCCGCCAGCACGTCGACCATCAGCGCCAGCCCGAACCCTTTGTGCCCGCCAACGGGCAGCAGCAGGCCGCCCTGGTCGAAGTCGGCCGGATTTGTCGTCGGGCGGCCCATCCCGTCGGTCACCAGGCCCTCCGCTATAGCGCGCCCCTGACGGGCCGCCATCCGCACTTTGAATCCGGCGATGGCGCTGGTCGACATGTCGAAGACGAGCGGAATGTCACCCCCAGTCGGGGCGGCAAAGGCCAATGGGTTCGTTCCCAGCGTCCTCGTCCGACCGCCGGGCGGCGGCATAAGCGGGGTGACGTTGGCAGCGGCCAGCGCTATAAACCCGGCCTTCGCGGCGGCTGTAGGGTAGGGCGCGGCGGCTATGAAGTGGCCCGAGTTTCGGATGCCCGCGCTCGCCGTGCCTCTCGTTCTGGTCCGCTCCACGCACCAGCTCATCGCCTGGTGGCTGGCCACCACGGCGCAGCCGCGATCCCCATCCAGCAGCAGCGCCGATTCAGTCTCCTGGACCACCCGAATCTCGGGCGCCGGGTTCAGGGCGCCTGAGCGGAACCAGCGGGCCAGCTCGCCCAGGAAGAAGACGCCGTGGTCGTCGTAGCCGCGCAGCTCTGCGTCCAACAAGACCTCGGCGATCGGCCCGGCGTGGCTCTCGGGGACTTTCAGTCCGACCAGGGCTTGCTCCAGGCAGGTTCGTAGCTTGGCCAGGTCAACCGCGCGCTCATCCAACGCCGCCGACTGCTGTGTGCTCATCGTTGGGCCTCGCTCCGCGTCATGAGTTGGCCACCGTCGCATCAGTGTAGTCAATCGCGGTGGCGCGTTCCGGCTACCATGACGCCAGCACGATCGGAGCGGAGGGTAGATGAGCGCGGATGAGCTGTGCTGGACCCCGGCGCGGGAGCTAGCGCGGATGATCAGGGCCACCGAGGTCTCGCCGGTCGAGGTGGTCGACGCGGTGCTGGAGCGCATGGGGTGGGTCAATCCTCGGATCAACGCCTACTGCACGCTCACGGCGGACCTGGCTCTGGAGAGCGCACGGGCAGCCGAGGTGGCGGCTGCGCGCGGCGATTCGCTCGGGCCACTCCACGGCGTGCCCTTTTCGCTCAAGGACCTGACCCCCACCAGGGGCATCCGCACGACCATGGGCTCCAAGATCTTCGAGCACAACGTGCCAGCGGAGGACGCGGTACTGGTGGAGCGGCTGCGCGAGGCCGGGGGAATCCTGCTCGGCAAGACCAACACGCCGGAGTTCGGGTGTAAGCCATTCACCGACAACCTGATCTTCGGCACGACCCGCAACCCCTGGTCGCTCGATCGCTCGCCGGGCGGGTCGAGCGGTGGGGCCGCGGCGGCCGTAGCGGCCGGACTCGGGCCGCTCGCCGAGGGCAGCGACCTGGCGGCCTCGATTCGCCAGCCGGCCGCCTGGTGCGGCGTGGTGGGGTTCAAGCCGTGTCAGGGGCGGATCGCCCGCTATCCGAGCCAGACCGGCTGGAACGCGATGTCGATGAATGGCCCGATCACGCGTACCGTTGGCGACGCCGCGCTCATGTTCAGTGCCATGGTCGGGCCCGACCCGCGCGACCCGCTGGCCTTGCCCCACACGGGTGAGAATTGGGCCAGGCTGGCCGACGGGCCAAGCATCCGCGGCATGCGAGCAGCCTGGACGCCGGACCTGGGCGGCGCTGCCGCGGTCGACCCGGCCATCGCCAAGACTTGTGAGGCGGCGGCGAAGACGTTCGGCGACCTCGGATGCGAGCTCGAGGAAGCCTCGCCCGAAGTCGGCAACATCACCGACCCATTCCTGGTCCTCAACGCGGGGCTGCGCCAGGCGACGCTCGGCAAGTACCTCGCCGAGTGGCGTGACCAGATGGACCCGATCTTGGTCAAGCGCCTCGAAGTGTCGCTGGAATGCAGCGCCGCGGACGTCGGGCGCGCCGACGTGGAGCGGACTGCCCACCACCAGCGGCTGAGCCGCTTCTTCGAGCGTTTCGACCTGCTCGTGCTGCCGACGACGGCGACGGCGGCACGGCCGCTGGACGCGCTGCTGCCAGCCGAGATCGCCGGGCGGCCGATCACCCAGCATCTGGACATGCTGATCCCAACCTTCGCGTTCAATTTGAGCGCGTACCCTGCGATCTCGGTCCCGTGCGGCTGGACCGACGACGGCCTGCCGGTTGGCCTGCAGATCGTCGCGGGCTGGCACCAGGACGCGCGTGTCCTGCAAGCCGCGGCCTGCTTCGAGGCGGCTCGGCCGTGGGCCGCCCGCCGCCCCGTGCTGGAGTAAAGACAGGCGGCCCGACGACTACAATAGGTGTGGTATGAGCCTTACGTACGAGTACCCCGACGTCACCGAGGACCTCCTCGGGGAAATGGTCCGTCGGATCAAAAGGGTCGGGCGGCCCGAAAGGATCGTTCTCTTCGGATCTCGCGCGCGCGGCGATGCCCGGCCCGACAGCGACATCGACCTGCTGATCATCGAAGAGTCGGACCAGCCTCGCTACACCCGGAGCACGAAATACCGAAGGGCTCTTATTGGTCTCTTCCCCTCCAAGGACATAGTTGTCTGGACGCCGGCCGAGGTCGTCGAGTGGGCCAATGTGCCGAACTTCTTTGTCACGACGATCCTGAGGGAGAGTCGGACCCTTTTTGCGCAGTAAGTCCGATCATGCCCGAGGCTGGCTCGAGAAGGCCAAAAGCGACCTCGCGGCTGCGCGCCGTATTCCCGAGGGCGACGGACCGTACGACACGACCTGTTTCCACGCTCAGCAGGCCGCGGAAAAGGCGCTCAAAAGCGCTCCTCGCTTTCGAGGAGCGGCCGATCCCTCTGACGCATGACCTAGAGGAGCTGGAGCGACTCTGCGCGGCAGCCCGGCCGGGCGTGGGCTTTGCCGCCCTCGATCTCCCGGGGCTCACTCAATACGCAGTTGAGCTCCGTTACGACTACACCTTCTGGCCGGATGCGGACACAGCCGAAAACGCGTTGGCGCGGGCGGAGCGGGCCTGCGCACTCGTAACTGCTGCGTTACCCGACGACGCGCGACCTTGAGACGCGGCTGAGCCACCGACTGTCCAGTATCATCCGGGCGTGAGCTTAACAAAAGCCCGGGGCGCGCCCCGTGCGCCCACTACGTTGCTCATCGTGCGCCACGCCGAGACTGCCGACAACGTCGAGGTGCGGCTGTCTGGGTGGACCGATGCGGACCTAACCGCGCGCGGTGAAGCACAGGTCAACCTACTGGCGGACCACTTCAACCGCGCCCATCGACACGCCGCGGCGCTGTATTCCAGCCCGCTGACCCGCGCCCGGCGCACGGCCGATGCCATCGGCACCCTCACTGGCCACGGTCCGATCCTGCTGGACGATCTGCGCGAGATGCATTTCGGCGAGCTCGAAGGCCGGCCCTTCGAGGAGATCAAGCAGATCTACGGGCACCTCATGCGCGCCAACGAGAGCGCCGAGGTCGAGGATTTTGCCTGGCCGAACGGCGAGTCGCGGCTCGGCTTCCGGCGGCGGGTCCAGCGGGTCATGAACCGGATCGCCATAGCCCACCCAGGGCAGGCAGTGGGGGTGATCACGCACGGCGGCGTCATCTCGACGTTCTTGACGATCGTGCACGGCGAGCCCTCGGGCAGTTGGCGGAAATGGGGTGTGGACAACGCCAGCTTGACCGAGGTGCTCTGGGACGGCGCCCACGAGACAGGGACGCTGCTGCGCCACGGCGACGCGGCCCACCTGAGCCAGCTGGCGGCCGAAGAGAGCGGATAGTCGCCCTCACCCCTGCCCCTCTCCCAAGCTTGGGAGAGGGGCAGGGTGAGGGCCTGTCTTGGTGTCCTGGTGGTTTGTCTTTCGCTCTAACGCGCTTCTAACGAAAACTCGACGCTTTTCTGTTGGTAATCTAACGAGCGGTTAACGGGCCGCTGGATACGTTGGAAGCATGCACAGGGCGTGATCGCAGCGCCCTGAGACATCACGACGGAGGTACCTAACCATGGCCAACCTGATGCGGACTACCGATCAGCCCGTGCTCTCTCTGCGCGAGGCGATGGAGCGCCTGGTCGAGCAGAGCTTCACGCCTTTCTGGCGCACGCATTTGAGCGAAAGTGGCTATCAAACCGTGCCCAGCAACTTCTGGGAGGACGGTGAGAACTACTACCTCCACCTGCTAGCGCCAGGCTGCGACCCGGCCAGCGTCGAGATCACCGCTACCAACGGTGCGCTCACCATCTCGGGCCAGATGTCGGCGCCAACTCCTGAGGGCAGCAAGTCGATCTGGCAGGAGTGGAGTACGACCTCGTTCCGCCGCCAGGTGCGGCTGCCAGCAGGCTTCGAGGCGGAGCGCTGCAAGGCAAGCTACAACGATGGGGTCTTGTCGCTCACCATCCCCAAGCCCGATCAGGTCAAGCCCAAGAGCATCAAGGTGCAGGTCGGCAAGTAGACTGCCAAGCGGCCGACGCCGCGCTAGAACTAGGCACGGATCTTGCAGACCCATGCTGTGCGCGGCACCAGTGCCGCGCCAGTCCCCTCCTCAGAGCCGTCCGGGTGCGCCCCACACCTGGGCGGCTCGCTTTTCTGATATACTGCGGGTGCTGGTTCGTTTCGCCGGCCCGCTTTTCAGAGCGGGGCACCGTTGTGCGGCGCTGTTAGGCTGCTCCTGTTTCCCCTCGACGACTCGCGCTGACGGAACCGCCAAGCTCATCGTGAGGTGTCAGCGTGAGTTACGCCGACAAGACTTTGACCTGCCGCGACTGCGGCCAGGCATTCATATTCACCAGCGGGGAACAGGAGTTCCACGCGTCCAAGGGCTTCGAGAACGAGCCCTCGCGCTGTCCGGACTGCCGGGCCGCTCGTAAGGCCAGCCGGGGCGATGGTTACGCTTCGCGCGGTTACAGCTCTGGTGGCTACGGCCGCGAGCGTGAGATGTTCTCGGTGACCTGCTCGGCTTGCGGCCAGGCGGCTCAGGTGCCGTTCCAGCCGCGCGGCGACAGGCCCGTCTACTGCTCGGACTGTTACTCGCAGCAGCGTGGCACGAGTCGTTCCTATCGCTAAGCCGCGGCGCCGCGGCCCGGCCCGCCGGGCCGCGGCGCGCTCAACTCTGGGCCCCAGTTGGCCCCATCCTAACGCTCAGGAGACCGCATGCCAAAGAAGGCGAGACGAAGGCCGATTCGCCGGCGGCGGCAGGCCCCTTCCCAGGACGCCGCCGAGCAGCAGCGCTCTCTAGACGCGGCTGCGCGCAACATGCTCAGCACCGTAACGCCGGTCCAGCTCAGGTCGGAGCTCTCGGATCGGGAGCTGCTACTGGACGAGGCCGACCGAGCCGCGCAGCTCGACCCGAACCCTATCAACCTCGCTCGCTACCGCTTCGCGCGGGCCCAGCGGGACACCGCGCGGCGGGCTCTGGAGTTGGCCGAAGGCCAGGCGTCCCAACTGGTCTGAGCGAGCCGGGACCAAGCAGTCCCCTGAAGCGCCCACCGCGAGCGCGCCCCTAGACGCTTGCCGAAGCGCGAGATTGGCCTCGGAACTGCGTCTGGTACAGGCGAGCGTAGAGCCCACCTCGAGCGACGAGCTCGGGGTGGGTGCCTTGCTCCACGAGACGACCCTGATCGAGCACGAGGATGTTGTCCGCCGCCAGAATGGTGCTCAAGCGGTGGGCGATCACTAGACTGGTGCGGCCTCGCATGACCCGCTCGAGAGCGGCCTGGATCAGCGCCTCGGACTCGGAGTCGAGGTGGGCCGTGGCCTCGTCCAGGATCAAGATACAGGGGTCCTTCAGGATTACCCGCGCGATGGCGACGCGCTGCTTCTCCCCGCCAGACAGCCGGTATCCGCGCTCGCCGACCACCGTATCGTAGCCCTCGGGCAGCGAGGCGATCAGGTCGTGAATGTTCGCCGTTCGGCAGGCCTGCTCGATCTCCGGTTGGCTCGCATCCGGGCGCGCGTACAGCAGATTGACGCGGACCGTGTCGTGAAACAGGTGCGTCTCCTGGGTGACCATCCCGATCTGGGCGACCAGCGAGCGAAGGCTTAGGTCGCGCAGGTCATGGCCGTCGAGAAGGACCCGGCCTTCGGTCGGGTCGTACAGCCTTGGCAGAAGATACGTGATGGTCGTCTTGCCACCCCCGCTCGGACCGACCAGCGCCACGAGCTGGCCTGGCTGGACGGTGAAGCTCAGATCGCGCAGCGCCCAGCGTCGCTCGCTCTCAGCAGCCGAAGCCAATCCTTCCCCCGGCCCCTCCCCTTCCCTGAAGGGAATGGGAGGGGAGCCCTCCACTCCCTTCCCTAGAGGGAGAGGAGTCGGGCGGGTCGGTTCGCCGGCCGCGAGAACTTTGCCGTCCTGAGCCTGAGGCTCCCGTCGCCGCGGCGCCACCAGATTCGGATCGGCGTGCCAGGTCCAGCGCGACACATCGGCCAGGCCCGGCGTCGGCGCATGGTTGGGGTCGCCCTCGAAGTAGCTGAACGACACGTTCTCGAAGCGGATCTCGCCCCGCACCTCGCGAAGCTCCCACGCACCCGGCCGATCCAGGATTTCGAGCGGGAGGTCGAGCACCTCGAAGACCCGCTCGAAGCTGACGAGCGACGTAGCGAACTCGACACGTGCGTTCGTGAGCGCCGAGAGCGGGCCATACAGCTGAGTCAGATACACGCTGAAGGCGACCACCGTGCCGATGGTGAGCCCCTCGCTCAGGACCAGGAAGCCGCCCGCCCAGAACACGACCGCCGTGCCGATGGCGCTCACCAGGCCGAGCCCCAGGAAGAACCAGCGGCCGATGAGCGCCTGGCGGATCCCGATGTCGCGGACCGCGGCCGCCCGCTCGGCGAAGCGACGACCCTCGTCTGGCTCGCGCCCGAACAACTTGACCAGCAGCGCGCCGCTGACGTTGAGGGTCTCGTTCATCATCCCGTTCATCTGGGCGTTCATCGTCATGCCTTCGCGGGTGACGCGCCGCAGCACCCTCCCGACCCGGCGGGCCGGCAGGATGAAGAGTGGCAGGATCAGGACCGCCGCCAGGGTCAGCCGCCACTCGAGCGCCAGCATGATCGATAGCGTCGAGACCAGCGCCACGCCGTTGGAGACGATATTGACGAGGGTGCTGCTGATCGCTTGCTGGGCGCCAACCACGTCGTTGTTGACCCGCGCCATCAACTCGCCGGTCTT
>DASPXK010000140.1:0-11257 GCA_035637315.1 Chloroflexota bacterium
CGGCTCGAAGAGCTGGGGATCGACGCGCTCGTCGTCGTCGGCGGCGACGGCTCGCTGAGCATCGGGCTGCGTTTCCAGCAGCTCGGCGTGCCCGTCGTCGGGGTGCCCAAGACGATCGACAACGACCTGTCGGCAACGGACCTGACGTTCGGCTTCGACACGGCCGTCGCGACGGCCACCGAGGCGATCGACAAGCTCCATTCAACCGCCGAGAGCCACCATCGAGTCATGCTCCTCGAGGTCATGGGCCGCCACGCTGGCTGGATCGCGCTGGAGGCGGGGCTGGCCGGCGGCTGCGACGTCATCCTGATCCCCGAGATCCCGTTTCGGGTCGAGCGCGTCATCGCCCACGTCGAGGAGCGCGACGCGCGGGGCCGAAACTTCAGCATCGTGGTGGTCGCCGAGGGCGCCTGCCCGGTCGGCGGGATACCGATGACCGTCGAGAGCAAGGACCCGCTGGCGCCGAGGCGGCTCGGCGGGATCGGCAACTGGCTGGCCGAGCAGCTCGCCCACCACACGACCCACGAGGTCCGCGTGACTGTCCTGGGCCACCTGCAGCGCGGCGGCAGCCCCACTCCGTGCGACCGCGTGCTGGCCACTCGCTTCGGCTGCGCCGCCGCCCACCTCGTCGGCCAGCGCGAATTCGGCAAGATGGTCGCCTTACGCGGCCAGCACGTGGTGCCTGTCACGCTGGAGGAGGCCGTCGGGGCGCTCAAGACGGTCCCGCCGACCTGCGAGAAGGTGCTGACCGCCCGCCATATGGGGATGAGCTTCGGCGACTAATCCAGATCGTCGAAGTCGCCGCCCCCGCCATCCCCCTCGTCCGGCATCTCGCCCGCCTCCATCTGCTCGACCATCTCCTTGAAGTCGTCGCCCATGTCTTCGCCCATCGTGTCGCCCATCTTGCGGGCCCAGCGGGCGATGCTTCGGGGATCGTTCTCGTCCAGGTCACCGAAGGAGGCGGGGTCGGCCATGTCTTCGAGTCGGCTGTCCTCCGACTTCATGACCGCGACCCTGGAGACGAGTCGCGTCAGCTCGGCGGAGCCGCAGTGCTCGCAGGCCGGCTGGGTGCTCTCGGCGGCGGAGAAGGTCTGGAACAGCAGGCTGCTGCGCCGCCCACAGGCGCCACAGCGATAGTCGTAAATCGGCATCCACGCGTCTCCGAGCCGAAAGAGCCTCGCAAGTATTTTAGACGACGATCGATCTCACCGCAGAGGCGCCGTTCCTTGTCATCCTGAGCGAAGCGAAGGATCCGCAGCCGGGGCACGGATTCCTCGCTCCGCTTTCGATATGACAAGTGATCTCTCCGCCCTCTGCGTCCTCTGCGGTGAGGTCAGGTGTCGCGCGCCGCGTCGTCGCTTGGGGCCCCCTGGGTCAGCCAGCGGTTGAACTGGGGGTCCTGGGCCGCGAGGCGGTATTCGTCGAGGATCTCTCCGCAGAGCGCCCGGACGGGCCCGCTGGCCGGCGCGGCGAGCGCCTGATCGAGCAGCCAGGCCTCGAACGCCGCCGGCTCCGGGTCTGCCTCGATCGCCCGTCGGAGCAGCCCATGTTTGAGCTCCAGGCCGATCCGGTCGGGCTCGGTGTCGCGTTTGCGACGCTTCCGACGCCCCTCCGACGCCAGGAGCGTGTTGAGCAGCAGCTGGCTGAACGCGCCCGGGCGCAACGCCGCCGCTGTCTGGCTCAGCGTTTCCACGGCATCCAGGATCGTCGGGCCGATGATCGGGGCTCTAGCGTGACGTCGAGCGCGAAGCCCGGCTCCTCACGCCGCGCGTACCCGCGCTCCACGGCCGCCACGTCGAGCTCGAGGGTGGTCAGATCCTTGACGCCGACCTCGTCGGCCGCCAGCGGACCGAGGCTGGTAATCGATTTCAGGTAGCCACGACACTCGTCGCACGTCGTCGCGCGGCGAGACTCTCGGTCGGCCTCCGGCGCCAGGTAGCCAAGCGCGCGGTGGTCGTGGGTCCCGCAGAAAGGACAGCGCGACTCGGCGTATGTCCAGCTCCCGCCGCAGCGGCCACAGCGCAGCCAGCGCAGCCGCTCCAGGCCGCGCAGCTCGGCCAGCGTCGGCCAGGCGGCGCAGACCGGACAGTAGCCCGCGTCCCAGGATGCGCCTGAGGCGGACTCCAGCACCGGCGCCGCCTCCCGGCCGCACGCCTGAAGGATCGGGAACGCCGCCACCTGGCTGAGGGTGGTCAACAGCTCGACCCTCACACCAGCCTCGGTCGCAAGGCCCCGCAGCGTGCCGGCATCCTGCTCGATGGCCGCCTCGAGCGCGGCAAGGGGCTGAATGGCCCCCTGCCCGATGGCTTCGCCGAGGTCGGCCTGGCCAGTCAACGCGGCCAGGCGGACCATCAGGCGCTGGACCCGCTTCGCATCCGCCACCAGCGCCTGGCCATGGAGCAGGGGCGCGCGCTCATCGAGCCGGCTCGCGTCAAACGCGGGCAGGTCCTGGTGCCAGGCGCGCTCAACAGAGGCCTTTCGAGCCTCCCCGAGCAGCAGCGCCAGCGGAGCTATCGTCGGATCGGCGCGCGCCAGCTCCTCGAGAGCCGTCTCAGCCTGATGAATCACTTCCCGACGGCCTGGCCCACCGCAGGCGTCCGGTAGTATGGGTTGGGCTGTTGCTGGAGCTGGACCGAGGCTGCCCGGTTGCCGACATCGGCACCTGGGCCACCGCTGCGGGCGCGGGTGGCCTCCGGGCTGCAAGCCGACAGCGTCAGGCCGGCCAGCAGCAGCCAGACCGCAAGGGGGCGCCTCGGCCTAGCCATGCTGCTGCGGCCCGATCACAACCGCGTAGCGGAGCAAGAAGCCGCCTACAAGCACCAGCACGCCAGCCAGGGCGGCCATGCTCGGGCGTGCGGCGGCGGCCCCAAAGCGGAGCAGGAGCAGCGGTAGCAGGCCACCGAGCAAGGCCGCACCGACGATGGCCACCAGGGCACTGCCGGCCAGGAAGACCCGTACTCCGGCCGGCCCGAGGGTGGCCACAAATACGACTATCAGAATCAGCTGCCAGAGGATAACCATCACGCTGGCACGGGCCAGGTCGCCGATGTCGGGGTGGCTGGTCTGCCCGCGAATCGCCTCGCCCAGCAGCAACGCGCCCAACCCCGTGGCGACCGCCGTCACTACGAACAGCGCCCCGAGCACGGCCGAATCGCCCCAGCCAGGAAAGTTGGTCGCACTGAGCAGGATCCCCGAGTAGCTGCCGACCGCGAAGGCGAGCAGCCCGCCGATGACGGCCCAGATCCGACCGGCCGGGCTGCCGTGCAGCGTGCTCTCGGCGCGCCAGCCGCCGATGCGGAAGAGCCGACCCGCGATCAGCGCGTCGAGGAACGAGACGAACGCGAAGGCCGGGAATACCAGCACTAGCCACGAGCCCATCGACATCGGGGACCAGAGCTTGAACATCGGTAGCGATGTCTTGCTCTGGACGATCATGTGCCAGAACCGCTCCGGCCGGCCGAGGTCGACGGTCAGCAGCAGCCCGCACACCAGCATCAGCGGGAAGGCGATCAGATGCGCCGTCCGCGCCACCGACGAGCGGCCGCGCCCGACCAGCTCGAGGATGGCAGCCGTCATGTATGCCCCGGCCGCGACGCCGGCCAGGAACATCTCCACGTAGACGAGCGCGTCCCAGTGAGTGAGGTTCTCGCGGGGGATCATCGCTCACTCCCCTCGCCGACCGTGGTCGCTTCGGCGGCGCCGTCCATTCGCTGCTTACGGAACGCCAGCGCCCCGGCCAGGCCGGCCACGACTGCTCCACCCGCGCTGAGCAGCCAGCTCAGCCCAAGGCTGCGGCTGGGGAGCTGGGGATCGGGCGGCAGCCCGTACACCTCCGGCCTGTCGACGAGCAGGTAGAAGGAGTTCAGCCCACCGAGCATCTTCTCGTCACCGTAGACGTAGGCCTGGGTGCCCTGAGCCTTGAGCGTCGACACCCGCCCGTCGGCCCGCTGGCGCAGCTCTTGGATCGGACCAAACTGGATCGAGGCGGTGGGGCAGGCCTGAGCGCAAGCCGGCGTCAGCCCGTTCTGCAGCCGGTCGTAGCACAACGTGCATTTCTGCGCCGTGCCCGTCGCCTCGTTGATGCCGATCACGTCGAACGGGCAGGCCGCGATGCAGTCGCGGCAGCCGTTGCAGACGTCGGACTGGATCACGACCGTGTCGAACTCCGTGCGGATGATGGCGCCGGTCGGACAGACCTCCAGACAGCCCGCCTGGACGCAGTGCTTGCAGACGTCGCTCATCATCAGCCACTGGGCCTGCTTGCGGTCAGGGCTGAACTGCTCGACGAACTTGACGTGTCGCCAGTGGGTGCCGTTCAGCTCGCGGGTGTTGTCGTAGCTGTTGCCACTCAGGGTGTTGGCGCCGCCGTTCGTCGCTGGGAGCTGGTTCCACTCCTTACAGGCGACCTCGCACGCCTTGCAGCCGATGCAGACCGTCGTGTCGGTGTAGAAGCCCATTGCCGCGGCCATGTCGCTCCTCCCTCACGCCTTCTCGACGTTGCAGACGAAGGCCTTGCCCTCGTGCATCGAGACGTTAGGGTCGGCGATCAGCGCCGACATGTTGTTGACGACGTCCCCAGTCACGAGTCCCTGGTAGCCCCAGTGCCAGGGCATGCCGACCAGATGGACCGTCTTGCCGTCGATGGTGAACGGCCTGATGCGCGGCGTCACCAGCGCCTTGGCTCGGATCGTGGCGCGCGGGGAGCTGATCTTGACGAAGTCGAGGTTGGCGACGCCCTTCTCCCTGGCCAGCTCCGGGCTCATCTCGATGAACAGCTCCGGCTGCAGCTCGGCCAGCCAGGGCAGCCAGCGGCTCATCGTCCCCGACAGGTGGTGCTCGGTCAACCGATAGGTGGTGATGACGTACGGGAAGTTGGGGTCGCCGACCTGGGCCAGCTTGTTGATGTCGCTGTCCCAGTGTTTGTAGACCGGGCTGGCCTGCTGCTTGTAGAGGAGGTTCTGGACCGGCGACTCGACCGGCTCGTAGTGGGTTGGCAACGGGCCATCCAATAGGCCGCTCGGGGCGAACAACCAGCCCTTGCCGTCCGCCTTCATGATGAACGGGTCGGTGCCCGACTGGGCGTCAAGGCCGATCCCATCTGGCTTCGACGGCGTGTCGGGCGCCTTGGTGGGCACGAAGTCAGGGACGTCCAAGCCGGTCCACTTCTGGCCGTCCCACCAGACGTACTTCTTGCGCTCCGACCAGGGCTGCCCGTCCGGCCGAGCGGAGGCGCGGTTGTACATGATATGGCGATTCGCGGGCCAGTTGAAGCCCCAGCCCAGGCTCACGTAATCGTCCGGCTTACGGCTTGCGGTCAGGTTCTGGTCCGGGGCCGGGAAGCAGCCGGTGTAAATCCAGTTGCCGCACACCGTGCTGCCGTCGTCCTTGATATCCGCGAATGCCTTGAGGTGAGAGCCGTCGGCGATGTTGTAGCCGTTGATCTCCTTGAGGATCTTGAGCGCGTCCGGCTCGTCTTTGATGCGGAATTCGGCGTTCCTTTGCTGATCCGGTTCGTAGTTCCAGACCAACGCCTTGATGCCCTGGTCGCGGGGGTTGGTGCTGTTGGCGTACAGGTTCTTGAGCCGCGTGCCCAGCCAGTAGGTGAACCAGATGTCGGAGCGGCCGTCGCCGGGCGGGTCAGCCCCCTTCTCGTGCCACTGCAGCAGGCGGTGGGTATTGGTGAAGCTGCCTTCCATCTCGGCGACGTGAGCGGCCGGCAGGAAGAAGACCTCAGTCTTGATGTCGGCCGTCTTCAGCTCGCCGCTCTTGACCTCTGGTGAGGCATACCAGAACGAGGCCGTCTCGGTCTCGAAGAAGTCGCGAACGACCAGCCACTCGAGCTTGCCCAGCGCCTTACGTTGGAGGCTGGCGTTGAGCGAGGTGGCCGGATTCTGGCCCATGACGAACATGCCCTTGACCGTGCCCTTGTACGCCGCGTCCATCATCGCCATGTGCGAGTGGTCGCCCACGATCTTGGGGTGCCAGTCGTAGCCGTAGTCGTTGGCCGCGGTCGCGGCGTCCCCGTACAGCGCCTTCAGGTAGCTGACCACCCACTTGGGCTGGTTCGACAAGAAAGCCGTGGGTACGGTCTCGGTGGCCAGGTACGCTTTCAGACTCTCGTGGCGCCTGCGCGTGTCCGGGTGGGACATGTAGCCCGTGATCGAGTGGTAGAGGGTCGGATTGTCCGTACTGCCCTGAATCGTCGCGTGCCCGCGCAGGGCCAGGATCCCGCCCCCGGGCCGACCGATGTTGCCCAGCAGCTGTTGCAGGATGCCGGCCGCCCGGATGATCTGGACGCCGATGGTGTGCTGGGTCCAGGCGACGGCGTAGGCCATGGTAGCCGTCCGCTCCGGGCCGGAGTTGGCGGTGATGGTCTCCGCCACCTTCAGGAATGTCTCCTTGGGGCAGCCGGTGATCCGCTCGACCATCTCGGGCGTGTAGCGGGCGTAATGCCGCTTGAGGAGCTGGAAGACGGAGCGCGGGTCCTGGAGGGTCGGGTCGCGGCGGGCTGGCGGCGGCTTCAGCTTGGTGACCAGCTCGGTGAAGTTGGAGGCCTTCATCGCCTCGTCGAAGCCAAACGGCGTCGCGGGCTGCTCGCGCGCGTACTGCCAGGTCTGGTTGGCGTAGGTTCGGGCCTGCTGGTCATAGCCGCTGAACACGCCATCCAGGTCCTCGGTGTCCTTGAACTGGTCAGTGATGATCGTAGCCGCGTTGGTGTAGCTGACGACGTAGTCCTTGAAGTACTTCTCGTTCTGGATGACGTAGTTGATCAGGCCGCCCAGGAACACGATGTCCGAGCCCGCCCTGATCGGGGCATGGATGTCGGCCACGGCGCTCGTGCGCGTGAAGCGCGGATCGACGTGGATGAGCTTGGCTCCCTTCTCCTTGGCCTTCATCACCCAGCGGAAGGCGACCGGGTGGCACTCGGCCATGTTCGAGCCCATGATGGTGATGCAGTCGGAGTTGGCCACGTCCCGCGAGAAGGTGGTCGCGGCGCCCCTACCGAAGCTTACGCCCAGACCGGGCACAGAGGAGCTGTGTCATATGCGGGCCTGGTTCTCGATCGCCACCACGCCCATGGAACGCATCAGCTTGGAGTGGCTGTAGTTCCACTCGTTGTCCATGGTCGCGCCGCCGAGCGAGAAGATGCCCAGCGTGTGGTTGACCAGCTTGCCGTCCTGGGTCTTTTCGACGAGCGTCTCGTCGCGCGTCTTCTTGAACAGCTCGGCGATCCGGTCCATCGCCCAATCAAGCGGCTTGGGCTCCCAGGCGGTGGCGCCCGGCGCTCGGTACAGGACTTGGCTAATGCGGTTCGGGTTGACCGCCAACTGGTAGCTGGCCGCCCCTTTGGGACACAGGTTGCCCTGATTGACGGGGCTCTCCGGATTGCCCTCGATGTTGACGATTCGACCATCCACCACGTGCGTAAGCATGCCGCAGCCCACGGCGCAGTAGGGACACACGGTGGGGTAGACCTTGGCGTTCCTGATCCGCAACTCCTGGGCTCGGGCGACTTTCGGCCCCAGATCGGCCCCCAGCGCCGCCAGCGCCCCCATCGCCGTCCCGGCTGTCGTGACGCCGGTGACCTTCAAAAACTGACGCCGGCTAACGGCCATGAGACCCTCCTCGCCTTCGAGCGGGTTGCGAGATGACGACTAGCAGTAATCGGGCCAGACCGGAAGGCGCCGGACCATCGGCGCGGCGAGGGCCGCCTGCCCTCGTGACCTCTCCGGCGTGGGGCGAATCTGAGGTGGCCACGGCTGTCGCTTTTGACCTGACAGGGTTTTCAGGGCTGCGCGATTAGCCTGCTCGATTGGTTCGCGTTACAGCGCGGCGAGTACAACCACCGCGCGACGCGCTACACCGCCATTATCAGATACGAGCGAGCAAACTGCAAGGATCTCTGCGTCACAAAATCTCTATTTGCGTTCCAGCAAGCGCGAGGCGCGGCGACGCTGGCGGCTCTCGTTGCGCCTTCCCCGCAGGTCGATAACGCCGCGCAGCATAGCCAGACAGAGCCGCTTGTCGTCATCGTTGAGGCGCTGGAGCTCGCCGAAGGCCTGGCGCAGCTCGACGTCGATCAATTCGAGTGACCGCTCCTGGTAGGCGAGCAGGCCAGCCAGCTGAAGCAGCTCGCTTGGGCTGGTGGTCAGAGAGTTGCAGATCTCGAGGAGGGTGCTGACGCGCGGGTCGCTGGTCTCACCGCTGAGGAGTCGATAGAAGGTCGCTCGATTACGTTTACCGCCGAGCCGGTCGGCCACCTCGGCCGGGCGCAGCCCGCGCGCTTCGATCAAATCGCGGACGGCCTTTCCGATGGACATAGAGCCCTCCCCAGCCGTATTTTCGCGTGCGAGTATACCACTTCGGCGGCGCGGTTGCGAGACCGCAAGCTGAATCATCGCGAAGGAGCGAGAGGGAGGCAGGCCTCACCAGCCCTTGCTCAGGCGGTCGATCAGCTTGGCGGGCAACTTGGCGCGGCGCATCTTGTCCTGGGTCCGCTTGATCGGGTAGGAAATGCGGCGCCAGGTCGCGCTGCGGCGGTCGGTGTCCACGATCATGAAGGCCGCCCGCGGATCGTCGTCGCGCGGCTGGCCGACACTGCCCGGGTTCAAGATGAAGCGGCAGCCGGGCTGGGCAAGCTCAACCTCCGCCTCGTCTACGATCCGCCGCACGACGACCTGGCCGTCTTCCGCCCTCATGAACAACGACGGGATGTGCGTGTGGCCGACCAGGCAGAACGGCCCCTCGAAGTGGGCGAAGCTGGCCTCGGCCCCGGCCGCGCTGAGCAGGTACTCCCAGATCGGGTTGCGCGGGCTGCCGTGGGCCAGGGTGAACTCGCCGCTGGTGACCAGCGAGGGTAGCTGGAGCAGATAGTCGCGCGTCTCGGTCCGAAGCTGCTCCATGGTCCAGCGCGCGGCCAGCGCGGCGTACGGGTTGAAGTCCTGGATGCCCATCTTGCCGATCGCTGCCCAGTCATGGTTGCCGGCCACGGCGAGGTGCTTGGCCAGCTCAGCCAGCCTGGCCACGCACTCGTTTGGCTGGGGTCCGTAGCCGACCGTGTCGCCCAAGCACCAGACCTGGTCCACGGGCTGCATCACCGCCAGCACCCGCTCCAGGGCATCCAGGTTGCTATGGATATCGGAGACGACCCCGATTCGCACTATCCCCCCGGGCCGGGGCTGACTTCAGACGAACATCGTAACAAGGAATCCTCGCTCCGACCCAGGCTCAGGCTCGGGATACAATGTGTCAGGGCAGACGGCAGCAGCAACCTATGGCGGCGGGCGGGGACGGTCGAATCGGCCAGATGACTGCGAGCAGGCGGGTTCCCCCCAGCCCCCCCAAGCCTGGGGGGGCTGGGGGGGCCGTAAAGAGTGGGCTGAGTAGGTCGAACAGTCCAAAGCAGGCTCGAGCGCGTCTGCCACGGGTGGCAGCCGTGGGCGAGTTCGGGTTGATCGACCGCCTGGTCCGCCAGGTTCAGGATCCGAGCCTCGACCCGCTCAAGCCGTCGCCCGACGGAGAGATCCGGGTTGGCGACGACGCGGCCGTCTGGCGCTCCCAGCGAGGGGGCTGGGACCTGTTCACGACCGATGCGCTCGTCGAGGGCGTCCACTTCAAGCTGGCCACGACGGGCTGGCGAGACCTGGGCTGGAAGGCGCTAACCGAGAATCTGAGCGACGTGGCCGCCATGGGCGGCACTCCCCGTCGCGCATTCGTGACCCTCGGGCTCCGGCCTGAGACGCTCGTGTCCGACCTGGAGGCGCTCTACCAGGGCATGCGCGAGGCTGCCGACGAGTTTGGGGTGGCGATCGTCGGCGGCGACACCGTGGCCTCGCCGATCACGCTCATCAGCGTCGGCGTGCAGGGGGAGCTGGAGGGGTCCGGGCTGCGTCGCGCCTGTGGCCGGGCGGGCGACGTCGTGGCCGTGACCGGCGCCCTGGGAGGATCGGCCGGCGGGCTCGAGCTCCTCGAGTTGGGGGTGGTCGACCCCCTCGACGCCGAAGAGCGGGCGCTCGTCGAGCGCCATCGGCGGCCATGGCCGCGAGTGCGGGAAGGACTGGCGCTGGCCAAAGCCGGCGTGCGGTGCGGCATGGATTTGAGCGACGGTCTGCTGGGTGACGCAGCCAAGCTGGCCCACGCATCTGGGGTTGGCCTCACGATCGCCTACGACATGGTCCCGGTCGAGGCGGCCCTGACGAGCCGCTTCGGCGACCGAGCGCGCCCGATGGCGCTGGCCGGCGGAGAGGACTACGAGCTGCTCTTCGCCGCCCCGGCGCCCGTCATCGAGGCCAGCACGGCCGCGTTGGCCGACGCGGGCCTGACCAGCCTCTCTCGCATCGGCCAGCTGACCGCCGAGAAGCCGGGCCAGGTCCGAGTGGTTGACGCGGCCGGCCGAGAGGTGCGCGTGGGTCGCGGCTCGTGGGAGCACTTTGCGGGAGGGACGGACAGGCGTGACTCGTGATCCGGACGGCGAGTGCGAAGCGTGGGTCGGCTGATGTTGAGGTCCCGGTCGCCCGAACACACGCGGCGCCTGGGAGAGAGCCTTGGTCGCGCCGCGCAGGCCGGTGACGTGTTCCTGCTGGACGGCCCATTTGGGGCCGGCAAGACGGTGCTGGTCCAGGGCCTGGCGGCCGGACTGGCGGTCCAGGACTACGTGAGCAGCCCCTCCTTCATCATGGTCAACGAGCATCAGGGCCGCCTACCGCTGTATCACGTCGACCTGTACCGCTTCGACGACAAGCTGGACCCCGAGATGCTGGAGACGCTCGAGGAGACGCTCGGCGGGCGGGGTGTGTGCGCCGTCGAGTGGCCGGCCCTGCTGCCGCGCTCGCTCCGCGCCGGCGCGACCGAGCTGCTCTTCATCTCGCGCGGCGAGAGCAGCCGCGACATCGAGATCGAGAGCCCGGCACAGCACCTGGCCGCCGCAGCCAGCGAGGCTGGAGCGATCTGTTAGCGATCATGCTGCTCGCGGTTGACACCTCTACGTCGCAGGCCGGACTCGCCGTATACGACGGACAGGTCCGGGCGGAGACCATCTGGTGGGCGGGTCGCAATCACGCTCGCCAGCTCATGCCCGCTGTCCGCTGCGCTCTCGATCAGCTCGGCAAGCAGCCAGCTGATCTGCAGTGCCTGGCGGCCGCCCGTGGGCCTGGCTCGTTCACGGGGCTGCGGGTGGGCCTGGCCGCTGCCCGCGGATTGGCCTTCGCGCTCGGGATTCCCCTGTACGGTGTCGGTTCGCTCGACGTGCTGGCGGCAG
>DASPXK010000141.1:0-2699 GCA_035637315.1 Chloroflexota bacterium
CGTGAGCCTGGCCGCATCTGTCATCAACGGCGCGGACCTGCGGGCAGTCGGGCCAAGGCTCTGGTGGACACCTGGGGCCGTCGGGGCGGTAGTGGCTTCCCGCGTCTACTCGCTCGGGGCGCCGTGGGACCAACCCAGCCCTCTGGCTCCTGTGGACCACGTGTACGCACTCCTCCTACTAGCCGGCGTGCTCTGGTTAGGCGCCGCGCTTGGTCTCCGGCTGCTGCGCACGCTAGGCGTCAGCGGCGATCTGGGGTTGGAGAGCTTACTCTTCGCGTTCGGCCTGGGGCTGGGTGGGCTGGCCTATCTGGTGCTGGCCTGTGGTTTCCTCGGATTGCTGCACCCCTGGGTGCTTGCCGTGGTGATCGGGGTTCTGGCGGTCCTTCTGCGGGCCGAGCTGGCCGAGCTGGCCGCTGCGCTTCCACCTCTGCGGAGCGCTTGGCTGGACCAGCGTGCCCGGCTCAAACAGGATCCGGTGTTTCGGTTGACGCTGCCGCTCGCGGATCTGTTAGTCGCCATGGTGGCGCTCACGGCGTTGGCGCCACCGACCGGTTACGACGCGCTGCTCTATCACCTGGCCGGTCCGAAGGAGTTCCTGCAGCTGGGTCGCCTGGCGCCGCTGCCGGAGCTGCAGCAGGCCAACCTGCCGTTTACCGTGGAGCTGCTGTATTTGCTCGGGCTGGCCGCCGGCAGCGATGAGCTGCCCGGCCTGCTCCACGTCTCATTCGCGGTCCTGACCGCGCTGGCTACGTTCAGCTTCGGGCGCCGCTTCTTCGACGTCAGGATCGGTTGGCTGGCGGCTGCCGTCTTTCTTTCGGCGACGGCCCTGCCGATCTACGCGCCTATGGCCAACATCGACTACGGCTGGGCCTATTTCGACTTTCTGGCTGTGTATGGCTTCGTCGCCTGGGCGCGGGGCGGCCACGCGCGCTGGCTGACCGCCGCAGGCCTGGCTGCTGGCCTGTCGCTCGGCAGCAAGTACCTTGGCGCCCTGACGTGCGCGGCGATCGGAGCCGCGATTTTCATCGAAGCCAGCCCGCTGGTTCGGGCCAGGCCAGCGAAGGCCGCACAACTGTTGGCCCGCTTTGTCCTACCGGCCGCTTTGGTAGCCATGCCCTGGTATCTCAAGAACTGGCTCTGGCTGGGCAGCCCCGTGTGGCCGCTGCTGGCCCCTGATGGCGCGTGGGACGGCGGCCGGTACTTTGCCAGCTACATGAATGTTGGGCGGGGCGGGATGGACTACCTCCTGCTACCGATCCGGATCTACCAGGGCGGCTCAGCCGAGTACCCGGCGGCCCTGCCGCCGTTCGCGTTTCTGCTCGTGCCGCTATACGCATTCGTACGCAAGCATCGCCTGGCCAACTACCTGCTGGCATTCTCGGCGCTTTACTTCGTGGTCTGGTCACAGGGCATTCAGGCGGCGCGCTACCTCGTCCCGATCTTTGGTGCCCTGAGTCTGGTGGTGGCCTATGTGCTGGACCAGGCGATCGACAGCGCGCGGCTGCGGGGGTTGGGACGCGTGGCGGTGAAGTGGATGGTAACGCTCTCGATGGTGTCCAGCGTGTCGATGGCCGTGATCGGGCTCAGCATGGGGTCGCCGTTCGCACAGCTGGTCGGGCTGGAATCGCGTGGAGATTACCTCAGCCACGTGCTCCCGGATTACCAAGCGGTGCGGTACCTGAACGAACATCGTGCCGAGGTCGGCCGGGTGCTCGTGATCGGCGACGCCCGGATCTTCTATCTAGCGCCGCCCGCCGTGGTCGACCAGGACCTTGGCGTGTGGAACGCACTGGTCCCTGACCACGAGCCGTGGGCCATCCCAGCTCAACTGCGCCGAGCCGGCGTCTCACACATTCTGGTGAGCCCGGGCCATCTGCAGTGGCTGCGCCAGTTCGATCCAGAGCAGCGCGTCCAGCAGTGGTCGGACACTTTCGAGCGCACACGGTCTGCCTACTCGGTCCTCGAATACACGAACGGCATAGCCAGCGTCTATCGCGTTGTCGAGACCGTGGCCGAAAGGAGTGAGCTATGAGCGCAGCAGTCATGACAAGTCCCGGAGCCATTGAAACGACACTCGAGCCTCGAGACATCACGGAAGAGGTAGAGATTTCGGTCGTGATGCCGTGTTTGAACGAGCAGGAGACCATAGGGCGGTGTGTCGATAAGGCGTTCGAGGGGATTCGCCGGACCGGCCTGCGGGGCGAAGTGGTCGTGTGCGACAACGATTCCAGCGACCGCTCGGCGGAGATCGCCGCTGCTCACGGTGCGCGAGTCGTCGCGCAGCCGGAGCGCGGCTACGGCAACGCGTATTTGAAGGGCTTCGACTCCGCGCGCGGCAAGTACCTGATGATGGGCGATGCCGACGACACCTACGACTTCACCGAGCTTCACCGCTTCGTCGACCTCCTCCGCCAGGGCTATGAGTACGTCCTGGGCTCGCGGTTCAGGGGCGAGATTCGACCTGGAGCGATGCCCTGGCTGCACCAGTACGTCGGCAATCCAGTCCTGACCTGGGTCCTCAACCGTTTGTTCGGCCTGAACGCCTCAGACGCCCACAGCGGCATGCGAGCCTTCACCCGCGAGGCCTACGAGCGGATGCGGCTTCAGACGACCGGCATGGAGTTCGCGTCCGAGATCGTCGTCAACGCAGCCAGGAGCCGACTGAAGACCGCCGAGGTTCCCATCACGTACTACCCTCG
>DASPXK010000142.1:0-4505 GCA_035637315.1 Chloroflexota bacterium
ATGGTGTCACGGACGGCTCGCGTGGGGGCG
Organism: Chloroflexota bacterium; assembly: GCA_035637315.1. Classification (GTDB taxonomy): domain Bacteria; phylum Chloroflexota; class UBA6077; order UBA6077; family JACCZL01; genus DASPXK01. The sequence goes on from DASPXK010000142.1 coordinate 31, forward strand.
TGAGTCATGGGCGGCGGCACCTATCGACGAGGAAGATCAGTAGGGCCGCCCAGACGACGGTCTGCCCGGCCTCGAACAACAGGGACCAGGGGGGCGGGTAGGTCAGCAGCCTGGCCGGCGCAAGGGCAGCCACCCAGGCCGCCGCCAAGAGGATGCCGGCCATCACGTCGCTCCCATCGGCGATGGGGCTCCCCTTCGTGATACGGAAGAGAGCGATCATCGGGAGTAGCACGAGCAGGTCGTCGTACAGCCGGTGGTACGTCCAGAATCGAGCGACGAGCGCCATGACGCCCATGAGCAGCCAGAGGTCAGCGTGACGGTAGCGGTAGCTCCAGAGGCCAGCCCCCCCTATGGCGAGCGCGGACCCGAAGAGGCTCCAATCTTGCAGGCCAAGCGCTGCCAGCCAGCTGTGCAGGTTCGCGTACCCTCCGCGTGTCGCCTGGGCGGCGCCGTTGATCACGGAGTCGAGGAGAAGCGCGACCGGGTTGGCATTCTGAAAGGCGGCCGCGAACAGAGTGAGGGCCACGTAGCCAGCGCCAATCAGGGGGATGGGCCGCAGCCTACGCTGGCGGAAGAGCACGATCCAGAAAAACGGGACCGCGATGGACGGCTTGACCAGCGTGACCAAAAGCGCCGCCGCGGCCGCCAGGTCCTCTGGCCACGCACCTCGAACCGAGCGCAGCGAGACCAACCCGCCGATCAGAGCGGGTAACAGATACACGATCACCTGACCGTTTCCGATTGCCGCGCTCGCGGCGTACATCGAGAGCGGCAGCAACGCCACGAAGACCCGCTCGGTTGGCCGGTCCGCGCCACTTTCCCGGACGATCAGGGCGACCAGCCAGGTAAGCGCCACCGCGCTGGTGACCGCCCAGAACCAGCGCGCTTGCGTCAGGTCCAGCCAGCCTAGCAGAGGCCAGAGGATCACGTAACTCGCCGGCGGGTACTCGGCCGCGCCCGGCCCGCGGGTGTAGATCGGCTCGCCAGCGAACCAGCGGTGGACCCAGTCGTGATAGAACCTCAGGTCGACTGCGCCGCTCGGGCCCGGCTCCCATACCAGCCGCGAGTACTCGTTCACGAGCCGGTAGAGCGCCGCCACGATCATGAGCGCGACCGCGAGCTGGAGGACTCGGGGCTGCTGGCTGACCCACCAACGACGAAGCAGCAGCGCCCTTCCCTCGGTCACAGCCGACGGCTCGACGCTCAAAACTGACCCGCCGCTTGCGCGTCCAGCTTGGTCAGGTGGCGAAGGCGATGGAATTCGATGTCATACATACGCTCGGCGGCATTACCGACCCCGAGACCGTACCCGACCATCTCCCCGAGTCCGTGGACCGCCAGGCCCAGGACAAGCGCCGGCAGCACTCCCGCTAGCAGGTCTCGCCGTCGACCGAGCAGTGGCGTCTCCTGCAGAATGCGCCTCAGGTGGACGAACGGAATGAGCGGCGCGCCCGCGACGTAGAGGAGTCGTCGAGCGGCGGACCAGCCCTCGTTTCGAGCTCGGTCGGCGGCGAAGAGCCGCCCAAAATTGAAACGTAACGACATCGAAGAGGAGAGGCGCGACACGTTGAGGTGATGCGTCTTCGCCGCCGGTTCGAGGTAGAGGCGGTGTCCCCTCGCTCGCAGGTCCTGATGCATGACGCTCTCCCGCTCGAGCATTGCGTCCAAGCTGGGACCGTACTCGAGCAGGAGGGCCCGCTTGTATGAGCTGTTGTGCCCAGGCACGTCGTCGATCTCGCCGCCAGCGCCCGGCTCGACCCAGCGCCCATAGTCAATGAGCAGGTCGGCCCAGCTGATCATGCTGCCTGGGTTCGCATTGCCAATCGCCGGGCCGACGGCGGCCCACGGTTGCTGGTGTGCCTCGATGAGCGCCGCGGCCCAGCCGGGATCTGGGAACGAGTGGTCCTCGACGAACGCTATCACCGGCGCCGTCGCACGGCGAACAGCGGCCGCCCGTGCCTGCCCAGCAGACTCGACCGTCCCAACTTCGATGACCTGAACTTCCCGGAACTCGTCCAATTCCGACTCGACGGGCCCGAGCGTGGCCGCCGATGGCGCGACGATGAGGATCTCCAGGGCATCACGTGCCGTCTGAGCGCGCAGATGCTTGATCGTCCTGCGAATCGTCTCGTAGCGATCGACCGTAACGATCACCACCGAGAGGGCGGGCGCTCGGGCGTTACCCGAATGCATGCTGCTCTCCTGGCCCGCTTGCCTACGCCGACGAGCTTCGGCCGTGCATTATGGCTCCGAGAACTTTGCCCGTCATCTCATCGCCGACCGGCTCACCCATCAGCGAAAGAAACGTCGGGGCCAAGTCCAACGGCGAGACATCTCCCAGCCTGCCCCGCCCAGCGATCGACGGGCCAGCCGCGGCCACGAAGCCGTGTCGCGAATGCCCGCTATCCCAGATTACTGCTGGGCGCTGCTCTAATACCGCTTTGGGATGCACGACTCGGGGCATGAAGGCCGGATCCCACTCGACGAACAGGTCCGGCAGGGACACCGGCGGCCCGTCGCCAAACAGCTCTTGTGTGCGGGCGACGTGCCGGACGGCAGGATCCCCGGTCTCGGGATCCAGAAGCAGCCTCAAGTCGGTTTCGAGTCGGTCCAGCAGCTCGTCGTATCCAGCGCCCGGCTCGACAATGCCCTCAGGCTCGCGTCCGGCCAGGTTCACGCGGAGGAAGCCAGTGTAGAACGAAGGCACCACGAAGGCGGTGGTTGCCCGCCAGTTGGTGCCGTCCCGAAACTGAGCCGCTAGCAGATGCTCTCTGGTGGCTCGTGGGAAGTGCTGGCTCAGGGCGACCCGCCAGCTATCGGGCACTACTCGACGAATCATGTCCATCGGCCTCAAGGAAGGGGCTCCTGGCGCTGCCGGCGCCTGATACCCGAGTTTGCGGGCAAACTCCTCCACCAATCCCGTGGTCGGGGACTGGTCCTGGAGGCCAGCCGAGGAAACCACCCACACGTCGGCAGGACTCGGCAACTCGGCGAGCAGTAGGCCCATCTGTCGATCGATCGCTTGGTAGACGTCGCGAATCGGATTCGCGACGCCACCCGGCGTCGCCGCCGACGGGGTTTCACCTTTGCGCGCTTCTGATCGGCATTTCCAGAACGCGTGGCTCGCCGTGTGGGCGTCGGAGAATGCGGCTACGATCAGAGCGAACCGGTCTGAAGCAACCAGATGGCGGCAGAGGACACCCTTCTTGTCGACCCTCGCCATTAGCTGGCGGTACACTCGCTGGCCGGCCTTGTGCTCATGGATCTTGATCTGGGGACCGAAAACCCGACGTACGTCGCTCAAGAGCGAAGCCGGCTCGGCGGTGGTAGGGAAGAACGAGTAATGTGTCGCCCAGTTTGACAGCTGCACTCCATTCAGAGCCGGTACGGGATAGATGTCAGGCACGTCGATGATGGCGACCCGCTTGTCCTGACGGCTGAGCCTGGACCAGAAGGGGCGCGCGTTCGCCTCGCGCGCCGTGAACAGCTGCAGCTCGTAGGTGCCGGGCTTTAGTTGCCGGAAGTCGTAGTAGCCATGTTCGATTCGCGACACACCGCTGAACAGCGATAGCCAGGCCCCGAGCTCGCTGATGAGCTCCGGTCCAGCGGTCCTGCCCCAGCACCCGCGCTCCATAATCCAACCGAGCGTCGGAAGGTAGCCCTCACGGACCCAGCGTTCGATCAGATCAGGGTCGCCCGCGTCGATCGCAAAGATCACCAGTGGCAGGGTCACCCTATCAGTTGACATGAAGGCTGCCGCGGCGATCTAGCAGTCTGTGATACAGGCGGACGAAGCCATCCACGTACGTTGACTCGCTGTAATGCGCGAGCGCAAAGTCCCGTCCGGCTCGTCCCAGGCGTTCGGCGAGCTCGCGGTCCATGAGCAGGGTCTGGAGGCCTGCCGACAACGCGCCGATGTCATCGGTTGGGACCAGGAGGCCGGTCGTGCCGTCCTGAACGATCTCGGTCAGCCCGCCGGCGGCCGTGGCGACCACCGCCGTGCCCCGCATCATCGCCTCGAGCGCAACGTTGGGGAACGGCTCCGGCCAGCGGGGTGGGATAGCCTGCACCCAGGCTGCACCGAACAGACGCTCGACCTCCTCGCGCGGCCTGTAGCCGGGCATCTTGACCTGGGGCGAGCGCAGCCCGAGGCTGGCCGCCAGGTGCCTGAGGCGCTCTCGCTCGGGGCCATCTCCCACGATCAGGAGGCGGGCCGTGGGAATCTGGGTGACCACTTCCGCGAAGGCGCGAATCAGGGTGTCCGCTCCCTTTTCTCGGACCAGTCGTCCGGCGAACGCCACGGCGGGTGGCTCCGCCAAGGGCGGCCGAAGAGGCTGAACTGGGACGCCGTTCCACACGATCTCCACAGAGCTGAAGCCATCGGCGATGAGGCGCTGTCGGACCGCTTCACTATTGGCGACGACCAGATCGAACGTGTTGTCCCAGCGGCGCCATAACCTCATCTGCAACATCAG
>DASPXK010000143.1:0-3425 GCA_035637315.1 Chloroflexota bacterium
TCCGGATTCTCGCCGTTCGGGATGACGTGGTCGAGGGGCGGGAAATTGAGGCGGTCGAACCTCAGCTCCAGGTTACAGCGTTCGGCGATGGCCAGCGTGTTAGCGCATGCCGCCGGTAGCTCGCCGAAGACGGCCGCCATCTCCTCCGCGCTCTTGACGTAGAACTCCGGCGGGTCCATGCGCATTCGCTTGGGATCTTCCAGGGCCGAGTTGGTCTGGACGCAGAGCAACAAGTCCTGGGCGGGGGCCTGGTCCTTGGTGGTGTAGTGGGTGTCGTTGGTCGCGACGATTGGGATGCCCAGCTCTTTTGAGATCGACACCAGCTCACGGTTGATCTTCCGGTCGTTCTCCTGGCCGTGGTCCTGGAGCTCCAGGTAGTAACGGTCTCCGAAAAGTGCGTGGTACCAGGCCGCCGCGGCCCGTGCGCCCTGGAGGTCGTCTTTGAGCACTGCCGCGGCCGGCTCGCCCGTATAGCAACCTGACAGAGCGATCAATCCTCGATGGCACTCCGCCAGCAGGTCACGATCGATGCGAGGCTTGTAGTAGTAGCCCTCGAGGTGGGCCTGGGTGACCAGCGACAGCAGGTTTCGGTAGCCGCACTCGTCCTGGGCCAGTAGCACCAGATGGTTGTACTCACGCTCCTGGACGCCGCGCGCCCCCATCTTGCCCGGCGCCACGTACATCTCGACGCCGATGATCGGCTTGACGCCGGCCTCTTTGCACTCCTCGTAGAACTCGATCGCCCCGTACAGCGCCCCGTGATCGGTCAGCGCGAGCGAGCCCATCCCAAGCTCGGCGACGTGTTTGACGAGCGACTTGATCTGCGAGTAGCCGTCGAGCAGCGAGTACTCAGAATGGACGTGCAGATGGACGAAATCCGCGGACACAGGCCTCACAGGGGGGATGGGGACGGGGGTTAGGGGTTGGGGGCGGGGCGCTCCCGCTGAACCGAGGCTGGCACAAGCCAATCTTACGGCGCTAGGAGCCAAAGCGCGAGAGGCCACCCGGAGCCCAAAACAGGGGCCGCCGAGGCAGCCAGAATTCCGTGACGAGTTTGAGACGCAACCCCAACCCTATCCCCCATGCCCCATCCCCGTCGCGAACAACGGCTGCGTCTCGATGAGGTCGCAGAACTCGGCCCAATCGAAGAAGACCAGGTCGGCCTTACTTGCCAACGCGCCGTCGTTGTCACGCTCTGGGCTGTAGCGGGCCGAGTAGAGTCCCGCCGCGCGCGCGCCGTCCACGTCCAGCTCTTCGACATCCCCCACGTGGACCGCCTGGCCGGGCCGCGCGTCGAGTTGCTCGAGGGTGTGGTGGAAGATGCGGGGGTCGGGCTTCAACCAGCCGAACTCGTTGGAGAACGTCAGGACCGTGAAGTAGCGCGCCAGGTCGTGGCGTTTGAGGACGTGGCGGAGCACTCGCCCGCCCGTGTAGCCGGTGTTGCAAATCAGCCCCAGCCGATACCGCTGCGCGAGACGCTCGATCGCCTCGCTAACACCCTCCATCAGGGGTGGGAGAAACTCCAGGGTCAGGTCTTCGTAGGCCGCTTGGACGGCGCTGAAGGGGACCGAGTCCGGCAGGAAGCCAAGCTGGCGCATCAGCTCGGCCCACCGCCCCGGCGGACCAACGTCGCGATACTCCAGCGCGCTCAGGTATTCGATCTCGCGCTGCGCGGCTCGGAAACCGGCCCGCAGCTGGTCGAGAGAACACTCATGCCCGGCGGCACGGATCGCCGCCAGCAACATCTCGCGCCGGCGTTCGATCTTGCCCTCGGGATCGCGGAGCTGAAGGATCGTGCCCCACAGGTCGAGGGTGACGGCGCGCAGCGGCGACCAGGTGTCGGCCATCGCGGGCCAGTCTAGCCAGCATACGGGAGGGCAGTCAACGCGCTGTGCTCGTTCGCGACCTCCGTTCCACCTCCCCGACGGCCTACGCTCCCAGACGGAGAGGGGGCATTTCTGCGCACCCACGGCTGTCACGGAGGTGTATGAACGAGATCACGTCCGCGCGGGTCTGTATCATCGGCGTCGTGGCGCGGGCCGAGGACAGCCTCTCCCCCAACCCCGCGAAGCGCACTTGTTCCCTCCCCGACGCGCTCGCGTTTGTCGGCTGCCGGTACGGGCGGGGTAGAGGCCGAGACTGAGGCCCGCAACGGGAGCGGTGCTGCCTCGTCTGTACACAACGGAAGGCGGAAAAGGGTTGATGAGCGGTAGGGGCGCGGTCTCCCCGCCCGTCACTCGGACCGGGCGGAAGGTCAGGGGGCTCCGCTTGGCCCTTCTGCTGGCCGCTCTGATGCTGGCCCTGCTGCCGCTTCGAGTCCGCGGCCAGTCGCTGCCAGGCGAGGGCACGCCGCCTGACAACTCCGCCCCCACGGACACCGTGACCACCCCCGCCCCAGCGCTGTCGCCGATCCCCTCCCACGACTGGCGAGCGCCTGGCTTCGTGGCCGTCGTGGAGGGCAGGCTATACGACACTCAGTGTCGGCCGCTGCGGTCGATCGGGTCGAACGTCCCGAACCTGATGTTCCGGCGCGGGATCCGGGAGAACCTCGAGTGGATGCGCTGGCACCAGATGCGTTGGCTGCGCGTGATCGTGACTGGGCATGGCCACGCCATCCAACATCCAGACGTGGCGAACGGGGGAGTCGAGCGCCGGCTCGAGGCGCTGCTGCGCGAGGTCGAGGCCTTCAACGCCGCGCATGACCCGAGCGAGTCGATCTACGCGTTAGTCGGCCTGACCGACTATTACGAGCCGGGGGTGCCGGGTGACCGTTTCGGCTTCGACAAGCCGGGCTGGTGCCTGCTGCGGGTCCTCAACGCGCCCTGGTACCGCCGCGGAGTCCCGCGCTACGACTTCGAGCAGGAGTGTGGCGGCGGCCGTCTTGAAGGCGCCCCAAACTACGAGGTCAACTTCAAGCCTTGGGTCCAGCGGATCGTCGCCGTCGGCGCGGGCAGCCCGGCCCTGTTGGGTTGGCAGCTCGGCAACGAACTGAAGGCCCGCAACAGCCCCCTGAATGGCATCTTCGAGGCGTACGACTGGTACCTGGATTGGATGCGCGACATGGTCGACACCATCCGTGCAATCGATCGGGTCCACCTCGTCTTCGCCGGGGCCCAATATATGGCCGAGCTGACCGATTTTCCGTATCGGCCGGCCGGGAACGCGATCCGGCCCGACTTCCAACCCCGCTATGACGAGTTGTTCGACGCGATGTTGCGAGCCTGCGCGGCCTACTGCTGGAATGCCTGGAGCCTCACCAACTACGACTTCCGCCTGTACGCGGTCGACGACGCGATGGTGCTCGAGCGAGCCGGCGTGGCGGCGGTGGTGACCGAGTTCGGGTTCACCCTCGGCACGCGCGAGGAGGAGCTCGAGCGCTACGGCGGCGACCGGCGCGCGGCCATCCAGCTCGGCGTGTCCCGCCC
>DASPXK010000144.1:0-16089 GCA_035637315.1 Chloroflexota bacterium
CCATCTCGCGCATGAAGCCGTGGCCCGCGGCGGGGTACTTCGCCAGCTCGATGACGCCACCGGCGCTCGCATAGGCGGCGACGAAGTCCTCGGCCGTCGTGGCAGGCACGACGTCGTCGGCCGCGCCGTGCAGGAACAGAACAGGCGGCAGCTCCGCGGGCTCGCCACGGTTGAGCATCTGCTGCGGATTGCCTTCCTGCATCGCGGCCTCGTCGACCCAGTACTGCAGCGACGCCTCGACGAGGCGCTGGCGCCCGAGGTCGCGCGCGTGGATGTAGCGGGCGTGGGCGTCGACGACTGGCCAGCCCATGATGACGTAGGCCAGGCTGGCGTCAAGGTTCGGGTCCTCGGCGAGCGGGATCGCGGCGTAGCGTGGGTCGCGTGGGCGCATCGCGCTGAGCATGATCTGCTGCCCGCCGCTCGAGAACCCCAGCCCGCCAACTCCCTCGGGGCTGGCGCCGAAGTCTGCCGCATGCGCCTTCAGCCAGCGGGTCGCGTAGTTGATGTCGGCCTGCGCCGCGGGGTAGGGCGCCTGGCCGCCGAGGTGGAAATCGATCGCCACCACTACCAGCCCGCTGGCGGCGAGCGCTTCGTCAATCGGCCCGTTCTGGGTGCGGTCGTTGCTCGTCCAGGCGCCGCCGTGCACCTCGAGTAGGGCGGGGAACGGCCCCGCCCCCTGTGGCTCGAAGACGCGTGCGAGCCAGCTCTGCTCGGCGTCACGGAGATACTCGACGTCCCTCGATCGGGCCTCGTACCTCGCGGTTGGGTCGTACTGAGCGGGAGCGCGTTGAGTCAGCATGCTTCGTTCCCTCCGGGCGCAGACTATGGCACCGCGGGCCTGTGCGGTCAAGTCGGGCGGGCTCGCGGCGTGCGCCGCTCCTTCCACTTCGCGCAGATACCTTTGTCGATCAAAGCTTGTGGCGAAGGGCTCGGACAAGAGGGTCACGTCCGCTTGCCTGGTGGCGAGTGTGCTCGCTACGTCGGGAAAGCTCAGCGCGTGCTCTCTTCCGCTTCGGCACAAACGGACGCATCTCGAGACACCTTGTCGTAGAGCGCATGGAACCGCCGCGTGGCACTCGCCTTCGCGGCCCGATACAGTGCCCGCTGGAGCTCACGCGTCTTGTCGCGGGTGTGCTTAGCCAGTCCGGCATTCACCGACGCTTCCCCCCGTTGGGCACGCAGACCGAGTGCGGCTCCTTCCCTCCGCCGTGGTTCTGCTGCCACGGCCTCACCAGTACTATGAGCCGCTCCGACTCCCGCTCCGCTCTCCCCCACTTCACGGTCGTCCCGCTTATAGGGCTCGACGCTCCCCGTCCACCTCGCGGTCGGCACCCGCGCGGTCTCACGGCCGGGGCGGAGACGGGCCTCTCCTGTTCCCACGACGGCTGTGCCAGCGTTCCGCGCCCTCTACGCCGCGGGGTTCTTCGGGGCTGCTCCTCCAAGCGCTTGACCCCTTCCGTGGGCTTCGCCCAAGATACCCAGCTCGGCTCCCCGTTGGGCCCCTCGCGGGGCAATACTTGACGACGCGGCAGGCTTCGCTCCATGCTGCGGACCGCTGGCTTGCACCCTCCCTCGGAGGGCTCGACCCGCGCTTCGACGCCCAGGTCTCCCCAAACGCCGGCGGGCTGCTACAAAGGTGGCTTGGTCCCTCCTTTGGCCGGACTTGCACCGGCTAGTCGTCGTGAGCTTCCAGGACGCACGTATCTTGAGTATCTTCCCGCGGGGGAAGGGGCCTCCCCCCCTTCCCCCTTCCCCGTTGACTGGCGAGTCATGACCTCCTCCCACTCGTGACTCGCGACTCGTTACTCGCGACTCCGTCGCACTATACTCGCCGAGGTGGAGCGGCGAAGCGGACCCCGACTTCGGGGCGCTGATGTGTCCGTGAGCGCGGCCTCGGCGGCCGGCCGCCTCGGCTTTCTGCGCCACTTCCTGCGCAACCCGCGCCAGCTCGGATCGATCACGCCCAGCTCGCGCTTTCTAACGCGCGCGGTGGTCGAGCAGATCGACTTCGAGCGTGCCCGCCGGATCGTCGAGCTGGGGCCGGGCACCGGCGTCTTCACCCGCGAGCTGCTTCGTCGGCTGTCCCGGGACGGGGCGCTGCTGGCCCTCGATACGAATCGCGACTTCGTGGCCCTGCTGGCCTCAGAGCTGCCCGACCCTCGCCTGAGCGCCGTGCACGCCTCGGCCGAGCACGTCGCCGAGCACGTCGCGGCTCGGGAATGGGAGAGCGCCGACGTGATCGTCTCCGGTATCCCCTACACGCTCCTGCCGCGAGCGGTGACCACCACTATCGTTCACGCCTGCTGGCGCGCGCTGGCGCCCGCTGGCCTGTTCGTCGGCTACCAGTACTCGCCGTACCTGCGGCCGTTCCTAATGGCCCAGTTTGGTAACTGTCGGCTCAAGCTGGTGCTCCGCAACTTGCCACCGGCGGTCGTCTTCGCCAGCCGATCCGGGCTGGTCGTCGATTCGACGCGCCGTCGGCTGGCGGAGTAAGCGGTGCCGCGCGCGTCGGTCGTCTCGCCAAAACGGGCTGTGCGGCCCGTCGTCCTGGCGCTCGACGTGGGGACCAGCTCGACCCGAGCCGAGCTTTACGACGCGCGCGGACGCTGGCTGCGTGAGCTGGGGGCCCAGCACCAGATCAGCCCACGGACCACGCCCGACGGTGGCGCCGAGATGGACGCGGATGAGCTGTTCGAGTCGACCGCGCGCGCTCTGGACCAGGTTGTCGGTCGAGCGGCCCGCGAGGGGGTCGAGATCGCGGGGGTGGCGACCTCGACGTTCTGGCACGCGCTGCTGGGAGTCGGGCGGGATGGCCGCCCCACAACGCCCCTGTATCTGTGGGCTGACTCACGCAGTCGGCGTGCGATGCTCGAGCTTCACGCCCGCCTGGACGAGCGAGCGGTGCATGCCAGGACAGGCTGCGTGATCCACTGGAGCTATCTGCCGTCCAAGCTGCTCTGGCTGGCGCGCGCGGATCCGAACGCCTTCAGGCGCACGCAGACCTGGATGTCGTTCGGCGAGTACCTCTACTTGCGCGTGTTCGGTCGAACGGTGTGCAGCATCTCGATGGCGTCTGGGACCGGCCTGTTCGACCAGAACCGCCGTGAGTGGGACGCCGGAGTGCTCTCCGAGCTGCCGGTTTCGGCCGAACAGTTCGCCCCACTGGGCGATTTCGACGCCCCGTTGCGCGGACCATGCGACGAGTACGCCTCGCGCTGGCCGGCGCTGCGAGAGGTGCCCTGGTACCCCGCCGTCGGAGACGGGGCCTGCAGCAACGTGGGCAGCGGATGCGTCAGCCGTGAGCGGATGGCCTTGATGGTCGGCACGTCCGGGGCCTTGCGGGTGGCCTGGCGAGCGGGGCGAGCCACGGTCCCGTGGGGCGCCTGGTGCTACCGCGTCGACGGGCGGCGTTTCGTGATGGGCGGCGCGTTGGCCAACGGCGGCAACCTGTTCGGCTGGATGCGCGATACGCTCAGGCTCGGGCGGATCGAGACCGCCGAGCGGGAGCTGGCGCGCATGGAGCCCGACGCCCACGGGCTAACCGTGCTGCCGTTCCTGGCTGGCGAGCGAAGCCCCGGGTACGCCCCAGACGCCCACGCGATGATCCTCGGCCTCACCCTGGCGACGCGGCCGATCGATATCCTGCGGGCCGGACTGGAGGCCGTTGGCTTGAGCTTCGCGCGGCTGCACGAGATCCTGCTGGCAGCCGTGCCGGAGGCCCATCAGGTGGTGGCGACCGGCGGGGCTCTGCTTCACTCTCCCGCCTGGGTTCAGATCATCGCCGACGCGCTCGGGCGGCCGCTGGTCGTTTCACGCGAGCCGGAAGCGTCGAGCCGTGGGGCGGCCCTGCTGGCGCTCGAGGCGCTGGGCGCGCTGCCGAGCGTGGAAGAGGCGCCGGCTGGGTTTGGCCGAGTCTATGAGCCGGACCGCGAGGCGCACGAGCGGTACCAGGCCGCCCTGGAGCGCCGGCAGCGGTACTACCAGCAGCTTGTCGGCCGCCCGCACGAATAGCCGAGTCGCGCCTCCCCCTCTCCCAAGCGTGGAGAGGGGCCGGGGGTGAGGGCCACTGCCTCCCCTCTCCCACGCTTGGGAGAGGGGCCGGGGGGTGAGGGCCAAGACCGCCGAGTTGACAGCCTGGCCGGGCGGGGCATCCTTGCCGAGCGGATGCTGGTCAGCGCGGAGGAGCACCACATGAACGGCAACGCGGCGATCGCCAGATCCTCAAGCGGGAGGGCATCCGCCCGAGCCTGACTCGGACCGAGCGGACACTCGTGAGCATGGCCGACGGCAGTCGTATCTGTCCGTGGCCGATCCTACTCAGGTGGAGGCGGCCGTGGGGGCGCTCGCCGAGGCCAGGGTCCGGTCATCCTGGTCGGCCAGGGAGTGCTCTACGCCGAAGCCTGCGATGAGCTTCGCGAGCTGGCCGAGCTCCTCCAGGCCGGTCGTGCCGACTATGAACGCCAAGAGCGCCTTTCCAGAGGACCACCCGCTCGCGCCTGGAGCGGCTGGCCACACCTGCACCGAGGCCAGGGATACCTTCCTCGACAGGTCCGACGTGATCTTTGGGGCCGGCGCCAGCCTGTCGATCAACCCGTACTCTCATCCGCTCCCAATCGGGAAGCGGCTGATCCAGCTCACCACCGACGAACGGGACATCAACAAGGACTACGTCGTCGACATCGGGCTGGTGGGCGACGCAAGCTGGTGCTCCGCCAGATGATCGAGCGCGCCACCCGGCGGATCGCCGAGCGCCCTTCGCGTGGTGGCGAGGTCACCGCCGAGGTCGCCGAGGTGAAGAATGCCTGGCTGGAGCAGTGGATGCCGCGCCTGTCCTCCGACGACGAAAGGGCGCTGCCCATCGCCACCGAGCGCTATCGACTGACCAGCCTGACCGGCGACTACACGAAGGTCGCGGCCGGCCTGGGCGCGCGTACAGCGAGCGAGTCCAGTGCGCCGCTGATCTCTCAGCCGCGATCCAGCGGGCCAGCAAGGTCACCCTGGAGGGAAAGCCAGCTCTGCTCGAGGTGATCACCCGACAGGAGCCTATCCTGTCGCGGTATGCGTGACCCAACCCCCAAGCCCCCTTTCCAGAAGGAAACGGGCAGCGTCTTTGAGGGGGTTCCCCCTTCCCTTTAGGGAAGGGGGTCAGGGGGTCAGGTTATCCATCCCTGTCCAGAGGCGGGCGTTCGCCGTCCAGAGACTCGCGCTCGTGAGGACCAGTGAGACGGCGGCGGCGCCGGCCGGGAGCGTGCCCGGCAGGAGCACGGCCGCGACCTGTGTGGCGGCATAGGAGATGCCCCAGGCGACGATGTACCAGGGCGCGTTCTGAGAGAACAGGCGGCCGTCTCGGCGATAGACGTGGATCGCGCCGGCCTGCCACCAGCCGAGGGCGCCGCCCACGGCCGCGCCCGCCAGCGCGGGCAGCAGCTCCAGCGACGTGCCAGCCAACACGAGATACAAACCAGCTGCGCTCGGCACGCCGATTAGATAAGCCCCGGCGAGTAGTCTGGAAACGGGCCGAGGGCGGCGGTAGGTCAGCGCCAGCAGGAGGATCATGGCGAAGCTGAGCGCCGTGGCTCCGAGCGCGATCAGCTGCCAGATCGTCTCAGTCATCGGGTGCCTCCCGAGATGAACATCTCGATCTCCTCCTCGAGCGTGACGCCACAGTAGCCGCAGAAGCTCGCTTGGGCCAGGGCCGCACAGCGGCAGACCTTGCAGCGTCGGCTCCGTGCGCGCCGGGCGGGCGCCGCCAACGGGCCTAGCGGCCACAGGCTGCGCCAGATAGAAGCCTTTGACCAGACACTTGGTCTCACGTCGATCTGGGTTGCGACGGCGGCCGGATCGACTGGGCTGGCGGGCGGGGAGCCAGACTCCAGTGCCTGGCTAATCGAGTCAGCCGTCCCGCCATGGCCACCACCGGCTCCCATCGTCGATGGTCCAGCCTGCGCTCCGGCCACGGCCTCGCCGCGTGCTCCTCCCACGCCGCCAAGACTCGGCCGATTGACCCCCGCGTCCGAGCGAGGCGTGGGACCGCCAACAGCGTCGGATCGCCCAGCCACCCCGCCGCCACCAGCGGCGCCATCGCCTGTGCCTCCTCCACCTGCGGCGCTGCCCCCGCCCGATGGGCCGGCCGGACCGGCCGCGCGCTGAGGCCCGGCGGAGTCGGCGCCTGTGCCTCCACCCGCGCCGCTGCCCCCGGACGGGCCACCGCCGCTGGAGCCCAACGAGCCGTTGAGCGTGTCGGGCGCGAGTGAGGCGCTGGGGGTGATTGCCCCGACCCGGTCGTAACCGTCGACGGTCAGCGGCGCGCCACGGGCAGCATCGTAGTGGGCGACGGTCGGGGGCGCGCCACCGGCAGCGTCGTAGCCTTCAAAAGCGGGTGCCGGGCCGTGGGCATAGTCGTAGCCATCGACCGTCGGCAGGTTGGTCGGACCCTCCGTTGGCGACAGCCTGTCGAACAGCTCTGCGTGCCCGCCACCACCACCACCAAACCCGGTTCCGCCCATGAGTCGGTACTCGTGCAGACCCTCCGGCACGGTCGGACTCGAGTGCAGGTCCCAGGCACTGGCGGGCGGCTGGGCCTGTCGCTCGCGAGACATCAGGCCCAGTCGCCGCCGCCAACGCGCGGCTCGCTCACGCAGAGCGGCCATGAGGCGCTCGGCGGCGGCTGGGTCGGCAGCGAGGACATGCTCGAGCGCGCCAATCAGCAGCAGAATCAACGAGCTCAGTAGGGAAGCCATGGCCAGGCGCTCGGCTGCCCTCGGGCTAGCAATTGGCTCCAGCGCTACGGTCGGCATGTCGCCCGCCTCGGGCTCCGGAGCCGGCGCGGGACTGAGCTCCACGACCTGAGTTGGCTGCACGAAGGCCGGGATCGGCAGGGCCGTCGAGGATGGCGTGCTCGTCGCGGTCGGCAGCGGCGCGGTGGGAGTTGGCGTCGGCGGCTCCGGCGTGGGAGTTGGCGTGGCAGTCTCCTCCGGGGCCTGGGTCGGCTCCTCCATCGGCTCGACGCTGGCCTGGAGCGCCGGGACCTCGAGGCTGCCGGCGCGGGTCGGCGCTGGAGGTGGTGGCGGTGATGCTGGTGGCGGTTGCTGTGGTGGCGGCGGGGTATTTGTTGGCGGAGGCGGCGGAAGCGGGTTGTTCGGGTGCCGGGTCGGAATTTCGATGCTGGGCAGTGGAACGGGTGTATTGGTTGGTGTCCTAGGTGTGGCGGTCGGCGTATTGGTGGGCGGCTTGAGGGTCGGGGTCGGCGTATTCGTGGCTGGCTTGGGAGTCGGGGTTGGCGTGTTGGTCGGGGGCTTGGGCAGAGGCGTCGGCGTGTTCGTTGGCGGGCTTTCGCATCCCGAGGTCCTGGTCAGGGCGCCCGTCGCGCAGGGCGGCGGATCGGTGCGCTGTTGGGCGCTGGGCGCCTTGGTCGGCGTGGGCGGGTTGGTGGTGGCCGCGTCGACGACAGGCGCCGAACAGATCAGCAGCGCGAGAGTCGCGAGCGCCGCCAGCCAGCTCGCGGCCGATCGGCCTCTCGCGGAGTCCGCATTAGCCGGAGCATCCATCGTATCCAGTTCGGCCATCGTCCACCCCACTTGAGCGGCGCTTCATCGCCACCTTCAGCATAGGTGGGCAGGGGGAGGTGGACTATCAGGCCGGACACAGTTCCGGTGTCTGATTGCCGACAGATGTCATCCGCGGGCCGCGCGTTAGGTGGTGGCCTGGATAAGGCGGCTCGGCTCCGGCTCGTCGGAGCCGAGCCGAGCCGGCAGCATGAACCAAAATGTGCTGCCGTGGCCGATGGCGCTCTCCACCCCGACCTGCCCGCCGTGCGCTTCGATCAAGTACTTGACGATCGCGAGCCCGAGACCACTCCCGCGTCGGCCTGAGGCGACGGCCTCGGTCCCCCGATAAAACCGCTCGAACACGCGCGCCTGCTCTTCGGGTGGGATGCCGACACCGTGGTCCTCGATCTCCACCCGAAACATTCCGCCCCGCGCGCGCGCCCGAACCACCACCTCCCCGCCGCCCGGCGAATAGCGGACAGCGTTGGAGAGAAGGTTCGTGATTACCTGGCGGATCCGCTCAGGATCGACCATCGCAGGCGGGAGCGGGCGCTCAGGCAGGTCGGCAACCACCGTGTGGTCGGGTGCCTGAGAGTCGAAGACGTTGGCGGCCGACCGCAGCAGGGCCTCGAGGTTCGTCGGGGCGAGGCGAAGCGAAAGCTGGCCCGACTCGATTCGTGAGATGTCGAGCAGGTCGTCGACCAGGCGGACCATCGAGCTGGAGCCACGGTGGATCTCGCGCACCATCTCCTTGACCTC
The DNA here is from genome assembly GCA_035637315.1 of Chloroflexota bacterium. Classification (GTDB taxonomy): domain Bacteria; phylum Chloroflexota; class UBA6077; order UBA6077; family JACCZL01; genus DASPXK01. The sequence continues at coordinate 8,307 of DASPXK010000144.1, forward strand.
GCCAGGAGGGAACTCGCGGACCATCAGCAGCTCGGTGTAGCCGTGAATGTACGAGAGCGGTGTCCGTAGCTCGTGGGATACCGTCGACAAGAACTCCGTCTTGAGCCGGTCCAACTCCCGCAGGCCCTCCACCTGGCCGACCTCTTCGAAAAGACGCGCATTCTCCAGCGCCACGGCTGCTTGAGCGGCCAGGAGCTCCAGAACCAGGGCGTCTTCCTGGTCGAAGCGCCGACTCTGGGCGTGGCTGGTAACGGTAATAACGCCGAGCGGCTCTCCAGAGGCGAGCATCGGGGCCGCGATGATGGCGTTCAGCCCGCTCCGCAAGCCGTGAGGCGTGGCGGCGGAGTGGCTGGGGTAGTCGTTGATCAGGTGCACGCGACGCTCGGTAAAGGCCAGTCCGGTGATGCCCTCGTCGCGCCGACGTGTCCTCGGGCTGCCGCGGGTCGGGTCGATGTTGACCACCTGAGCTGGTCGGAGCATGGCAGCGCCCGCGTCCCACAGAAAGACGACGCCCTGGTCGGCGCCGACCAGTCGCGTGGCGTGCTCGACGATGGTGTGCAGGAGATCGGCCTGCCGAATACTGGACATGATCGAGACGGCCACCCCGTGCAGCGCGAGCAGGCGGGCGGCCTGCTTGGCCTGGACCTGGTAGAGTCGGGCGTTCTCGATGGCCGCGGCGGCCTGATGGCCAAGCGCCCGCAGGACGTTGACCTCGTCGGCGTCGAAGGTCCGCCGCTGACGCGTGAGCAACGCCAGAACGCCGAACGGCCGTTCCTTGACCTGGATCGGCACGGCGATACAGCCACGCAGCCCCTCGGCCTCCATGTAGCGACGGTTACGGACGAGTGGATGAGCAACGACGTCAGTCGTCTGATAGACCTCCCCGGAGTGGAGCACGCTTCCAAGCAAGCTGTCGGCTCCCATCCGAGTGATCCAACCGGGGCCGACCCCATCCGGGTCCGAGGCGGCCGTCAGGACCAGCTCGCCGTCGTCCTCGAGGGTCCAGAGGCGGGCACGGTCCACGTCGAGCACCTCCTTGGCCGAGCGCACGACGGCAGTCAGGACCTCCTGAAGCTCGAGACTTGAAGTGACCAGTCGGCTGGCCTCGGTCCAGGCCGCCAGCCGCCTCGCTCGCCGCTCGGCCTGAGCGTAGAGCTGAGCGTTGGCGATCGCCGTCGCGGCCTGGGCGGCGAAGGCCTGCATCAGCTCGACGTCGTCGTCCGGGAACAGGCGCCGTTCGCGGCTCAGGATCGAGAGCACCCCAAGCTGCGCACCCTGGGCGACCAGTGGCAGCCCGAGATAGGCATGCAGATCGGCCGCCTTTACGAAATCGGGGGATCGCCACCGCGGGTTATCCAGGATCTCGGCAGTCTGGTACACCTCACGCCGCTCGAGGATCTGGCCAATTACGCTGTCGTTGAGTGGCAGGCGTGGCCGGTAACCCTGGTCCGGGGAGCCCAGGCCATCCCACGTCACCAGCTCTAGCTCACGCCGGTCGGGGTCAAGGATCCACAGCCGCACCTGGTCGACCTGCAGAAGCTGGCGGGCGGCGCGAGCAACCGCGTGCAGCACTTTCTCGACCCGCAGGCTGGAGCTTACGAGCCGGCTGACGGCGTTGAGAGCGCGCAGCCGCTCGGCCTGCTGCTCCGCCTGGACCCGCTCGACGAGTTTCTCGCTCATGCGCTAACGGTGCTCCCGACGACCCCGGCCGACATTGCGCAGGACCATATTCTGACGGGGCCTGAAGGCACAGTAGGTCAGCTCAGCCACATCCCTGTCTTCCGAGAGCGACTGCGTCTTCCCGGGACCAGCAACGCGGCGGTCTTGGTGGCGCTCGAGGCAAGCGCCGGTGGCCGCCCGCCCATCAATCGGGTGCCCATTATAGTGCGCGGCGTCAAGGCTGGGCGCGAAGGCAGTCGGCGGTCACGGCGGCGACCCGGCCATCGTCGACGGCCGCGCACTGGTGAGCCAGCTCCAGGAGCGCGAAGCGTCCGGAGCGCCTGAGACGGCTCGAAATCGTAGACGTGAAGGGCTCGAACTCCGCGGTCCAGGCATCGGTAAACGTCGTCTGATCGAACGCTGCCCGATTGACCAGGACGACGTCGACGCCGTAGCGGGCGACGAAGTCGACCAGTCTTCGCGGCGAGTCGGCATAGTACGCGTCGATAAGGTCCTGAATCCGTCGACGGATCTCGGCGTAGTAGCCAAGCTGGTAGGCCAGAGCGTACTCGCGGGCTACGAGCACCCGCCGCCCGGTGAAGGCTGGCACTGAGTCCGCCTCGACTGCGGCCGCGGCTACCAGGATCTCCCTTGGCTGTGCGCGCAGGAACGCGGTGATGGCCGGGTGCTCGTCGCGCACGAAGTTGCCGTCGTAATGGGCCGGGTAGAGAGCCAGCGCGACGGCCACTCCAGCGGCCAGCGGCAAGACGCGTCCGCCCGCGAAACGAGAGGAGGCCTGCTCGAGGGCGATTCCAAGCCCTAGCCCCGCCCAGATTGACAGGAGCAGCGGGCTGCTCCACTGGACGTACCGGGCTGGGAGGTAGAGCCGAAAGAGCAGCAGGTGGGCCAGGAAGAAGAGCGACAGCGAGGCCAGCAGAAGCTGCAGCGTTACTGTTCTGGGTGCTGCCAGCCAGGACGGATCACGCCATCGCGGGCGAGCCAGCGCGAGCAGCGGCAACAGGGCGGCCAGAGCCGCGTACTCGAAAAGGAGCGGGATCCGTGGGAACTGGGCATCGACGACGCGCAGGTCGAGCCCGCTCCGGTAGCTCTCCAGCCAGTAACGGTAGCCGCCCTCGATGAAGAAGGCGTTGCGGCCGCTCTCGCCGAACTCCGGCATGCCCTGGGCCTGCCTCGCCGAGACGGTCGGGCCGAACGATGAACCCGCGACTTGGCTCGGCAGGAGGAGTGCCGCGACGATGGTGGCCGAGGCGAGGAAGGCGAGCCAGGCCGCCCTGTCGCGATCGAGCGCCGGCCAGGACGGGCCAAAGCGGACGAGTCTGGCCGCCACCACGCCCACGCCCAGAGCGCCGCCGACAGGGTACAACAGCGCCGCGAGCCCGTTCAGCACAACGCACAGCACGAGTCGTCCCGTCGCCAGCGCCCAGAGAAGCGCTGCCAGCCCGGGCAGCAGGAACGCGCGCGGGCTGGCCGAAGACAGATCATCGTACTGCCAGACGTACCAGCTCAGAAGGACCGTCGCCAGGAAAGCTGGCACGGGAGAAGCGTGAACGCCGCGCACCAGGAGGAACACAAACAGTGCGGTCACGCACCCAAGGACCGGCGGAAGCAGCTTGGTGGCGACGATCGGATCTGCCACCCAGCTCAGGGTCCAATACACGGCGGTGTAGGCGGGCGGCGCGACGGACTGAAAGTAGTCGGCGATCAGATCGTGGGGGAACAGCTCCGGATCATGAAACCGATACATCCAGAATACGTGTTGGCGGGCGTCGTCCTGAATCACGTCCGGCCCGAGCGCGGGCCCCATCGTACGTGCCGCGAACAGCAGGCTAAAGCCCAGCCCCGCAGCCAACCAAAGAGGCGAGTCGCGAGTCACTGGCCGCGAGCCCGCCCACGACTGCTCATTCGCATCCGGTGTCAAACGTCGGAACGCGCTCATCGAACAGCGAGTGGGGACGGAACGGCAGGCTGTAGGGCGCCGTGAGCGCGACAGTGCCCGATGGCTCGGCTGCAGATGGCTCGTCGTGGCTCGGACGGGCAACCCAGTAGGCAGGGTACGCTGGCTCACGGGGGTCGGTTCCGACCGCGGAACGGCTATCGCGCTGAACGTACCGCAGCTCGACCGACCTGATGTCGCAGGCGCGAAGGTGGGCTCCGGGCTCGGGCAGCTCCAGGTCGCGACGGATCCCACTAAACTGGAGCAAGAAATCGAGGCCCTTGGCCCAGGTGCCGCCACCGCCGGTCGGTAGGAGGTGCAGCTCGCGGTGGGCCACAAACGGCTCGCGCGGGCGGCGCTGCTCGGCGACCCAGGCGATCATCCGCCGAGCGCCCTCATTGCTGCGGCCGGACGCGATCTCGTCCCGGTAATAGCCCCCCAGTGCGGCGAGCTGGGCGCCAGCCAAAACAACCGCCACGATCAAACCCGGCGAGAAACTGGTAGAGGCACGGCATGCCGTGCCCCTGCGCAGCTTGGGACTTGGCACTCGCGTGAGCAGGCCCGCCATGGCTGCGACCACGAGCGGCAGGAGTGGCATCAAGTAGCGCGCCTCGAGGATCGGCGCCCAGCGCTGGTTCAGGGGCGGCAGCAGGGCGAGCGCCGACACGACAGTCAGTAGCGGGAGCGGCTGGCCCTCTCGCGCGGCCAGCGGGATACTCGCGACGGCGAGCCCGGTGGACACCACGACCATCGGATCGGCCAGGTAGGCCAATGCCGTAGGGCGGGCCGCCGCGGCCCCACCTACGACCTGGCCGAACAGGACGATGAATCCGGCAACCGAGGAGACATAGGCGAGGCCGTCCAGCCCCGCCCCCTCGGCGTATTCGCTGCCGACCCGCTGGGCCTGGCGCAATGAGTCGAGGCCGGTCTGGACGTTGTACAAGAGCATGTTCCCGTAACCGACCAGGAAGAGCGCAGCGGCCACCCAGGTCGCCCGTCGCACGACGAGACCGTGGTCGCGCCAGAGACCATAGGCGAGCGCAGCCGGCAGGAGTGTGGCCACCGAAGGGTGCGTCTGAAGCGCCAGACCGAACAGCAGCCCCGCTCCGGCCAGCGCCAGTCCCGGCCCCGCTGCGCCTCGGACGAGGAGCCAGAACGCAGCCGTGGTGAACAGTGGCGCGGCGCAGCTCGACCAGGCTACATGGCTGTTGACTAGAATGTGCGCGGCATTGCCGCCCAGGAGGATGGCGGCCACGAGCCCGGTTTTGCTGGCCGCCGCCATACCGCGGGCGGCGAACAGCTCGCGCGCAAGCAGGTAGGTGAGTCCGGTGGTCAGCGCGCCGGCCGCCAAGGCCACCAGCCGCGGGGTCTCGGCCTGGCGTCCCAGCGCTTTGAACGCCGCCGCCACCACGTACGCCCACAGCGCGCCGACGTAAGCGTCGACGTTGGTCAGGGGCAGCAGCTCACCTCGAGCGATGGCCCAGGCGCGGAGCGCTTCCTCGGTCTCGTCGGTGTAGGGTGGGACCAGGTGCACGGCCGGCCAACGCACCGCGGCGGCCGCCAGCACGAGCCCCAGCACCAGCGCCACCTGCGGCGCCAGCTTCCGCGTCGGCCCTGGCTCGGCGCTCGGCCGGCCCGCCAGGGAGATCACGGGCTGCCAGGCGTCGGCCAGGGCGCGGCCTCGGCTGGCCCGAAGCCGTCCGTCGGACCTGGCCAGCCCAGCCAGGCCCGCCAATGCACGGCCAGGATCGCCATTGGGAGGAAGACTGCCATGACCACGGCCAGAGCCTGGTATTGAAGCAGGTACACGAGCGGCGCCAGCAGACTGAAGCCGATCCCAAGCGCGCGCGGCGCGGCTTCGGGCACGAGCGCCGCGAACGGCGCCAGCCACAACAGATACCAAGGGTTGAACCACTGGGCGCCGATCAGCGCGTACAGGAAAAACACTGACAACGACGCCACGACGGCAGACAGCCGGCCGGCCCAGACTGCCAACAGGACAGGCACCAGCCCGAGCACGAACAGGCCGGCCGCGAAGCTCGCCGCCACCAGTATCGCAAGCTCGAGCGGCACGCCAGCCCCCTGAAGCGCCAGTAACAACAGCTCGGCGGGTGAAGCCGAGAAGATGTTGCCGCGCGCGAGGCCTTGGAGCGTGGCGGGGCCTTCCCAGAAGGGAAGATGCGCTAGCGCCAGGACCAGCCCGCCGATACCGATGCCCCAGGCCACGTTGCGGCGGGCGTGCTCAGCTCGCCGCACCGCGACGGCGAACAGGATCGGGGCGACCACCAGAGCCAGCGGCTTGACCAGCGCGCCAAAGGCCAGCAGGACAAATCCCCAGCGGACGCGGCCGCGCAGCACCAGCCAGGTTGCCCCCACCGTCGGCAGCGCCGCCACGACGTCATTGTGGCCATTCTGAAGTGCCTCGAGGGCCACCAGCGGATTCCACGCGAACAGCATCGTTCCCCAGATAGCTCGTTCAGGCTGCCAGGCGCGCAGCATCGCGAACAGGCAGCCAGTTGTGGCCAGATAGGCCGCGGCGGGCCAGAGTTTCATGGCCAGGATTGCGTCGCGGCAGCTGTCGCCGCCGACCAGCGCGGAAGACGCCTCGGCGAGCCGCCAGAGCGGGCCGTGGGCGTTGACTACCGCCTTCCAGTACACCAGGTCGTAGAAGCGGTCCTGTGGATACTCGGCTGGAACGTGCAAAAAGGGATTTTCTCGATAGATCGCCAGGATCCGCCCGTCAAAGACATACTTGAACACGTCGCTGGAAAGCAGGGGGTAGCCCGGCACCAGCACGAGGGCCAGACCGAGCGGCAAGACCCCCACCAGGAGGAGCGTGGCTGTCCAGCTCCGCACCCGCCGCGCCAGCCACACGGCGCCCAGATAGCACAGGCTCGCGGCGGTCATGGTGAGCAGGTACATCTCGCCCGCGACGGCGGTGTAGCGCGGCCGCTCGAACAGCGGTAGCACCCAAGTTGGGTGCCGCCGGGTGCAGAACTCGGCCAGCGGGAACGGGGCGCTGAAGACCGTCCAGAACAGGACCGCCACGACGATTCCGAGCCCAAAGACGCCCGCCAGCCTCCAGTGTCCGGACACGGTCGAGCGCTCGGCTAAGCGTTAGCACACAGCCGCGGCGGAGAGGAAGTGGCGAAGACCATCGGCTGTCGGATCAGTGCTGAGGAGGGAGCACACGTCGAGCATCCGAATCACCCTCTGGGCAGTCAAGCTGGCCGGAGCCTGCCCGTTCGTTGCCAAGCCTCCTCCTCCATCGCTATCGTCAGTGGCGACACCATGCCACAATGGGTCCGCCCTCGCCTAGGGGCTGGGACTCAAAACAGAACCGCCGGTCGGCGACGCTCGTAGTTAGAGACGAGGCCGGCGGTGCTCGGCCTCAGATCGATCTTTGGGAGGTAGGAATGCCCGCTCGCGCGTACTTGGTTGTTGGGGTCCTGGGCCTGGCTGTGGGCCTCTTCGTGGTGATTGGCTCCGTTCAACCGACAGCGGCGCAGTCGATGTCGGTCGACCTGAGTCAGGGTGAGTTCGTGTTCAATCCAAGCGAGATCACGGTGCCGGCTGGGACGATCACGTTCAACCTGACCAACACCGATACCCGACGCCACAACCTCGTAATCTCAGTCAACGGCGCCGAGACGGGCGGCGCCGACGCCAATACGGTCCAGCCTGGCGACAGCCTCAGCTGGGACGTGACCCTTGATCAACCCGGCACGTACGACTTCTGGTGCGGCGTCGGCAACCATCGTGAGCGCGGAATGGTTGGGAAGATCACCGTCCAGTAGGCAGTAGGTAGGAGTAGTAGGGGCACGGCATGCCGTGCCCCTACGCGAACCACCGCCATGAGCGAGTCTGCGATCACCCTGGGCATGCTGTGGGTCCATGTGCCGTTCGCCGTCGGCTGGATCGGGGTGGCGCTGATCGACGCGCTGCTGGCGGCTGCGCCAGGGTTGTCCGCGGCCCAGCGGGCGGCTCTGATCCGCCTGACGCTGCCATTTATTCTCCTGGCTATCCCGGTCATCGCAGTCACCGGTATCTGGCAGACGGTCTACAACCCTGTCACCAAGCCAATGTGGTCGCTGGCGATCCTTGATGAGCTGAAGAAGACGACCTACGGCTGGGCGCTCTTCTACAAGCACGTCTTTGTCGTCGCGACGC
>DASPXK010000145.1:0-1529 GCA_035637315.1 Chloroflexota bacterium
CGCGCTCCTGTCCAAGCCGATGGCCGTGAGCCTCCCCGTCGTGCTCGTCCTCCTCGACATCTACCCCCTCAAGCGACTCGGCTTCGCCCCCACCTCCTGGATCACCCCCGCGGGGCGCCGCGCCTGGCTCGAGAAAGTGCCCTTCATCCTGCCCGCGGCAGCGACCAGCGCAGTCACCTTGGTCAGGGTCGGACAGATCACCGATCTCACGACCCTCCCGTCGGTCGGATGGCTCGGCAGACTTGCCATCTCGCTCTACGCGCTGGCCTTCTATCTCTGGAAAACCCTCGTCCCCCGGAACCTCTCCCCTCTGTACGAGCAGCCCGTCCCGCTCGACCCCATCGCATGGCCATTTCTCGTGAGCGCGGCGGCCGTGCTGGCCGTCGCCATCGCGGCGCTCGCGTTTCGCCGGCGGTGGCCAGCGCTCCCCGTGGTGGGCGCGGCGTATGTGGTCGTGCTACTCCCGGTGCTCGGCATCGTCCAGGTCCAGACTCTGATCGCCGGCGACCGCTATACCTACCTGGCATGCCTGGGCTGGGCGCTGCTGGCGGGCGGGCTGCTCACCTCCGCGGTTGAAGCCCATGCGGCCGGACGTCTAGGCAGAGACCCGATGGCCGCGATCGCGCTGCTCGCGCTCGCGCTTCCCATCGTCCTCGGCGCGCTGACGTGGACCCAGACACGCGTCTGGCGGGACTCGGAGACGCTCTGGGCCCGTGCGCTGGCCGTCACGCCGTCGCCGCGCGCTCATCTGCACTTGGGCACGACCCTCGTCCGCGAGGGAAGACCGGCCGAGGCCATTCCTCACCTCCGCGAGACCCTGCGCCTGCAACCCGACTACGCGGATGCTCACCTCGAGCTTGGGATCGCCCTCGCGGCCCAGGGCAATCTGTCGCCTGCGATCGAGCATTATCGGGAGGCCTTGCGCCTCAGCCCGAGGGAGACTCTTGCCTACTACAACCTGGGCGTGGCCTTGGTCCGGCTGGGCAAGCCCGCTGAGGCCATCCAGCACTACGAGGAGGCCCTGCGCCTGTACCCGGCGTATGCCGACGCGCGGATCAACCTCGGCATCGCGCTGCTGCAGGCCAACCGGCCGGCGGATGCGATCGCGCACTTCCGAACCGCCCTCGACAGCGATCCCCGCAATGCCCAGGTGCACAACCTCCTGGGGATCGCGCTGGCTCAAGCGGGCCGCCTGCGCGAGGCCGCCGAGCACTTTCGCGAAGCCCTACGCCTTCATCCCGAATTCGAGCAAGCCCGAGCCAACCTGGCGCAAGTCTTGGACGTCGAGCGACGGCAGCTCCAGTGACGGGGCGAGATTCGAAGCGCGCGGCGATGATTCCGCCAGGGATCGTCACGGTGACGGTGTTGGCCTTTCTTCCGTCGCTGTGGAACGGCTTCGTGGACTGGGATGATCCCCTGAACCTGCTCGAGAATCCCCACTACCGCGGGCTGGGCTGGGAGCAGCTCACGTGGATGTTCGGCGGCAATGACACGAACTTCTACATGCCGCTGACCTGGCTCACCTACGG
>DASPXK010000146.1:0-3328 GCA_035637315.1 Chloroflexota bacterium
CCACTCCGCTGTGGCGTCCTGGCTGCGAAGCTGGGGATCCAGGGACGAGCTGTCCCGCTCCCGTTGAGGATCGTCTGGTATCCGTTGGCGCTCGACGATCTCGAGAACCTTCGCAGCTACATCGCCAAGACGCACCCGGCAGCGCTGAAGTCGTCGCGCATCGCATTCTGGACGCGGTCGGGACGCTGGCCGAGCTTCCAGAGCGGGGACGCGTCGGTCGGGTGCCGGGCACCCGTGAGCTCGTAGTCTCGCGAACGCCCTACGTAGTCGCCTATCGCGTGGGCGAGCGCGCAGTCGAGATCTTCGGGTACTCCACGGAGCGCGGCGTTGGCCGCCACGGTAGGTAATGCCGTCTTGCTCATGATCAACCTCCCTCACTGAGCTGACATGCGTTCGGCAGGGGATGGCAGCGCGGGCGGAGAGACCAATCGGGCCAACGCGGCGGTCTTCCTGCTGACGGCCTCCGATGGGTTGGTCTCCACGCTCGTCGCGCCGTTCCTTGCGAGCCGCGGCTTTCAGGTGGCCGACATCGGGTTCCTCGTTGCCGCCTACGCGGTCGCGAGCGTGTTGTCACGGGTGCCGGGCGGCCGGATGGCGGACGGCGGCCACTTGCGGGCGTGGTTCATCGTCGCCTGTGGCCTGTTCGGGTTCGCCGTCCTGCTCTACCCGGCCGCTTCCGGGGCGGCGGCCTTCGCGGCGGTCCGTTTCGGGCACGGGTTGTTCTCTGGGACCGCGACGACCCTGAACTTCGCCGCGTTTCTCGGGGCGCCGGGCAGAAACCGGGCCAGGTCGACCGCCATCTACACGGCGGCGATGTCGGCTGGCTTCACGGTCGGCAACCTTGCCTCCGGACTGCTGGCCGACAACTTCGGCTACGGCGTCGCCTTCACCGTCGCGGCCCTATGTCCGGCCGGGGCGCTGCTGGCGGCCCCGACGGCTGAGCCCGCTCAGCGCGCCAGGGGCGGCCCGGCCGAGCGGCCCGCAGCTGGGGCCCTGCTCGGCAGCCCCGACTTGAGGGCCATTCTCCTCGTCGCCTTCACGATCGGCTTCATTCACCAAACGCTGGGGACGCTCTTCCCACTGTACGGCCTGGCCATCGGCCTGTCGCTCTCGGTCATCGGCGCCGCCAAGGCGACCCACTCGTTTACCAACACCCTGATCCGGCCATTTGGCGATCCGCTCCTACGCTGGTTTGGCCCGATCGGGCTCGCATGCTTCGGGATCGCCGGCTACGGCCTGACGGTCGCCAGTGTGCCGCTCCTGACTGCCCCGCTAGCGCTGATCGGCGCCTTCGTGCTGATCGGCGCGGGCCGCGCCTGCGCGGTAGTCGCCAATACCCTCAGCACGGCCGAACTCAGCGATCGCGGGGTCGTCAACCGCGGGACAGCATCGATGCTGCTATCCGTCGGCCAGGACGCCGGCATGCTCGTGGCGCCGATTGTGGCCGGTGTCACCGCGGCCCAGATCGGCATCGGCTCAACCCTGCAGATCCTCCCGCTGGCGGCCGCCGGGCTCGGCCTGGTGGCCGTGCTTCAAGCCCGACGCACCCGGCAGCCGGCCAGTCCTCGAACGGCGTTCTAGGGGAGGTCCGAGATCGACGCCGGCTGAACGGCGCACGCCGGAGAACGACGCTATTATCAAGGGCGTTCGTTGACTGACGGTATGGGTCAGTCAATGCTCCTCGACCGCTCGGAGCAGATCTTGGGCAGCTCGCACGAGCTCGTCAAAGCGCCGGACGCTCGTGTTGAGCTCCGTCGCGCTGGCCTTGGGCCGGGCCAGGACGGTCGAGAATCTCCCCGAAGCCGGCCGGATGAAATGGGAATGAGTCCGCCGCCTTGCAGAGCCTTTCTCGTTTACGAAGTAGCGTTCGTTGAGCGCATACAGCACCTGCACCAGGCACGCCGCGCAGCGGAACAGGCAGCCGACCACGTAGAACGTCTCGCCGCGCGCCGCGGACTTTTGGCAGGTCTCGAGCGCGAAGCTCTTCCTGGAGGTACTTGGCGATCAGGGAGCACTTTGAGGCCTGGGGGATACTGCGCGGTGATGGCCTTCAACGCTGCCAAGTCCCCACTGGAGTCGACGAGGGGACGGCAGTAGTGGACTTCGCCCGTGTAGATGTGGCTGTGTAAGCCGTGTGGATGGCCTGGCTGGTAGTAGCAGGCGGGCCGCCCGGCGCGGCACTCGGCGACAGTCTCAGCCACTAGCCCGAGATCGCGGTAGAGCCAGTCCACCCGCCGGCCCTCGATCTGGAGCCACGCCCCGCCGTTGATCCACGGACCCCATGCCGAAAGTCGGTCGCGGCATCGGGTGGATGGCGGTCGTCCAACTCGTGCGCCAACTGGCCAAGGGCCTCGACCGAAGGCGGGCGCTCGGCGCGGTAGTAATCCCAAGATCGATGTCCGAATCGGGATGCGCGGTTTGCTGGGCCCATGAGCCACCCCAGAGCGACGGCGGCCACGCCTTCGATTCGTCCGAGACGGACGGCGATCAGCCGGGCTAGCTCTGACGGTGTCCACTGCTGACCCATTCCGTCTGAGTAGCTACGGAGCGATTAGCCCAAAGCGGCCCGGATCTGCCGCGCACGGGCCTCGTATTCCTCAGGCGGGAGCAAGACATGTGGCACACCGGGCCCGATCGGCGAGCCTGGCCACGGATCGCCGTAATAGCGCGGGTTGATGTGACAATGCAAGTGCGGCACGAGGTTGCCGAGCATCTCGAAGTTCATCTTGATCGGCTGGAAGACCCGCTCTAGCGCCAGTGCGGAAGACATCATGTCTTCGAAGAATATCGCGCGCTCGACCGATCTCAGCTCGTACGGCTCGCGGACGTGCTTCTTGCAGACCAGCACGCAGTAGCCGCGGACGTTCTGATTGGCCGCCAGCCGAAGCTCGCTGATGGCCAGGTCGGCAACCTTGTGAAAATACTCGTTGGCCTGGATCCCTGAGGCCATCTCAGCACATAACGGACACCCCTCGCCACGGACGAGGGCGTCCCAATCCTCGCGTGGCATCCATCCGCTCGGCTCGGCTGTGGCGGGTCTGGGCACGGCGGCCATCCTCCTGTCAAAGTTATGCGGCCGCCACAGGCGCGAGGTCCAACGACCTCGGATGGCCGGCGTCGATGATGCTGTCTAGAAGTACGGCCGAAAAGCCAGCTCTGGTTGTTCTCGAGAGCCCGTCGGAGAGCGTAGCATGTGCAGGTGGGTAGACCCACCTGAGGTGCTGTGATGCTGGGTAAACGGGGGCCGCAGCCGGGGCTGTTCGAGGCCGACACGGCGTATGGCGAGTTCGTCGGGCGGGACACGTTCTACGGGTTTGTTGCCGCCCAG
>DASPXK010000147.1:0-1812 GCA_035637315.1 Chloroflexota bacterium
GCATCCTCGAGGCGGGCGAGGTCTTCGGCCAGGATGTCCGCCGCCTCGCTGAGCTGGACCGAGGTGGCCGTGTCCCACACGTCGGACGAGGTCAGCCCGAAGTGGATGAATCGCCCCGCTTCGCCGGCGCTCTCGGCCAGGCTGCGAACGAAGGCGACGACGTCGTGGCGGGTCTCGGCGAAGATCTCGTCGATCCGGCGGGGGTCCGCCCTCGCTTGACGGATCGGCTCGAGCGCCGCGTCGGGGACCACCCCCAGGTCGTTCCAGGCCTCGCAGACGGCGACCTCGACCCGTCGCCAAGCCTCATATTTGTTGTCCTCCGACCAGACGCGGGCCATCTCGGGATGCGAGTAGCGGGGAATCATCGTCGAGCCATCAGCCTTCAGCGCTCAGCCATCAGCCGGACCGAGCTTTCAGCCATCGTCACGTCTCCTGACTGCTGATAGCTGATTGCTGACAGCTCGTCGGCGGCGATATCCGTGCGCATGGTTCGGCCTTCAAATCGTATCGCGGTCGCTGCCGTGTACGCCTGCGCGCGAGCCTCGGCCAGATCGCTCCCGCGGCCGACAGCCGTCAGCACCCGACCGCCGGCCGTCACCACGCTGCCATCGTCCGACTTGTCCGTCCCGCCATGAAAGAGCAGCCCGCCGGCCGCCGCCACGTCGAGACCCTCGATTCGGCGCCCGGTCTCGTAGGACCCTGGGTAGCCCGCCGATGCTAGCACCACCCCGCACGCGTTTCCGGCCTGCCAGTCGACCTGGCTCTCCCCCAACCTGCCCTCGGCTGTCGCTTGGAGCACTTCCAGGAGATCGAAGTGGAGCAGCGGCAGGATCACCTGGGCCTCTGGGTCTCCAAAGCGGGAGTTGAACTCCAGCACCTTCGGGCCATCACTGGTCACCATCAGCCCGGCGTACAGCACGCCCACGAACGGGCAGCCATCCTCCGCCAGCGCCTCCACGACCGGCTCGAGGATTTCCGCCCGCACCCGCTCGATCAGCTCCGCCGTCGCGAAGGCTGGACGGCTATAGGCCCCCATCCCACCCGTGTTCGGCCCACGGTCGCCATCGAACGCGGCCTTGTAGTCGCGGGCCGGCGGCATCAGCGCCAGGCGCTCGCCGTCACAGAACGCCAGCACGGACAACTCGCGCCCCTGGAGGTACTCTTCGATCAAGATGCGGTCGGCGGCCTCGCCGAGCGAACGGGCGACGAACAGATCGTCCAGCAGGCGCTCGGCCTGGAGCGCGTCGTGGACAGTGGTGACCCCCTTGCCGGCCGCGAGGCCGTCAGCCTTGAGGACGAGCGGGTAGCCGAAGCCGGCCAGCCGACGCCGCGCCTCGCCGACCGAGGCGGCGCACTCGGCGCGCGCGGTTGGCACCCCGATCCGCCCCAGCAGAGTTTTTGTCCACACTTTGCTGGCCTCGATCCGCGCGGCGGCGGCGGTCGGCCCGAAGGCGGCGATGCCCTCCTCCGCCAGTCTGTCGACGAGGCCCGCCGCCAGTGGCGCCTCCGGCCCGACGACCACCAGATCGATTCGCCGCGCGCGGGCGGCGCTGACCAGTCCGTCGATGTCCTCGGCGCCAATCGCCAAGTTGGTTGCGAGCTCCGCGATGCCGGCATTACCAGGAGCGCAGTACAGCCGGTCCACGCCCTGGCTGCCGGCCAGCCGCCAGCACAGGGCATGCTCCCGAGACCCACCGCCGACGACGAGGACGTTCATCACGAGCTATCAGCCATCACGAGCTGTCAGCCATCAGCTCTCAGCCGTCAGCACCGGGGAACGAGCCATCACCACGAGTCCTGATAGCTGATGGC
>DASPXK010000148.1:0-2576 GCA_035637315.1 Chloroflexota bacterium
CGCTTGCTGACCTGTTTACCGAGGTGCTCGCGTTGTGCAAGGAGGCCGGGCTGGTGAAGGTCGGGCTGATCGCGATCGACGGGGAGTGTCGGAGGAACTGTGTAGGCATGGACGAATCGGAGCGTCATGTCTATGAGAAGCAGCAGGATCGAGGAGTTGGAGGCTCGCGCCGGCGTCGAGCGGAGCGAGCCCGGAGGGCGAGCGCAGCTCGACGCCGGCCGCGCGTCGGTGGATGGGTCTGTGCCGTTGCCGGGGCTGCCTGGGGGTGGCCTGGTGGAGCGGCCCGAGCTGTCGGATGAGCTGATCGACGAGCTGCTGGCGGGCGCGCAGAGTGCGCAGGAGATCGCAGGCCCGGACGGGCTGCTGGGCCAGTTGACGCGGCGGCTGCTGGAGCGGGCGCTGCAGGCCGAGCTGACCGAGCATCTGGGCTACCCGGCCGGGCAGGCCCCGCCGGGCGGGGCGGGCAACGCGCGCAACGGCCAGCCGACCAAGACGGTCATCACTGACCAGGGCCCGCTGCGGGTCCGCTCGCCGCGGGATCGCAAGGGCAGCTTTGAGCCCAAGATCGTGGGCAAGCGCCAGACGCGCTGGGTGGGCTTCGACGAGAAGGTGATCGCGCTCTACGCGCGCGGGCTGACCGTGCGCGAGATCCAGGGCCACCTGGCCGAGATCTACGGCACCGACGTCTCGCCCGACCTGATCTCCAAGGTCACCGACGCGGTGCTCGAGGACGTCAAGGTCTGGCAGATGCGCCCGCTGGAGGCGGTCTACCCGATCGTCTATCTCGACGCGCTCATGGTCAAGATCCGTGACGGCCAGGCGGTCCGAAACCACGCCTGCTACCTAGCGATCGGGGTCAACCTCGAGGGCGAGCGCGACGTGCTGGGGATCTGGTTTCAGCGCACCGAGGGCGCCAAGTTCTGGCTGGCGGTGCTCACCGAGCTCAAGCAGCGCGGCATCGCCGACGTCTTGGTCTGCTGCGTCGACGGGCTGACCGGCTTCCCCGAAGCGATCGAGGCCGTCTTCCCGCAGACCTGGGTGCAGACCTGTCTGGTCCACCAGGTCCGCTCCTCGCTGCGCTTCGTGCCCTACCGCGACAAGCGCGCCGTGGCCGCCGATCTGAAGAAGATCTACACCGCCACCGACCAGGACGCCGCCGCCGACGAGCTGCAGCGCTTCGCCGACAAGTGGGACCACCGTTTCCCGACGATCACCCGCAGCTGGCTTGAGCACTGGGAACAGATCACGCCGTTCCTGGCCTTCCCGCCCGACGTGCGCCGCGTCGTCTACACCACCAACACGATCGAGGCGCTCAACCGCCAGATCCGCAAGATCATCAAGACCCGCGGGCACTTCCCCACCGAGGACGCCGCCCGCAAGCTGATCTGGCTGGCCATCACCCGCGCCCAGACCAAGTGGCGACGCGCCTACAACTGGAACGCGGCCATGGCCGCCTTCAAGATCCACTTCGAAGACCGCATCCCCGACACCGCAATCTGACACTCACCCCCTTCACACCCACCACCCTAACTGTTACACTCACACCAAGCGCTTACACGGAATATCTGACACACTCCGAACGCCAGCGAGACGAACTGGCTGCCCTGGTCGCTGTGGTAGATCAGCCCGGGGTCTGGTCGGCGACGAGCCAGCGCCATCTGCAGCGCGTCGACGACGAGCTCGGCGCGCATGTGATCGGCCATGCTCCAGCCGACGATCCGGCGGCTGTAGAGGTCCTGGACGGCCAAGAGGTAGGACCAGCCCTCCCAGCTGCGCAGGTAGGTGATGTCCGCGACCCAGCAGCGGTTCGGCGCCCCGGCCGCGAACTGGCGGTCGAGCAGGTCCTCAGCGACCCTGACGCCGGGCACGCGGATCGTCGTGGCCTTCCACTTCTTCTCCATCAGCGCGCTCAGGCCGGCCTGGCGCATCAGCCGCTCCACGCGCTTGCGTCCGATCCGCTCGCCGTCGTCCAGGACGAGGTCCGACCAGATCCTGGGCGACCCGTAGACCTTGCGGCGCAGCTCGAAGAGCTCCTTGATCCGCCTGGTCAGCCGCTCGTCCTCGCGCGCGCGAGCCGAGGGCTCACGGGCCGCCCAGGCGTAGAAGCCCGAGCGCGAGACCTCGAGCACGCGACACATCGTCTTGATCGAGTGTTCGGCCTTCTTCGCCGCGATGAACCCGAACATCAGCGCCGGGTCTCGCTGTCCTTGGCGAAGAAGGCCGCGGCTTTTTTCAAGATCTCGCGCTCCTCCGCCAGGACCTTGACCTCGCGGCGCAGACGGCGCAGCTCCTCGCGCTCGTCCGAGGTCAGCCCCTCGACCTTGCCGGCATCGACATCGGCCTGCTTGACCCAGTTGCTCAACGAACCGCGCGAGACGCCCAGCTCCTTGGCCAACTGCTCCAACGAACGCCCGCTCGACCTCCACAACGCCACGGCGTCACGCTTGAACTGCTCCGAATACGGCGGAACCTTCGGCATCGACAGACATCCTTCCCGGCCGACCAGACACGTCAGCCGTCAGATGTCCACGAAAGCGGGGGAACTCCACTCACGCCTCGCTCTTCCTTTTCACGCG
>DASPXK010000149.1:0-9150 GCA_035637315.1 Chloroflexota bacterium
CGCTCCGCCGCGCGCGGGAGATCGCCCGGGGCGAGCGGCGCCCCATCTGGCGGGGCCCTGAGCTGCCGGGCAGCCCAAACTCGATCACGGCGCTCGCCGCGTCGCCCAATTACGGCGCGGACACGACCCTCTTCGCCTCCAGCAGCGCCGGAGTCTGCGTATCGCGCGACGGTGGCGCCAGCTTCACGCCGTGGAGCGAGGGGCTCGACCCGCCCGCCGTGGTGGCGCTGGCGACGTCGCCAGACTACCCCCGCGACCGACTCGTCTATGCGTCGGGGTTGGGCGGGACCATTTGGCGGCGGCGCGACGACTAGCGCGCCGGGCTACCTCCGGTTTTCCGGTTTGTTGTAGATCTCCTCAGCGCTCTTGACGAACGTGGCGAGCGCGTCCGCCGGCTTCACCTTTTTGACCATCACGTCCTGCATGATGTCGCCGATGACGAACTTGGTGGTCAGCTCGGAGATGGCGCCGAGCGGGGCTGAGCCGTAGCTCATGATGCGGCCGGTCTCGATGATCTTCTGGTACTCCGTGTACAGGTCGTTCTTGGTCCACAGATCGTCCTTGATCATGTCCTTGTAGACCGGGACGAAGCGACCCTGCAGCTTCTTGTTGATGTAGTCGCCGTACCAGGTCGGGTCGAGGAAAGATGAAAGCAGGACACGGGCTCCCTCCCCACCCTTGCCGTTTTTGAACAGCGCGAGTGCCCAGACGTCGACCTGGCCGAACGACCCGGCCGGACCGGCCGGGTAGCTGTAGAACTTCGTCGCCTTGGCCAGCTCGGGCTTGTTCTGCTGGAGCCAGTTGTAGATGCTGGTCGGGTTGGAGGTCAGCACGAGCTGCTCGCTCTGGTAGGCATTGTTGTTGTCGGGATCGCCCCAGCTGACCGAGCCCGGCGGGATGATCTTGTCCTCGTTGAACATCGTCGCGAGCAGGTCAATCGTCTTGATCCAGGCCTCGTCGCCGGCCTTGACCGCAAGGCTGCCGTCCTCGTTCTGGAGCTTGCCGCCCAAGGTCCAGAGCATGCCGATGAAGTGGTTGTTGGTGTCGTTCGTGCGGCCGAGGGTCATGCCGTAGTGATACAGCGGTGGCTTGCTGAGCTTCTTGCCCTGCTCGCGAAACTCATTCCAGTCCTTCGGGTACTTCAGCCCGTTCTGGTCGAGCAGGTCCTGGCGGACGTGGAACGGCCAGCAGTTAACCGCCCTTGGCACGCCGTACCACTTGTCCTGGAACTTGCAGGTAAGCTCGACCGGCTGCCAGAAGCCACCTGCCTGGGTCGCAAAGGGCTTGACGATGTCCGTGACGTCGACCGTTTGCCCCTGGATGCGCCAGTACTGCGTCTGGTAGTCGAACACGCCGTAGATATCGGGCGGCGTGCCGGCCTGGACGGCGGCGTTGAACTTGTCGGTGCTCGCCGGGCCGCTCGGCAGCTCCTCGAAGGTAAGGCTGAAGCCCTTCTCCTTAGAGACGGCGGTGAACCGCTCGTTCATGAACTGGGTCACTTGCGGGATGTAGTCCAGCCCAAACCAGGCGACGACCGGGCCACCCGCGGCAGGTTTGGCGGCAGTCGCGGGCGTGGCCGCCGCGGCGGGCGCGGTCGTCGCGACCGGCGCGGCTGGCTTGGGGGCCTCGGTTGGCTTGGCAGCCTCTGGTGGTTTGGCCGGCGCGGGCGCCTGGCCGCCGCCACAGGCAGCCACGACTGTGGCGGTCGCCGTGCTGGCGAGCACGCCCAGGAAGCTACGTCGTGAGAATTGTTGTCCACTCGCCATGTGACCTACCTCCTCCCCTGCGGTTGAGCCAATCCTAGTTTTTCACCGCGCCGGCCGTCCAACCGGCGATCACCCAGCGCTGCCCGAAGAAGTACAGCAGCAGCGGCGGAAGCGACATGATCGTGGCCGCGGCCATCATCTGCCCCCAGTAGAAGACATCCGCGACCACATACGCGGTCAGGCCGACCGGCACCGTCATGTTCTCCTTCGCCTGGATCAGTACCAGCGCGTAGAGAAACTCGTTCCAGGACAGCGTAAAGGTGAAGACGGCGACTACAACAATCGCGGGAGCCGATAGGGGCATGACGATTCGCCACAGCGTGGTTAGGCGCCCCGCGCCGTCGACGAGCGCTGCCTCCTCCAGCTCGATCGGCAACGTCTTGAAGTAGCCCATCAGCATCCAGGTGGCGAACGGCACCGAGAAAGTCAGATGGGTCAGGGCAAGGCCCAAGAGGTTGTCGCGAAGGTTCAGCGAATTCATCAGCATGAACAGCGGGATGAACAGGACGGAGGCCGGTGCGAGGTAGGCGTAGACCAGGATTCGCGCCAGCCCGGCCCGCGCGAAGAACCTCAGCCGAGTGAGCGCGTAAGCTCCCATCGAGCCGAACACGACCGCGACCAGGGTCGTGCCGAGGCCGACGTAGAGACTGTTCCTGAATTGGATCGGAAACTGTGACGACGTGCCGGTCAATACCTTGGCGTAGTGCTCCAGAGTCAGGGCCTGGGGCACCAGCGTGACCGACGGGCGGTACAGGTCGACGTCTAACCGGACCGACGTGGCGATCTGCCAGTAGAAGGGGAAGATCGTCCAGGCCGACAGGAGGATCAGCAGCACGTAGCCGAGCAGGTAGTAGGCCCGATTCTTCCTCGAGAGCCACGAGACAATCGAGATGGGACGGTCGAGCGTTGTCGGTCGGGCGGCCTGCGTTAGCTGGGCCATCGCTCACGACTCCGTGCGCAGCATGCGCTTGGTCAACACGTAGATGAAGAGCGCGAACATCGGGAAGAAGAGCAGGGGAATCGCCGCCGCGATCCCCAGATCGTAGGCGCGGAGGCCCTGGCTAATCGCGAGGAGTGGGAACGTCTCGGTGGCTCCGCCAGGGCCACCGTTGGTGAGGATGTAGATGTACTGGATCGAGTTTGTGGTGAAGATGGCAGACAGCATCACCGTGACGAGTATCACACTCGTCAAGTTGGGGAGGGTGATATGCCAGAAGCTCTTGGCGGTGGAGGCGCCGTCGATCTCGGCCGCCTCGTAGAGCTCGTGAGGAATCGCCTGCAGGCCCGCCAGGAACGTCATCGTCCAGAACGGCGTACCCTGCCAGATGACCGCGAGCAGCACCGACCAGACGGCGAGCGTCGGATCTGCCAGAAACAGGATCGGCCGCTCGATCAGCCCGTAGCCCATGAGCAGGTTGTTGAAAATCCCGTTGACGTCGTTGTAGATCCACTTCCACGAGTAGGAGCTCACGATCGCCGGAATCGACCAGGGCAGGAAGAGCAGCGCTCGCCAGAGGTTCCGGGCTTTGATCTGTGCGTGCAGGATCAGCGCCGTGGTCATGCCCAGAATGAACTTGCCGCACAGGGCCCCCCCTACGTAGACCGCGGTCACGTAGACCGAATTCCAGAACTGGTCGTGAATGCGGCTGGTGGAATCGAGGAGGATCTTGGAGTAGTTCCCGGCCCCCACGAACGTCCCCTGGCCGCCGAGCTTGATGTCCTGCAGGCTCAGCCAGACCGAGTAGCCCAGCGGGAAGGCGATCAGTCCGACGATGACCAGGACGACCGGCAGCGTGAGGGCGTAGCCCAAGCGCCAGTCGCGGCCGAGACGCGGTCCGCCCGCGGGAACGGCCAGCGGCATGCGACGGGCGGTAGTTCCGAGCGTAGCCATGCGCACTCCCGGCCCGTGTCCCCCTCAATGCCTTGAAGTACGCATGGGGGACATCCGGAGCATAGCCCAAGGGATTCCGCTGTTCAACCAGGCGTCACTCCGGATGCCCGGGCTAGCCCGCGGCCGCGCTGGCGCGGTCGATCCTCTCCCTGCTCAGGAGCTCCGCACGTTGACGCCGGCGCGCTCCTCCTGGAGCATCCAGATCGCCGAGGAGTCTTTGACGCCCCAACCACGGTTCAGGGCGTCGATCATGGCCTGCTCGGCCACCGCCGCCATGGCCGTCGGGACGTCGAACTCGCGGGCCAGCTCGGTCGCCAGCCCGAGGTCCTTGCGCGCCAGCGCGAGCGCGAAGCGTGGAGTATCGAAGTCGCCCTTGAAGACGACTTGTGGTATCCCGCGCGAGAGGGCATAGCCCTGGCCGTAGGAGGCGCCGCGGATCGCCTCGAGCAGCTTCTCCGGGCGGAGGCCGGCCTTGACGCCGAGCGTAAACCCCTCCGCGAGGAGCTGGGCGGCGCAGATGCCGATCATGTTGTGGACCAGCTTGGCGATCGCCCCGCAGCCGATCTCCCCCATGTAGCTGACCTTGTCGCCGATCGCCTGCAGCGCTGGCCTGGCGCGCTCGAAGCTTGCCTCGTCGCCGCCGACCATGATGATGAGGTTTGCATCCTGGGCGCCCTGTGGCCCACCGCTCACCGGAGCATCGAGCACGTGGATGCCACGTTCCGCGAAAAGCGGGAAGATCCGCCGAATGAGCCTGGGCGAACTGGTCGACAGGTCGGCATAGATGGAGCCACGCGGAGCGCCATGGATGATCCCCTGCTCGCCGAGGGCGACCTCCTCGACTTCCTTCGGGCCTGGCAGTGACGTCAGGATCAGCTCGGCGTCGCCAGCCGCCTCGCGGGGGCTGTCCGCCCAACGCGCGCCGCGTTCCAGGTGCGGATCAGCGGCCGAGCGTCGCACATCGTGCACGACGAGGTCGTGCCCCGCCTTCTGGAGATTGGCGACCATCCGTCCACCCATAGTGCCCAGGCCGATGAATGCGACGCGCATCGCCCTATCCTCCCTCCGAACACTCCTGGTAGCCGCACCTCGCGGGGTGGGTCCTGGCGTTAGCCCCAGGCCGAACCGTCGGCAAACTGCAGTATATCTCGGCCCAGCCAGGCAGACCTCCCGATCAGAGCCGCGGGAGTGAGCCTGCCGACCCCGCGTAAGGGCATCTTCGCGTCGCGTCCGACTTCAGTTCCAGGGCACCGGGCCGCTCCAGCGGTCCAGGTACGTGGTCTCTGAGGTAGGCCTGCGGTTGGTTGGCCCGAAGCTGCCGCGCGGGTAGCCAAGCGGGATGCAGAAGTGAAAGCTCACCTCCTTCGGGATCCCGAACATAGCGTTGAAACGCTCCATGACCGTGGCGTGGAGGGTGGTGGGGACGGAGCCGAGGCCGACGGCGCGGGCGGCCAGCATGAGGTTCTGCACAGCCGGGATCACGGAGTTGGCTGAGCCAGGCGGCAGGGCGAGAGCGAAGATGACACAGGGCGCATCCTTGATGTTGTCGGCCAGCCCCATGGCGGAACGGTAGCTGCGGTCCTCGAGTGGGATGTCCTCGGGCTTCGTCCAGCCACGCTCGTCATACCGCTTGGCCCACCAGGCCTCGTGATAGAGCCGGCCGAAGTCCTGGATCAGCGCCCGGTCGGTGACCACCAGGAATCGCGCGATCTGCCGGTTCCCTCCATTGGGCGCTTTGGAGGCCGCCTCCAGGATGAGTCGGATGTCCTCCATGGGGACTGGGTCCGGCCGGAACCGACGGATGGAGCGCTGGGTGAACATCGCCTCGCCGACGGGCATCGAGAGCCGCTGATGGTCCATCTGTTCGCTCCTGCAGTGAAATAAGTCCGCAGACACCCCAGCCCGGACTCGCAGCGGCAGCGTGCTGGCGATCCCAGTACGGCGCCACGTCGACGCTGACGATTGTGCCCGACGCGAGCGGCCCCGGTCACTCAGCCGGTCGGTCTGATGGCGTGGTTGGCTCGCTAAGGGCTGTCGAAATCCGTGGCTTGGGCTGCGCTTTGCTTACCCAACTGGCTGGCGCGACGGGCTTCGGGCCAGCGTCGCACGGCGTCGGGGAGCAACGGGACCAGCCTTCGGCATGTCGCGACAGCCGCGTCGAAAGCAAGCTGGTAGGCCGGGCTCCAGGACAGCTGGTAGGCGTCGCGGAGCGGCGGTGGCAGTAGGCCGACAGTCATGACATGGTAGGGCAAACGGAGGGGAAGGTCCAGCAGCCCGGACAAGCCCGGGCTTGCGTTTAGCAGCTCGCAGGCGAGGCGGCGCGCCGTTGGCCCAACCGCGATCTGCCCGCTGGAGAACATCGCGTCAAGATACGCGGCGAGCTGCGTGGCGTCAGCGGGCAACAGCTCCACCGGAATTCCGAGGATCGGCCCCATCCAGGTGGCCTCAGCGCAGTAGCGGTCCTGCTCCATTCGGCTCAACGGCCCAATCAGTAAGCGGTAGGTGAGGAGCGTGGAATCAAGCAGCGTTGCATGCACCCAGCGGAGGAGCGCAGGATCGCGGGCCGAGTATGGGGTGCCGGCGGGGAACACGCCACAGGTATCCTGCAGCCGACCATGCACCTGGCCGTGGATGCCGTCGATCCAGCGGGCCGTTTTCCGGACGGCCTCAGGGCTGCCGTAGGTAAGGGTAAGCATCGCTCGCAGCGTTCGGCGGAAGCGCCGCAGTCTCTGTCGCGGCGAGATACGGAGCGTACTGTAGTCGGCGACTCCCGCCGCCACCAGCGGATGGGCGAGCTGGAGCAGCACGGCCTGTCCCCAGCCGAGGACAGCCAGGCGCTCACCGTTCACCCGCCAGGCCACGGGCGCGGAGTCGGGCATATCTCGGCCATGTTCCGACGCGCCGTTCATGGTCCGCAGTCTCCCGTGCCGCCAACCCGCAGTTTGCGTGCCGTCCGGTCGGCCGCCCCAGCGCCTGTGTCTTTGATGAGCAGCCGCTCTGGCGATTCAGCCGACGACTGGTTGCCCCGGTTTGCTCGACCGGAAGCGCTCCTCGAGGTAGCGGTGCGCGGCGATGGCGGCGGTCGCCCCGTCACCCGCGCACGCGATCGCTTGGGCCACCGAGTCGCGCCTGATGTCTCCCGCCGCGAACACACCCGGCAGTTCGGTCCGCATCCAGACGCCGGTTGGGATGTGACCCGCCGTCTCGTCCAGGCGCAGCTTTCTTGTAGCGAAGGACTGGCTCACCGAGCCTCGGGCCACCAGGTTAGATCGGCCTCCGTAAGCCCCAGTTCGCCCAAAAGCTCCTTCCGACAAGCCGCCGGGTCGGCGCCGACATCCGCGTAGACCATCGTTCCGGACGTGGGCGCCCCGCGATAGCGAAGCAACAAGAACTGCTGACCGCTCGGGAGTTCGATAGCTGCTGCGCGGAAGTAGTCGAGGCCGTCGTCGCCGTCCCCGAATTCCAGCGAGTAGCGGTCGGTCAGCTCGGCCGGTTCCAGGGCCAGCTCCGCGACCGGTCGCCGCTCGCCGCTCGGAAAACGGGCGGGCGCAGCCACCTGGTGAATCTTCCTTCCCTTACGCATCACCCCTGGGTGTTCTGCGTGATCACACATCGGATCTTGGCGAAATCATTCTCGACCCGGACGCCGAGACGTGGACCCGACCACTCCACCAACAGGGGGTGTCCACCGCTGTCGACCGCCACGTCAGTGTAGAACTCGATACCGCGAGCGCCTTCAGGCAGTGGCCGCGCGTAGGCCTGGACCTTCGGCACATGACTATTATACGGCGCACGGCCCCAGATCTCGCCCGATCTCTCCTGGAGCTGTGCTACGTCGACGGTCTGACTCGGTGATTCGAGACGGTGGAACGGGCCGAAGCGATGCCCACCCGCGGCCGTGACAGCGCCTGCCGCTGGCTCGGTCGCTCCCGGCACTACGAGTCTGCACGAGAACTGGGGCGCTACACGCTCGGCCAGGAGCGGTCCTGTAGGTATCCATGGGCCGCGATGGCGGCGGTCGCCCCGTCGCCCGCACACGTGATCGCCTGGGCCGCCGAGTCGCCCCTGATGTCCCCGGCCGCGAACACGCCCGGCAGCTCGGTCCGCATCCAGATATCGGTCGGGATGTGACCCGTCTCGTCTAGACGCAGCTTGCCCTTTAGGAAAGCGGTGTTGGGCTCCAGCCCGACGTAGACGAACACCCCCCACAACTCTATCCGCTCCTCAGCCCCGCTCACCGCCTCCCGCACCCTGATCCCCGCGACTGCCTCATCCCCGAGGATCTCCTCGACGATCGTGTTGGTCCGCAAGCTGAGCCTGGAGTCGTCCTGAACCCGCCGTTGATATGCCTCTTGGGCCGTGAGCTTCTCGCGCCGATGGAATACCATCACCTCGGAGGCGTAGCTAGCCAGAGTCAGCGCTTCCTGAAGCGCCGAGTCGCCGCCGCCCACCACACCAACCCTTCGGCCGCGGAAGAGCGGGCCGTCGCAGGTAGCGCACTGGCTGACGCCTTTGCCGCGCAGCCGACTCTCTCCAGGCACGCCCAGCTCCCGCGGCCGCGACCCGACCGCCACGATCACCGCCTGGGCGCGATATTCGCCCTCCGTGCTAGTGACCAGCCAGTCACGGTCGCGGCGCTCGAGGCCGAGGGCCTCCGCCAGCCGGAACTCGGCGCCCTGGTTCGCCGCCTGCTCCTGAACGGTCGGGCAGAGGTCATAGCCGGCAACCCCCTCCAGAAATCCAGGGAAATCCTCAACCTTGTCCACGTTCACCAGATGCCCGCCGGGCACCGTGGGCTCCAGCACGAGCGTCCGGCGTCCGCAGCGCGCGGCGAACAGCCCGGCCGTTAGCCCGGCCAGGCCACCGCCAACGACCACCACGTCGTAGTCGGACATGAGAACGAGCGATCAGCCGTCAGCTGTCAGCTGTCAGCCCGACCAGGAGACACCCGACCAGGAGGCCGCCATCGGCCCGACCCCGTCTCCTGACGGCTGATAGCTGATGGCTGACTGCTCGCTTATCTCCACTCATCCACTGAGACCGTCTTCTGGTAGTTGCAGCCCATAATGCGCCAGTACCCGTTCGTCTCGCCGCCAACTACCACCACATGGATGTCCTCGGGCCGGAACATCGGCACCAGCTCGTCCGGTGCGGCCTTGAGCTTCGACGCCCACGGCTCCTCGCCGTACGTGGCGCGCGGGTAGACGTAGTTCTGGATGAGCTGGTAGTCCCAGTACTCACTAGCCGGCATCTGGGCGTTGTCGTAGGCCCACTGGATGAGCTTCTCCTTCGAGTCAAAGCCGCCCCGATCGATAAACTGCCGCGCGGTGATCGGGTCGAGAACGAACGTTGGCGCGTTCTGGGGGTCCATGCCCCTCAGCAAATTGCGGACGTGCTCGCGCCAGTGCTTCTCGCGCAGCCCGAGCGTGAAGGAGGTCGATCGGCAGCCGGTGAACGCGCTGACGGCGCTGTCCGTCGGCTTGAACCCGTGCT
>DASPXK010000150.1:0-5302 GCA_035637315.1 Chloroflexota bacterium
GAATTCGCCCGGCGCCTTCCGCCGCACCACCAGCGCGCCGACGATCCGCTCCTCACGAATGAGGGGTATGACCAGCAGGGCCCGGAAGCCGGCCCGCGCCAGGATGTCGCGCAGCGGATAGGCCGGCTCGTCCAGGATGTCCGGGACCTGGAGGGGCTGCCTGGAGGCGGCAGCCCGCCCGACAGCCGTCTCCCCGACCCGGATGCGCGCCTCGCGGACCCGCTCGATCAGCTCCTCGCTCATCTGGTGGGTGGCACGCAGGTCGAAGGCCTGGCTGGTCTCGTCGAACTCGTAGATCGCGCCGCCGTCGGTCCCCGAGAGCTGGACCGCGTGGGCGACGACGGTGGTGAGGACCTGCCGCAGGTCGAGCGTGGAGCTGACCGTCTGGCCGACCTCGCCGAGCGCCTCCAGCTCCTCGACCGATCGCGCCAGCTCTGCGGTCCGCGATTGCAGCTCCTGGAAGAGCCGGACGTTCTCGATCGCGATGACCGCCTGGTCGGCGAACGTCTGTAGCATCTCGATCTGCTTGTCCGTGAACGGCTGCACCTCCATCCGGCGGATCACAATCGCGCCGATCGGAAGGCCTTCCCTGAGCAACGGTGTGGCAAGCATGGTTCGATGGCCCAGGCGCCTCTGGCTGGCCTTGCTCTCGGGGAACTCGGCGTCGAGCTCCGCGGCCATGTCATGGACGTGGACCGTTTGCCGGTCGATGACGGCTCGGCCCCCCACTAAGCCACGGGTCAGTGGGAATGCCGGATGGGTCTGAGGAATCGGCCCGTATGCCGCCACCAGCCGAAGGACGTCGGCTTCTAGCAGATGGATATTGGCGTCGTTTGCGCCGCAGACCCGCGTGGCGTTCTCGGCGACGGCGTCCAGGACTGGCTGGAGGTCGGTTGGGGAGCTGCTGATGACCCGCAGGATCTCGCTGGTGGCCGTCTGCTGCTCGAGCGCCTCGGTGAGGTCGCGGTTGCGGGCTTCCAACTCCTGGAACAGGCGGACGTTCTCGATCGCGATCACGGCCTGGTCGGCGAAGGTCTCCAGGAGCTTGATCTGCTGGTCGGTGAAAGCACGGGGCTCCATGCGCCGGATCACGATGACGCCGAGCGGGACTCCCTCTCGCAGCAGCGGCGTGGCGAGCGCCGTCCGATGCCCATAGCGTTCGGCGACCTCTCGGCCCTCGGGGAACTGTTCGCCCGCGGCCGTCTCATAATCCTCAATGTGGACGGTTTGGCGATCGATTACAGCCCGCCCGGCCGGGAGGCCGCGAACGATGGGGTACGCTTCGTCACTTAGAATCTGGCCATAGGTCGCCACCCGTCGCAGGACGTCGCCGTCCAAGCGAACGATGATCGCATCGTTCGCACCGCACAACCGCGTGGCGTTCTCGGCGACGGTGTCCAGGACTGGCTGGAGGTCGGTTGGCGAGCTGCTGATGACCCGTAGGATCTCGCTCGTGGCGGTCTGCTGCTCGAGCGCCTCGGCCAGGTCGCGGTTGCTGTCCTGCAGCTCCTGGAACAGTCGGACGTTCTCGATCGCGATCACGGCCTGGTCGGCGAACGTCTCGAGCAGCTTGATCTGCTTGTCGGTGAAGGGTTGGACTTCCATGCGGCGTATCGAAATGACCCCTATGGGAGCACCCTCGCGCAGCAGCGGGGCAGCCAGGTACGTCCGAACGCCGGCCTGCTTGGCGGTGCTCTCCGGAAACTCCCCTTCAGGCGTGGCGGCCAGGTCATGAATGTGGACCGTCCGCCGCTCGATGATCGCCCTGCCGCTTACCAGGCCACGGCTGAGGGGCAGCTCACTACCTCCAGTGGCCATCGGCCCGTAGCGGGCCGCCAGCCGAAGGGAACTGCCCTCAATGCGGTGAACGACAGCGTCGCTTGCTTCACACACATGCGCGGCGTTCTCGGCCACGGCGTCGAGGACCGGCTGGAGGTCGGTCGGCGAGCTGCTGATGACCCGCAGGATCTGGCTCGTGGCGGTCTGCTGCTCGAGCGCCTCGGCTAGCTGTCGCTCGAGCTGTTCCACCCGGCGCTCGAGCTCGGCCCGCGATGGGCGGCCGGCTCGAGCTGGCTGGCGGAGCTGCCCGTCCGCCTGGGCGTCCTCGGCTTTGGCCCTGCGGGGAGATGCCATCCTGCAGCCAACCCTCCGGACCCCTGACGGGCGGGCCCGCTACCGGCCGCCCATACCGCGACGGCGAGCCGCGGCCCGCCACATCGCCGCAACTATCGCTCGCCTCCATACCGCTGTCAAGGCGTGTATCCTGTCAGCCGCTGGCTTACACCTGCCGATTCGGGCTATCTGGGCTACTCCCGCCGCAAACACTACACGGCGAGCCTGGATGAGCAGCAGCCGTAGCTCTTCGGGGCCATCGAGGCGGTTGGCATCGTAGCGCTAGCGCCAGCCCGACCACCAGGGGCGAGCCGACGCCAGATCCACGCGCCGGTGACACGAGCGTCTCGCCCGCGTCGCCGGAACCGTCTGCCTCTGAGAGAGCCGAAAGCCACGGTGCTATACTGGGGGTGCGTGCCGCCGGGGGCCTGCCAGCCCGGGGTGACGAGGAGTGTGTGCCACCGGGGGCCTGCCAGCCCGGGGGTGACGTTGGCCCGTCTGGGCGGCACGAAGTCGGAGCCGACAGCACGGGTGTGAGAGAGCCGAAAGCCGGAAATATCGCGAATCGCATGATCGACTGGTCGTCCTGCCCCGCGGTTGAGCGGGATCCCGAGCGCGTCAGCGGAGCCTGGGTGTTCCGGGGCAGCCGCGTGCCCGTCGCCGCGCTGTTCGAGAACCTCGAGGACGGCGCGCTGGTTTCAGAGTTCGTGGAGTGGTTCCCTGGCGTCACCCTGGAGCAGGTGCGGGCCGTGCTGGAGCACGCCGCGCGCAGCGCGCTCGTTCCCGCCTGAGTGCGCATCCTCTTCGACCAGGGCACGCCGGCGCCGTTGCGCCGCTTCCTAGCGCGGCACCAGGTCGCAACCGCCTACGAACGCGGCTGGTCGAGCCTCACGAACGGTGAGCTGCTCGACATCGCCGAGCGAGAAGGCTTCGCTGTCTTTGTCACAACCGACCTGAACCTGAAGCATCAGCAGGACCTCACCGCTCGGCGCATCTCGATCGTCGCCCTTACCGCGACCAGCTGGCCTCGAATCCAGCGTGCCGTTGATGCGGTCGTCCGGGCAGTCGACTGCGCCACTGAAGCGGGCTACATCGAAGTCCCGATCCCCTGACGGACGTGCGGCCGCCAGCACACCCGGAACGCGATCAATCCGAGTCCGGCCCGGGCAAGGATGGGCAACATTGGGCGGCGCTCAGGCCTGGCATACTCCGCAATGGAACAAGTGCGCTTGGCGGGGATGAGGGCTTCTTGTTCGTCGCGCGAAGGTGGGACGCGAGACGCCAGGCCAATAGACCGTAGCAGCCAATGACCTTGCACGAGGCCGCAAATACCAGGTTTGGGGCGGAGCTCCGCCTAGTCTGTTCGCAGGCGTCGCGTCCAGCCGATGAGCGCCTCGATCACGGCCCGAACGCGGTCACGTATGGCCGGGTCCTGCAAGTTGCCGTCGGCGTCGAACAGTTCAGGCGCTCGGGGCACCATCAGCTCCGGCTTGAGCATGACGAACGATTCGGTGAAGACGAACACCTGGCGCAGCGCCATCTGCGCACGGATGGTGCCGCTCAAGCCCCCGGACGCGCCCATGAGCGCGATCGGTTTGTGGCGGAGGGGCGTCTCGCTCGGCGGACGGGAGGCCCAGTCGATGGCGTTCTTGAGTACGCCCGGGATGGAATAGTTGTACTCTGGAGTGGCGATCAGGAGCGCGTCGGCGCGGCCGATCCAGTCCTTCAGCTCGCGGACCGGCTCTGGAGCTCCGTTCGCTTCCACGTCTGCGTTATAGAGTGGGATCTGACCCAGCTCCGCGATCTGGATCTCCACACCCTCCGGGGCCACTTCCACGGCAGCCCGCAGCAGGCCTCGGTTATAGGACCCGCGCCGCAGGCTGCCCGGAATCCCGAGAATTCGAAAGCGAGCCTCGTCCGACCCCATGCTCTCTCCAGTTTGAGCCAAGCATAGCACCGAAATGTGAGACGCTTACGCGTTCGGCTGGCGCTCGATCACGACGAAGTCGGTCACGTCCAGGTCGAGCGTGCAGCGGACGACGTCGTTCTGCTGAACGAACGCGAGCGGGCCGCGCCGAACGCTTCTGACGCCGTTGGCGCGACCCACCGCGTGGACGGTCAGTTGGACCGTGCGTGGAGTCTCGGCGAGGCTGGCGAGCGGGATGAGCAGGGCGCGCTCGGTCTCGAGCAGCCCGGTCTCCACGAGGTGATCGGAGCACTCGGCCCAGTTCCTCGGCAAGCCTTGAGTCGGCAGGGCGATCAGGGTGCGTCGCTCGGGGCTGAAATCGACGAGCGGGGTGTGGGTGAACGGTCCGCGGTCGGGCGGCGGAAGCTCGGAGGGAAAGCCACTCTGGACGTACGCCGCGCCGATCAAGCTTCCCCACAGGATTGCCAAGCCGCTGCCGTACCGATGGCTCGTAGCGGCCGCTGTCCCGTCCGAGTAGCGCGCCAGCACGTCGGTCCCGGCCGAAGGCTCCAGTTCCTGGCGGAAGGCGAGCGCGGGTACCTCGACAGGCTGGCGGTCCAGGTCGGCCGTGAGCGTGTCGAGCGGCTCCAGGCGCGGCAGCTCGATCCGGGGTCGAATGAATGTCTCTCGCTTCTCGAGCTGTTGGGAGCGTAGGCCAAAGACCGGCTGGAGCGTGGCGAGTGGGCGGTCGTACTCGTCGAGGATACCGCCTCCGGCCGTCGAGATCAGCGTGCCGCCGGCTGCCACCCAGCTGGCGAGTCCGACGGCGGCATTGGTCGCGAGATGGTCGCCGACCAGATACAGCACTCGGTAAGCGCCGGCGCCGCCGGCAGCCAGGTCTTCCTCGGTGATGAAATCAATCGGGACCTGCGCATGGCGGAGGGCAAGCCAGAGGAACTTGCGCTCGGCGTTGTAGGCGATGCTCGGAAAGCCTGGCCTCGGATTCAAGCCGCTAGCCACGCCAGGGGTCGCGCGCTCCCACAGGTCCGTGCTCTCGCTCAGGATAATGGCCGCGCTAGCCGCGCGCATCGCGCCATCGGCCAGGAGGTCGTCGACGGCGCCGATCTCATAGGTCACGTCGCGCACGGTGCGGTAGCGCGCCAGGTCGTCATGGCGGATATAGTTCTCGGTTCCGGCGTGCTCCGGCCCCACCTGAAAGAAGTCGAGCGCCTTGGCGCCGTGAGCCAGGGCCGTGTACACGCCGCGCCGAAAGTCGGCGTCGGT
>DASPXK010000151.1:0-13432 GCA_035637315.1 Chloroflexota bacterium
AGCGGGCCTCCGCTGTCAGGGCGGCCGAGGCGATGGACTACGTCTTCGGATACCTGAATTTCATCGATGGCTCGGCCCGCGGTCTGCCACCCAGCGGTAATACCTTCTATCAGATGAAGTCGCGCGACACCTTTGCGCCCATAGGCCCGTATCTGGTGACGGCCGACGAAGTGCCCGACCCGTACAGCCTCCAGGTGCGGCTCTGGGTGAACGGGGCGCTCAAGCAAAACTTCAACACCAGTGACATGGCCCACAAGATCTCTCGCTGTATCGAGTGGATCAGCTCCATTCATGCCCTGGAGCCGGGCGACGTCATCGCCTCCGGGACCAACCACCGCGGTCTGAGCGCTTTCCAGGATGGCGACCTGATCGAGCTGGAGACCGAGCCATTGGGCCGACTCCGCTTTCGTGTGCAGGACGCCCTGAAGCGCACCTGGGCCCGCGAGACTCGCCTCGACCGGCAGGAGAAAGGCCTGGAGGGGACGACACCGCAGCTGACGGGGAAGTACGCGCCCGCGCCTAGCTAGAAGGCGTCCGGCCCTCCGCCCACAAAAGTCGACCAGTCGCCGCACTGGTCCACGACCACGATCGGGACCGTGGCACTCGCGCCGGCCGCAGCTCGGCGGACGACGAAGGTGAATTGCCGGGTGTTGGCCGGCAGCGAGATGCTCGAGTTGCCGGTCATGGTTTGGCCGTTAGCCTCGATTGCCGCGTTCGTCGGCGGCCCAAAGCGGACTGCCTGCAGCTGATTGTTGGACACCGTCGCCGTCGTGCCTGCGCTCACGGTGACTTGCAGGCGCCCGGATCCGACCGGGACGGCTGAGACTCCGATGGCGGGCCGCGGGCTGCACGCCGTGGCTGTCGAGCCCGTCGGGCTCGGCGGGGCTCCGCCCGGCGGAGGGGTCGCGCTCGGCGTTGGTGAGGCGGCCACCTGGGCCACGGCGGCCGCTGCGTTGATGCGGCCGTAGACCCAGGCCGATCCGGATCCGGAAACCCGATCCGCGCTGGCCGTGATACGGTCCACTACTGCCTGGTTGCTCGATCCGTATCCGGTCGACCACAGCAGGGCGGCCAGCCCAGAGACGTGCGGTGTAGCCATCGACGTCCCGGACATCGTCACGTACCCGCCAGTGTTGTCCGTCGAGAGGATGTTCAGGCCGGGCGCGGCGACGTGCACATTGGACCCATAGTTCGACCACGACAGCCGCGCGTCGGCCTGGTCGGTCGCGCCTACGGCGAGGACGTGATTGCAGTTGGCCGGGGTGAGCGCGCCGTTGGCTCCGGTGTTCCCGGCTCCGGCGACGACCACCAGGCCGTGCGACCAGGCATAGTCGACGGCGTCCTGCAGGGCCGCTGGGCAGGGGAGATTGCCGCCCAGGCTCATGTTGATCACCCTGGCGCCGTTGTCCGCCGCCCAGGTGATGCCCCCGATCAGAGTCGAGATCGAGCCATCGCCGTTGTCGGCAAGGACCTTTCCGTTCAGAATCGTTGCGTTGTAGCCAACCCCGGCCACACCGGTCCGGTTGTTCGTGCTCGCGGCCGCTGTCCCGCCGACGTGGGTCCCATGATGGCACAGGTCGTCGGCGCCGTTTGGCGAGCCGGTGAAGTCGCGCTCGAGGACCACCTTGTCGCGCAGGTCGGGGTGGCCCGGTTTCCCGTCAGGCCCGCCGAAGGTTGACGAGCTGCTGAAGACGCCGCAGTCGAGGACGGCGATCTTGACGTTCGCGGAGCTGCGGGCTGAGTCCCAGGCGGCCGGGGCTGAGATCTTGGCCATGCCCCACTGGTCGCCGAATTGGGGATCGTTCGGCACCGCCGTCGCGCGGACGATGTAGTCTGGTATGGCCCGCTGCACGTCTGAACGAGCACGGTAGGCTTCGAGAGCCGGGCCCGCCATGCCCGGGCGGGCCTGGACCCGCACCGTGCCCGTTCCCAATCGCTCCACCGCCACGGCGCCGGCCTCCTGGTTGATTGCGTCCCGTGCGGCCTGGCCGGCGCTCGACCGAAATGTCACCAGCAAGCTGCCGGCCCTCATCGGCCGCCCGTCGGGAGCCGTTTCCGTCTCAAACCCGGCGCCGTGGACCTCTCGACCCCCCCGTCTTACTGTCAGCGCTTTCATCGGCAGCCCGCTCGACGGCCCGCTGGCCGAGCCGGCGACGGGGTGCGAAGGTGTCGGGCTCGAGCTGAGGGTTGGCGGGGTGGGCCCGCCGGGCGAGGCTGGAGCCGGAGCTGGTCGCGCAGCCTGAGGTGATGGCGTCGGCGTCGCCGGCCGCCTGGGAGAGGGCGTGGAGGCACGGTTATCCACTCTGACAGCCGATGCGGCCGGCTCGACTCCCAGCGAGGGTTTGGCTGAGCTCTCAGGGGCGGTGCCGGTCGGCACGTCGGCCAGTGCGTCGACGGCCAGGTAACCCGAGAGGCCCGATGGCTCCTGGACGTTCCGCCAGAGCACCCCGTCGGCTTCAGCGTCTGGCCCGACAACCCTCACCAGGCTGCCCGGTGCCAGGACCATGATGACTTGCGCGCTCGCGCCCGGCTCGGCGTTTAGATTGGCTCCCAGCGGGTCGGAGCCGGAGACGAGGAGGACCTCTTGCTCCTGCGCCATCAGCAAGGATGGGCGGATGGGGATCGGTCCGAGGCACCCCAGGACTAGTCCAGCAATAATGAGGCGGCTGTAAGTCGCGGTAAAGCCGCATCGAATGGAGCGCCGCACCGTGAGGTCCCCTCTCGGGACCACCGGCGACGCGAGCGCTGCCGCTTTTGGGCCGGGAGCTTCGGTGGCTCGGCCGTCTTAGCCCGTGTGGGCGGTAGACCCGGAGCTTTGCGTCCCTGCCTTTCGACAGGTTTGCCCTTATCGGTCCCGCTTCTTGATGTCGGCGTTTCCGCCTCTATACTTAGGATCGAAGCGCAGGTCGGACGGCAGACGAAGGCCGGTCAAAATTGGGTCAATGTCCAGCTGCTGGAGCAGTGAGATGCCGACCTCCGAGCGCAGGCGGGTGCTGGTGATCGACGACGAGCCGCGTCTGCGGGACCTGGTCCGAGAGGCGCTGGAGCCGGAGTTCGACGTTCTCGAGGCCGCGACTGGCCGCGAGGGCTTGCGGGCCTTTCACCAGCGTCGTCCCGACCTGGTGGTCCTGGACGCGGTGATGCCCGAGATGGACGGCTGGCAGACCTTGCGCCGCATCCGCGATCTCGCCGACACGCCGATCATCATGCTGACGGCGTTTGATAGCGACCAGGCCGCCGTCCGGGCCCTCGAAGGCGGCGCCGACGAGTATGTCGCCAAGCCCCTCAGTCCGGCGGTCCTGGTTGCCCGGGTTCGCGCAGCGCTACGCCGAGGAGCGATGAGCGCGTCGGTGGAGATGTCCCGATTCGAGCTGGACGGGGGTAGGCTGGTGATCGACCGCGCGGCCGGGCGGGTCTGGGTACGTGGGCAGGAGGTCCAGCTCTCCGCGACCGAATATCGCCTGCTGATCTGCCTGGCCGACCACCTCGGCCAGGTCCTGTCGCCCAGTCAGATCCTCGAGCGTGTCTGGGGTTTGGACTACGTCTCCGAGCTTGGCTATGTCAAGAGCTACGTCCGGCTGCTTCGCCTCAAGATCGAGGAAGACCCACGCTCGCCGCGCTACATCGTTTCGCGGCGCGGCCTCGGCTACATGCTGGTGCGCAGCCCGACCGAGTCCTGAAGCTCGATCTAGGCTGCCGCTACCAGGGCCGGCGTACAGGTGACATCGGGCCGGCCTGAGGCCGCCGGGTCGAGTACGCGACGAAGATTGGCCAGACCACGGGCCTGCAGTTTCTTGATCGCGTCCTCTGACCGCCGCATGACTAGGGCCGTCTCGGCGACCGACAACCCTTCGAGGAAGCCAAGTTGGACGGCACGACGCTGGTCTTCGCCCAGCACGGCGAGCGCCACGTCGAGCATCTCACGATCCAGCATCCGGGTGAACGCATCCTCAGCGCGTGGGTCGGCGGCGCCGGCGGCCTCCTCGATAGCGTCGGGCCCGCCGGGCGGTCGCTTTTGCAATGTTCTCACGTGATCGATCAGGTGGTTGCGGGCGATGCGGTACAGCCAGGCGCTGAACGGCAAACCCCGCTCCTGATACTTGCCGACTTTCTCGAACGCTTTGACGAACACTTCCTAGGTTAAGTCTTCGAGGGTCTCAAGTGGCCCGTCCACGCGGCGCGCCAGGAAGCGGAAAACGGCCGGTGCGTACTCGTCGTACAGGGCCTGGAAAGCCGACGAGTCGCCTCGCTGCGCCCGCCTCACCAGATCGGCGATCTCCGGCAACTTCGACTCCTCGGCTAGCCGCGTCCGCTCGATCATCGCCGGCTCTGCGCGCCCCGCCCGCATCTTCCGCTCCTCTCGCGGCCACACCGCTCGAGGGACGCGGGACTTGACCTGTTCCAGGACGCCGACGCCGTCCAGGTGGGCATCGTCAAGTCCAATAACAGCAAGTCCGGCTGGAACGCGTCGTACACGGGCAGCGCGTGGCGGGAATCGGTGACGCTCTTGAGGTTGGTGTAGCCGGCTTCTTCGAGGATCGCTTCCAGCAGGCGGATGTACCCTTCTGGTCGTCGACGATCAGGATCCTGGCCTGCTTGAGCTCCTCATCACCCATAGCCTGCCCCTTCCGGGCGGCGGGCAATCAAGCCGATGTTACGGCCGGACGATCGCTAGCCGACCGTTGCCAGCGCCTCTCGCAGCGTGGCCAGCTTGACCGGCTTGCTGACCACCAGGTCTACGGCTTCGGGGCGTGCGCCGACCGCCTGGAGCATGTCGCCGAACCCGCTGAGCAGAATCACGGGCGTGTCTGGCGACGCCCGTTTGATCGCCGCCGCCAGCTGATCCCCGCTCATCTCGGGCATCGCCATGTCTGTAACCACCACGTCGGAGCTGCCCGACTGAAACTTCGACAGCGTTTCTCGCCCGTTTGTGGCAAGCTTGACCGCGTGCCGGTCCTGGATGAGGTACTGGCTCACGACCTCCCGCACAAGCGCGTGGTCCTCGACGCGCGGCACCCTGAGTGAGCGCGGGAGTGGTCGCGACTCATGGCGTCCGGCGCGGATCTCGATCTCTCCGCGACGGGGAGCTTTATCGTAACGGTGGTCCCTTTTGCAACCTGGCTTTCTACTTTCAGTTTCCCGTTGTGACGCTGCACCACCCCCACAACGCCCGCCAACCCCAGCCCTGTCCCGTCCTCACCCTTGGTGGTGAAGAACGGCTCCAAACAGCGCTGCCGAACCTCGCAGGTCATGCCCACGCCCGTGTCGCGCACCTGTAGGGTGACGCGCTGGCTATCGGCACACGTCCGAATGGTCAGGGTCCCTCCATCTGGCATCGCGTCGACGGCGTTGAAGATCAGATTGGTGAGCGCCTGGCTCAGCTCGGCGTCGTTGCCGGCGACGAGCGGGACCTCCTGGCAGTCGGTCTCGACGGCGATCGTCGCCCCGCGCGCCAGGGCCTGGTCCCTCCACTTCGGCTGGCTCACCGACACAGCACGCTCGACGAGCCGCCGCACGTCGACGTGCCCCAGGGGCTCGTCCTCTTCACGTGGCCGGTAGAATTCGCGTAGACGGCCCACCACCTGGGACGCGTCCCGGGCAGCGGCGTTGATCGTCTGCACCTGGGCCAGGGCTTTGCTTTTGTCATCCAGTGTCTCGGGCCGGCAGAGCAGCAGCTCGCTGTGACCGAGGATCATGGAAAGGGCATTGTTGAAGTCGTGCGCGATGCCGCTGGCCATCTGTCCCATCGCCCGCAGCCGTTCCTGCTGAATGATCTGCTGCTGGGTTCGCTGCAGCTCGGCGAGCGTTTCTTCGAGGCGACGGTTTGTCTCGAGCAGGTCCGCCTCGCCTCGCCTGCGCTCGTCGATGTTCATCCCGACGCCGACTACTTGCACGGCCTGGCCGTTCTCGTCGAAGAAGGGCCGGCCCTTTGCCGCTAGCCAGTGGACGCTTCCGTTCGGCCAGACTGTCCGAAACTCGACCTCAAAGGCTGCCTTTTCCTGGGCGGCCCGACAGACAGACTGCTTGACCGTCTCGAGATCATCCGGGTGAACGGCCTCGAACAGAGCCCCCTCGGTCCCAGGGAAGCTGCCCGGCGGCAAGCCGAATAAAGCTTCGTGGCCTGCCGACAGGGACACAGCTCCGCTCGCAAGATCCACCTCCCAGGTGCCCATGCAAGCTGCTTCCAAAGCCAGCCTGAGGCGCTCCTCGGTGGCGGTAAGCCGGGTAAGCACGTGCGGATAGGTTGACGTTGACACGGGCCTGGCGCTCCAACTGCCTGAGGACGCGCTTGGTGTCCGCCGCGTTGGATGGACCGCGGGCCGGAGACTCAGCTCACAAGTGCGGGCCCCATCCCCCGTTGGCCCGCGTCGCCGTGTCGGCGACAAAGCCACGTCGCGGCCGCGCGACCCCCGATTCCTCAAGCTCGCAATTAAGAGAAACCGTAACGGGAAGAGGAAGACCCGGGCATCTACCGACTGGCGTATCTTTCGTATGCTGGGCGGCGTATTTTCCTGTTTGACGGCGAGGGCGGGTCCGGCCTTATTCCGGCGGCGCCGAAGTGAGACCCAGTTCGACCGCTCGAACGGCCGCCTGGGTGCGGTCGGAGACCTCGAGCTTCGCGATGATGTGCTCGACGTGAACCTTGACCGTCCCCGGGCTACAGGAAAGGGTGCCCGCGATCTCGCGATTGGTCAGCCCAAGCGTCACAAGCTCTAAGACTTCCAGCTCGCGTGGCGTGAGCCCAGCTGCGGGCTGAGCCACGGCCGGCCTCGGCTTCCTGGCGAGACGGCGCAGCAGCTCGGCCGTGCGGCCCGGGCGCGGCAGCGTTTCCCCCGCGATCACCTGGCGCACGGCCCTGACGAGCTCCCGCTGGCTGGCATCCTTGAGGATGTAGCCGGAGGCTCCGGCCTTGAGCGCCTCGAAGAGATAGTCTGGGTTGTCGTGCATCGTGACGACAATGACGCTGGTGCGCGGAGAGCGCGCCTTGATCACCTGGGTAGCCGACAAGCCGTCCACGTCCGGCATCCGGACGTCCATCAGCACCACGTCTGGCTCGAGTTGCCGGCACAGGGCGATCGCCTCGCGGCCCGTTACCGCCTCGCCCACCACCTCGAGGTCGGGCTCCCGCTCCAGCATGCTCCGCAAGCCGGCGCGCGCCACCTCATGGTCGTCTACGATCACGAGTCGCGCGATGCCGCGCGCTCCCGCCCGCGGTGTCTCAGCCTCCATCTTCCGCGCCCTCGTAGGATGGAACCGGAACTTCCGCTATCACCCGTGTGCCGGCTCCGGGCCGGCTGCGGACGGTGAGCCGCCCGCCCACTAGCGCGACCCGCTCGCTCATGCCGAGCAGGCCCAACCGCTCGCCAGGGCCGGCGGCGGCCCGCGCGACGGACGGCCGAAAGCCGGCCCCCGCGTCCCTGACCTCGACCCGGACGGTGTCTCCCTCACGCCAGAGCGACACGTCTGCCCGGGTCGTCCCAGCATGCTTGCGCGCGTTGGCGAGCGCCTCCTGCGCGACCCGGAAGAGAGTTGTCTCGATGGTCGCGGGCAGGCGCTCGGCGCCCAGATTTTCCTGGTAGCCGACCGCCCAGCCTGCGGCCTGGAGCCCCTCGACCTCGACCCGCACCGCGGCCGCCAGTCCGAAATCGTCGAGCACGGTCGGACGCAAGCCGGCGATGATGCGCCGCGCCTCGCCGACGGTGCGCCGCGCCAGCTCCAGGGCGTGCTCCAGCTCCTGGCGTGCCTGCCGAGAACGCGGCGCGTGGAAGTGCGCGAACGCCTGCAGATGTTGGTGCGCGCCGGCGGCCAGTTGAGCGAGCCCGTCGTGCACCTCATGCGCGACGCGGCGGCGTTCTTCCTCGTGCGCTAGGAGCAGCTGACCGACAAGCTCCTGGAGGCGCGCTTCGCGCTCGGCAACCTCCTGGTAGAGCCGGGCATTCTGGATGGCAATCGCCGCCTCGTCGGCGAAGAGGGTGAGGAGGTCCAGATCCGTCTGCGTGAAGGGCCGGCCGCCCTCTTCCCTGGCGAGCGTGATGGCTCCGATCAGTTGGTCCT
The DNA here is from genome assembly GCA_035637315.1 of Chloroflexota bacterium. Taxonomy (GTDB): domain Bacteria; phylum Chloroflexota; class UBA6077; order UBA6077; family JACCZL01; genus DASPXK01. The sequence goes on from DASPXK010000151.1 coordinate 8,056, forward strand.
GATAGACGATGGGTGCGCTCATCGCGCAGCCGGGCCGGGTGTGCTTCAACACGTGTGGGTGAGCGCCGCGCCAGGCTCGATAGTCGTTGGCGATCACCCCTTCTCGCCGCTCGGCGGCGAGGCCGGCCGTCCCTTCCCCCCGCCGCACCCGCAGGTCCTTGACCCAGTCCCCGAAGCCATGCCAGGCGCTCGGGACCAGGAGCTCACTGGTTCTGTCCCACAAAAAGATGGCGCCCGAGGTCGTCTCGACCAGCTCAACCGCTCGCTGGGAGATGAGCTTCAGAAGCGTCATGAGGTCGAGCTCCCGGGTCATCTCCGCCGCCAGATCGCGAATCGCCTCGACCTGTCGGCGACGCTCTTGTTCGCCCCGGAACGCGCGGGCATTCTCGATGGCGATCGCCGCCTGGTCGGCGAAGACCCGAAACAGCTCGATCGCGGGCGGCGAAAATGGCTCGCCCGTGTCGCGGTACATCACCAACGCTCCCGCGGTCTGGCCACTCGCGAGTAGCGGCATGGCCAGCACCGAGCGGTACCCGTCGGCTTCGATCGCCGCCCGCGTCTCGGGTGTCAGCTCGAAAGCCGGATCGTGCAGGATGTCGGCGGACGAGACCGGCTGGCGCCGGACAGCGGCCGCCGCGGCCGGACCTTCTCGCCAGTGGCAGGGGCGCATGTGCTCCGAAAGTCGCTCGCTCACGCCCTTCCGCGACACGACCCGCACCACTGAATTGGGCTTGTCAGGCTCGACGACCGCCACAGCTGATCGCTCGGTCCCAAATAGGCGACTGGCGTGCTCCACGATCAGCTTCAGGACCTCTTTCGAATCGAGCGTCTTTGTGATCGCGTGCCCGACCTGGGCCACTGCCAGCGACTCGGCCGCCCGCCGCTCGGCAGCCTCGTACAGCCCGGCGTTCTGGATCGCGATGGCCGCCTGATCGGCGAACAGTCCGAGCACATGCTCGTCCTGCTCGCTGAACCGGGCCCCGGCCCGCGCGTGGGCGGCGCTGATGGTGCCAATCAGTCGCTCCCCGAACAGGATCGGCTGGCTCAAGACGGCGGCTGCTCCATGATGCTCTCGTATGTCTGAATGAGCCCAGGGCTGCGCGGCATGATCATTGACGACGACTCCCTTGCGTTGCTCCGCGGCTGCGCCTGCCACTCCCTCGCCGAGCTTCAGGGCTCGCTCCACGACCAAACCGCCCGTTCCAATCCACGCGTGCGGGACAAGCTGCCGGCCTGCCTCGTCCCAGAGCCTGATCACGCCCGCATCCGCCCCCACCAGCTCGGCCGCCCGCCGAATGATCAGGTTGAGCAGCCTCGGCAGCTCCAGCTCCTTGGCGATCTCGCCTGACACGTCCCTGATCGCCTCCACCTGTGTGCGACGGGCCTGCTCCTGCTGGAACAGTTGCGAGTTGTCGATCGCGAGGGCAGCGCGGCTCGCGAGGTCCTCGGCCAGGGCAAGGTCGTCGGGGCCGTAGCGTCGAGTCGGGTCGCTGGACGCGCACGAGAAGATCCCCAACAACCGCCCACGGGCCAGCAATGGGACGAGCATGTAGGACCTCGGCCCCAGTTCCCAGATCATCGCGAGCTGCTCGGGGCTGCGGGCGCGACTTGCGATCTCCTCGTCGGAGATCTCGGGAACGAGGACCGATTCCATGGTCCGCATCACCCTTCCATAGCTCCCGAAGTCCGCCGTCGGCGGGTAACGGCGCTCGAGCTCGCGTAATGTCTCTTCTTTGGCCGCGTCCGCGTGTGTCACGGCCAGCGGTCGAAGCGATCCATCCTCCAGCGCGATGTTGAGCACGCACCAGTCGGCCAAGCCGGGCACGACCAGGCGGGCGACGCTCTGCAGCGTCGTCTCGCAGTCGAGCGAGGAAGCGAGGACCACGCTCGCCTCGGCCAGGAGTCGATGCCGGTCCTCGCTCGCTCGTAGCGCGTCCGTGGCTCGTCGTGCACGCAGCAGCGCGTGGATCGTCGCGAGAAGGACGTCGTCGTCGACCGGCAAGGTCAGATAGCCATCCGCTCCGTCCTTCAGGCCTTGTGCCCGATCCCTGCTCTTGACGTGCACGGCCGACAGATGGAGAACGGGAATCATCGAGGTGCTGGGATCGTTCTTGAGTCGGCGGCAGACTTCGGACCCGCTCATATCAGGGAGTTGGACGTCGAGGAGCACCAGGTCCTGGTTGCTGCTCACTAAACGAAGCGCCTCCTCCCCGCTGGCAGCCTCGACGACGTCGAATCCGGCCGCCTGAAGCATTCGGCCCATCATGTAACGGAACTCCTGATCGTCGTTTACGTTGAGGAGGGTGGCCTTCAACGTCGTGGCCCTCTCAGCGGGAGTCTTGCTGACGGCGGTCATGGAGGCCGCTCGGACCGCTCACCGTGCCGACAGCTCTGCCGGGGCAGTCGTTACCTGGTGGGCCTGCAGTGCGGGCAGCACCTCGGAGCCGAACCGCCTCAACTGCTCCATGAACATCTCCTGCGGCATCGCGCCCCTGTTCACATTTATGAGCACCGTGCTCGCCCCGGCGTGGTCGGCCTCGTCGATGATCCGTTGCCGCGCCTCGTCGGGCGTGCCCCAGGGCATCTCCTCCGCCAGACGCTCGAGGCCGTCCATCGTGAGTGACCGGTAGCGCTCGCGGGCCCCAGACACCCCCACCAGGTTCTCGGGCCGCACGTAGTCGAAGGACGACGAGCTGAGATACCCCGCCTGCTGTTGGAGGTCCGCCTCGGTGATGTTGCCATGGCTGAAGAGCGTCTGGTTGAAGTACAGGGTATACGGACCCGCCTCCCGCACCGCCTGGGCCTTGCTCTCGGCCAGGTACACGCTGGCCTGGATGATCAGGTGCTCCGGGGTCAGCCGGTGTCCGTTAGCCTCGAGACAACGGGCATAGTAGCGAATGATGTCCTCCCGCACGCCCCGATGCGAGCCCAAGCCCGGGGTGATCGGGATGTCCTGGCGAGCGGCCCACTCGATCGTCTCCTTGCTGCCGGTGACGGGGACCCAGACCGGTGGGTGCGGCTGCTGGACCGGGCGCGGCCAGATGGCCACGTCGCGATACGACCAGAACTCGCCGTCGTAGCTGAAGACCTCCTCCGTCCAGGCGCGGCGGATGATCTCCCAGGCCTCTTCGAAGCGGGCGCGCGACTGCCGCAAAGATACCTGATACACGTTGTGCTCCCGCGGGATCCCTCGCGCGAAGCCAGAGATGAGGCGCCCGTTGGACATGCAGTCCAGCATCGCGAGCTCCTCGGCCAGCCGCAGCGGGTCGTGCAGGGGCAGCAGGTTGCCGTAGATCAGCAGTCGAAGGCGCTGGGTGCGCTGAGAGGCCGCGGCGGCCAGCAGGTTAGGCGAGTTCATCAGCCCGTAGGGCGACGTGTGGTGCTCGTTGAACCCCACCCCGTCGTAGCCGAGCCGGTCCATCTCCTCCCACGCCGCCAGGTGCTCGGCGTAGGTGCGGACGGCCACCTCGGGCTTGAAGTGGCGCTTGGGCAGCGGCCACGGCAGCTCCGATCCCTCCTTTAGGTGGTCGAGATGCTCAGCGTAGGGCAGCAGATCGAAAACGAACACCCGCACGGGCGTGCCTCCTCATCCTTTGTAGCTGCTGTAGGGCCCTTCAACAACCGCGGTCGAGCCGACCGCGCCGTCGGCGGCGCCGGCCGGCAGGACGATTACTCGGCGCCAGACGACATCTCTCCCGCAGCGGGGTTCCGGCTCTCGGGGGTAGGACGCTCATGTACGCGGGTCAGATGCGCCAGGATCAGCGCCTCGACCAGTCGCCCATCTTCCATCTTGATCGCTCTCACGATCTGCCGGTGGTCATCCAGGGCCAGGCTCGAGAGGTTTGGTTCTCCGGATGGCTCGCGCTCGCGGCCCTCCAGCACCAGCTCGAGGATCGCTTGCATGATGAGGCTCACGACGCGGTTGCTGCCGGTCCGCGCGAGAATCGAGTGGAACTCGATGTTGAGATCCAGCGAGGTCCGCCCGGCGGCGAGCCGCGCCTCTGACTGCTCGACGTTGGCCTCGAGGAGACGCGCCAACACCGCGGCATCGCGTTGGACCGCCACGCGGGCAAGTGTGGGCTCGATGAGGCAGCGCGCCTCGTACAACTCTTCCACGCGAATGCAGTCCAGGCGCAGCGAGGTATTCAGCGCTCCCAGGAGCGGCCTCGTCCCGGGCTCAGCCACGAACACCCCGCCCTGGTAGCCATGCCGGACGCGGACCAGACCCTGGATCTCGAGGGTCCGTAACGCTTCGCGGACGGCGGCCCGGCTTATCCCAAACTCGTCGGCCAGGGCCCGTTCGCCGGGCAGACGATCCCCCGGCCGCGAGCGTCCCTCGAAGATGTCCTGGCGAATGCGCTCGCTGAGCGAATGGAACGCGCGCCAGCGGGGCGACGTGACGAGGTCCCCCGCGGTCCTCCCATCGACGTTTCCCATTCGTTCTCCCGCTCTGGCAGGGCGCCGGCCGGGAACCATGATATCAGACCTCAGTGCGACCGGAGGGTGGGTGGCTGGAGTCGGCCGATGCACCGACTGCAGGGTCAGTCGCGGGCCCTCACCCCCTTCCCCCTCTCCCAAGTTTGGGAGAGGGGGCCAGGGGGTGAGGGCTGCTTGTCACGCGCCAGCGGATCCAAAACTCCCCCCGAGGCACGCGACGGCGGCTGGCTTCCCCCTCTCCCAAGTTTGGGAGAGGGGGCCCAGGGGGTGAGGGCGTAACCCGACGGCGCAAACCTTGACCGCTCAGGGCCGGTAGACTAGGCTTCCGAGGTCTGACCCCAGCGCGCTGAGGGGGGACCGGCGGCTTGTAGCGAGTTGGACCTGCAAGAGCGGGAGAGGAGGGTCTCCACGATGCGTCGACTGTTTCAACTAGCCGTGCTCTTGTCTCTGGGACTGGCAGCGTGCCAGCCGTCGCAACCGGCTGCCCAGCCGACCAGCCCGCCGGCCCCCAAAGCGGCCGAGTCCAAGCCTGCCGCCCAGCCGCCGGCCGCGGCCACGGCCGCGCCGGCCGCCAAGCCGGCCGCCCAGCAGTCCAGCAAGGACACCATCACCATAGTCTTCCAGGCCAACCAGGGCACGCTCGATGCGCACTTCGCGGTGACCAACCAGGAGCTGCTCGTCACCCGCAACATCTACAACTCGTTGCTCAAGTACAAGCCGAACACCACTGAGCTCACCGGTGATCTCGTCACGCGTTGGGACGTGTCCGGCGATGGCCTGACATACACGTTCCAGCTGCGCCAGGACGTCGAGTGGCAGAAGGGTTTCGGGCACTTCACGGCGAACGACGTCAAAGCCTCTTTCGAGCGGGTGAAGTCGCCTGAGACCAAGTCCCCCTTTGCCGGCAGCGTCTCGATGCTCAAAGAGGTCCAGGTCGTCG
>DASPXK010000152.1:0-7547 GCA_035637315.1 Chloroflexota bacterium
CGCTGCTGGCCGGCCTGCAGACGATCTCACAGGAGATGTACGAGGCGGCGGCGATCAACGGGGCTGGACCGATCGCTCGGTTCCGGCACGTGACGTTACCGCTGATCATGCCCGTCCTGACGATCGTCACCCTGTTCTCGATCATCTGGACCTTCGCCGACTTCCAGCTCGTCTTCGCGCTGACCGGCGGTGGCCCCACCAACAGCACTCACCTGCTGGCCACGTACGCCTATCAGATCGGCATGGCGGCGGCTCAGCTCAGCTTGGGCGCGGCGATCTCGCTGTGGATGTTCCCGTTCATGGCGGCGCTCGTCATCGTCGTTCTCTGGTACCAGCGCCGCGCGGGCACACAATGAACGCGGTAGTACGAGCCGAGACTATCTCGCGCGGCTTCGGGGTCGATACCACGCGCGGGCTGAAGCGGGTGCTGGTCTTCTGGCTCCCGCTGACGCTTTTCGTCATGATCACACTGTTCCCGTTCTACTGGATGTTGCTTGCCTCACTGAAGTCCAACGCAGAGCTGTACAACCTCCGCTCCTTCCCCTTCTGGGTCGCCACCCCGACGCTGGACCACTACATCTACCTATTTGAGAAGACCCTGTACGCCCGCTGGATGATCAATACCCTGATCGTCTCGATCGCCTCGACCGCGATCTCGCTCACGTTTGGGATCCTGGCCGGCTACGCGCTGGCAAGGCTGCGCTTCGTGGGCGCCGGCGTCCTCGGCGTGGCGGTGTTCATCAGCTACCTGGTGCCGCAGACGCTCCTGTTCATCCCGATGTTCGACGTCATCAAGACGTTAAACATCGGCGACACGTACTGGGCGCTGATCTTGAGCTATCCCACGTTCCTGATCCCGTTCTGCACCTGGCTGCTGATGGGGTACTTCAAGAGCATTCCCAAAGAGCTGGAGGAGAGCGCACTGATCGACGGCTCCAGCCGGATCGGGGCGATGGTCCGAATCGTTCTGCCGCTAGCGCTGCCGGGGATCCTCTCGGCGGGCATCTTTGCCTTCACCCTGTCCTGGAACGAGTTCATCTACGCGCTGGTGTTCATCACGACGACGCCGATGAAGACGGTGCCGCTGGGGGTGGTGAACGAGTTGATCCGGGGCGACGTCTTCTTCTGGGGTGAGCTGATGGGCGGGGCGCTGCTGGGCTCGGTGCCGGTGGCGCTGATCTATTCGCTCTTCGTCGAGCACTACGTGGCCGGGCTGACCGCGGGCGCTGTCAAGGGCTGACGCCACGGACGACGGACCATAGACGATAGGCGGCCTGCATCTATCGCCCCTCGTCGGTCGGCTCTGCTCGGTCCTCCCGGTCCGCGAACCAGAGTGTGGCGCCGACCGCAGCGCCGAGGACGACCAGGCTAGCCAGGACGGGTATTCCGACACTCGGGTTCCAATGGACGACGGTCCAGGCCACCGTGAAGCCGCCGCAGACCACAAGTCCAAGGAGTCCGACCAGCGCGGCCGTCGTGACAATGGCGCGCCGGGCGTACCAACCCGTGGGCGCACGAGGCAAGAAGCCCCACAGCGGGAGCGCCACATAGAGCGCTCCGATCCAGAACGCGAGCGATCGACCGAAGCCGACGTCCAGATTGAGTATCCGCTCGACCAGCGCGGCATGGATCAATCCGAGCAGCGCGTACGCGGCGGCCGCGGCGGCGGACCAGGCGAGAATAACGCTCCAGCGCGGCGCGATGACAGTCTGGTCGGCGGCTGCTGGGGGCCTTGGCTGGTCAGACGCTGGCATGGGGGTCACAAATCTGGTGGGTTTCCGTCACAAATCTTGCCGCACGCTCGTTACCTAGACGTGACTAGATCAGAACGAGAACCGAGCCATTTTGTCAACCCTAGGGTTACGGGAGCGTTAAGAGCACTTGACCGCGGAGTTTACAACGTGTAGAATAGGCCCCGGCTCGTTCAGTCCAGCAGTCGCGTTGGACGAACGAAGCCGGACCGCCCATCCCCCACGCCGGGAAAACAATAATCGGCAAACCGTAGGACCAGCCGGGGCAGCGCGGCCTCGCGCTCATGGGGCTAACGGGATGCCCTGGGTGGTCTGGTGTGGCTACCGGGCATGACGCCCGGGCGCGGCGGAGGGGCCGCGAACGAGGTCACGGCCCGCCTGGGGCGGAACAGCGGCCTCTCGATCACTGCTTTGGGCGCAACGGCAACGAGGCGCCTGGGGCGGAAGAGCCGAGGAGCGACGCGAAATAGTGGTCCAGCCCACCAGCGGACGGTCGCCGCGCCAGGGCCGGCGACGGTTCTCCAGGGTAAGCCGCAACGCCGTGATCGGGCGGCGGGCATTCGAACGAGGTCTGGCGCGCTTCGGGTTCCACGCCGTTGTGATGACCGTGGGCCTATCGGTGGCCGTCAGTGCGTGGAGCGGTCCACGCGACTCGTTACGCCTTCACCAGGCGGCCGACTTCGTTCTGGACCGCATGTCCGACGACGTAGAGCTGCCCGTACTCGAGCAGGTTGCCAGCGCCCCCGCTGGCGAGCCAATGAAGCCGCTCTTGCGGCGGGTGACCGAAGGAGACACGATCCGCGCGATCGCGGCCGAGTACTCGGTCAGCATCAGCACGATCTTGGCTTCCAACAAGATCGACGACCCCGACCTGATCATGCCCGGCCAGGAGCTGCTCATCCCGCCGGTCGAGGGGGTGGTCGCCGAGGTGGAGCCCGGCGAGACGCTGGCCCAGCTTGCCGAGCGGTTCGGCGTGGACGCGCTCGATATCGCCGAGGCGAACGCGCTGTCGAATGATCCTGAGCAGCTCATCCCCTATGAGCGGCTGATCGTGCCGGGACTGGAGCCGGCCGAGCGGGCCGCGACCCCAGGCGGCAGGCGCACCTCGGTCCAGGCGGGCGTTCGGGCCAACGTCGAGCCCTTGAACCTTTCCAAGCTATCGATGCTCGAATACGAGGTCCAGGAGGGCGATACCCTCGGCCAGTTGTCGGCCCAGTTCGGCGTCAACATCTGGACGATCTTGACCGCCAACAACATCGGCAACCCCGACTTACTGAAACCCGGCATGCGACTGAAGGTGCTGCCCGTCAACGGGGTCACGCATGAGGTCCAGGCGGGCGAGAGCCTGTTCGACATCGCCAACTACTACGAGGTGGACCTCGGCCCGCTGGTCGACTTCAACACCATCGGGGACTCAGACAACCTGAAAGTCGGCGACAGGCTGACCATCCCCGGCGCGGAGAAGGCCCAGCCGAACGGGTCGCTGGCCTCGATCGCCCGCGCCGCGAGCCAGACGGTAGCGGCAATCGCGCGGCCGGCCGCGAGCCAGCCGGTGGCACAGAAGCCGAGTGTGCAGACCGCCTCCGCGCCTGCTGTGGCAAAGCCCCAGGTGGCGGCGAAGCCGCAGGTCACGACCACCGCACAGGTGGTCAGCAAACCGACTACGGCGGCGGTGCCCGGGCCGGCTGTTACGAGCGGCGGAAGCTCGGGCGGCCTGGTGGCAATGGCAATGCGCTACCTGGGCGCCCGGTACGTCTTCGGCGGGACCTCGCCATCGGGCTTCGATTGCAGCGGGTTCGTGTGGTACGTCCACAACGCCGCCGGGCGGCCCGTGTCGCGAGGTCTATGGGGCCAGCTCAACGGTGGGGCACGGATCCCAGTCAACTCACTCCAGCCTGGCGACACCGTTTTCTTCGCCAACACGTACATGCCAGGTTTGTCACACGCTGGCATCTACATCGGGGGCGGGCGCTTTATCCACGCCTCCGACGAGTACTCGGGCGTGAAGATCTCCAGCCTGAGCGAGGGATACTGGGGATCGCGCTACGTCAGCGCCAGTCGACTCTGGTAGTCTAGCGGCGCCCGCGACGACTCGCGGCCTGTAAGAGATCGTCTCGCATCACCAGCCCCAGTAGCGAGCCGTCGGCGTCGACTACCGGCAGGGCGGGGTGATCGCCGGCCAGCATTTCCTCGAGGGCCGAGCCAGCAGCCTGGTCCGGGTCGAGCGAGCTGGTGTGGGCGAGTCCGGCGGCAGTTTCGCCAGCCGTGACGGTCGGCCAGCGCGAACGAGGCACTCGTCGCAGCTCCGCGGAGCTCAGCGTACCGACCAGTTGGTCGCCCTCATACACGGCGAATAGCGGCCGACCAGACGTCGCCGACTCAAGGTCTTGGAGGGTGACGCTTGACGAGACCGCGTCCACGTCGGCACGCATTACGTCGACCACTCGCAGGTTGCGAAGCGTCTCCCGCAGAGCCGCAATCCGATAGCTGCCCGAGGCGGCGGCGAAAAGGAACCAGCCTATCAGGACCAGCCACATGCCGTTTACCCCGAAGCGCTCGGCGCGCAGAGCCAGACCTAGCCCAGCCGCCACCAGTGCGAGAGCAATGGCCTGGCCTGCCCGGGCCGCTACGCGGCTGGCCCAATGCGAGTCCTCGGAAGCCGACCAGATCAGAGCCCGCAGGACGCGGCCACCGTCCAACGGAAAGCCCGGCAAGAGGTTGAAGAGGGCCAGGGTCGTGTTAACAGCGGCTAGCCACAAGGCCAGCGCCTGGACTGGTTCGCGCACGGGCCGGTCCAGTCCGCGGGCCGCGAGCCAGATGGCGCCGAACGTGAGGCCCAGCAGCAGGCTCGCGCCCGGCCCGGCAAGGGCGATCTTCAGCTCCGCGCCCGGACTGGCTGGCTCTCGGCCGATGCGCGACACCCCGCCGAACACGAACAGGGTAATGCTCCGAACGGGCAGCCGCGCCTTGAGCGCCACCAGCGAGTGGGCCAACTCGTGAAGGACCACACAGCCGAAGAACAGCACGCTCGCAACCAGTCCGACGCCCCAGGCCAGGACGGCAGGCCAACGCGGGTGGCTCTGAGGAAAGTAGACGCCGCCAAGCGTCCAGGCCAGTAACCCGAAGATGACGAACCAGCTCAGGTTGACATCGAGGCGGATGCCGAACAGCCGGCCAATCGTGATGGCGTGCCAGGTCAACCGCCCCACGAATCTGGCCCTGCCCTCTCTGGGTTCGACCGGCTCGTCGCGCCCGGCCAGACGCCCGTATGGGCGACCCGATCGTTCGGGCCCGCGAGGTCAGCGGATGAACGGGGCAAGCAGAAAGAGCAGGAGCAGCAGGCTGCCTGCGACGATCCCGATTCTCCGCAAGTCGGCCCAGATATAGCGGTACTCTTCTCCGTAATCGGCATATCGGCGCCGTGGCTGGGCCCCTACCCTGGGAATGGTGCCCGGCGCCAGCGGGCTTTTGCGCTCGAGCACGCGTCCGGTCCGCGCCGACCCCTCCGACTCGGCCGCCTCGACGAATTTCTCGATAACGGGCATCGGGCCGGCCGCGGCTCGCTGGCCGCGTCGCTTCCTGGACCTGGCCTGCGACGCCAGGCGCTGCGCGACGGTACGGCTAGTGCGAGGCACGGCCGCTCCGGAATGGAGAATTGAGAATTGAGAATTGAGAATTGGCTACAAGCCCAAGGCTCTGGCGGGGCATGGCCACTCCTGTCTGTAGGGCGAGCAGGCCTGTCTGCCGGATTATAGCGGACCCTTTCCCGCGGACCGCGTTGACGTCCGGCTACCGCCGACGCGATCATCATCCGAGACCGCCAGATGTGGCACGGTAGGCCGTGCCCTGGCCGAAGCCCAAGGATGACACACAGACCCATGGCCGTCGACTCCGAGCCCTGGCTCGAAGTGTACCGTTGGATGCTGTGGAGTCGGCTGTTCGAGGCCGAATGTGGTCGCCGAAACCCGCGCTGGTTTCCAGCCGAGGGCGAGGAGGCGACGATCGTCGGGAGTTTCTTCGACCTGCGTCTGGACGACGTCGCGGCGCCGCACTATCGTGGGCCCTTCGTGGTGTACGCGATGCGTGGGGCAGAGCCGTGGCGACTTGCCGCACAGGTCCTGGGCAAGGCGGCCGGATACTCGAAGGGGCGCTCGGTGCCCTTCAACGGCCCTCTCGGGACGGGGATCGTGCCCTGGGTAGCTGGCGATCTCGGGACGACATTGGGAGTTGCGACTGGAGCCGGGCTAGCTTTTGAGTACGACGGGTCTGACCGAGTCTGCGTGGTCTCCTTCGGAGATGGCACTGCCAACCGCGGCGACTTCCACGAAACCATCAACCTCGCGGCCTGCTGGAGCCTGCCGGTCATCTATGTCTGCCAGCACAACGGCTGGGCGATCTCCGAACCGGCCGACAGCTACCTGAAGGCGACGGTCTCAGCACGCGCCGCCGGCTACGGCATACCGGGCGAGTCGGTCGACGGCAACGACGTGCTGGCCGTCCGCGCAGCAGTCGGGCAGGCGGTGGCTCGAGCGCGGAACGGGGGTGGTCCGTCGCTCGTCGAGGCATGCACGTATCGGCTGCAGGGCCATTGGGCGGCGGACCGGGCGTCTTACCGTGTGGCCGAGGCGGTGGAGGCCTGGCGTGAGCGCGACCCGCTGCCGCGCCTCAAGCGAGTACTCGATGAGCGAGGCCTGGCCGATGCGTCGGCGCTCGAGCGAATCGAGAGCGAGCTGGGCGCGGAAGTGGCCGAGGCGTTCGCGCGGGCTGAGGCGAGCCCGGATCCCGGCCCGGCCGACCTCGGCCTGGCCTCGACGTGAGCCGGCTAACGTTCGCCGAGGCCATCGTCGGGGCCATCGCCTACGAGATGCGGCGCGATCCGGACGTGTTCTTGATCGGCCAGGACATCGGGCCGTTCGGCGGGGCGATGCAGGGCACCCGCGGGCTCTACGAGGAGTTCGGAGCACGCCGCGTGCGCGACGCCCCGATCTCAGAATCGGCCATGGTGGGGGCGGCGATCGGGGCGGCGCTCCAGGGCAAGCGCCCGATTGTGGAGGTGGCGTTTGGCGAGTTCCTGCCCTGCGCCATGAGCCAGATCGTGCTTCAGGCAGCCAACCTGCGCTACATGACCGCGGACGAGGCACGCGTGCCGGTCACCATTCGGACCCGAGTCGGGGATGGCCCGTATCGCGGCCATCCTCAGAGCTACGAGGCCTGGTTCACACACGTCCCGGGCCTGAAGGTTGTCATGCCGGCGTCTCCAGCCGACGCCTGGGGAGTGATGGCAGCCGCCATCCGCGACGACGAGCCGGTCCTGGTCTTCGAGCAGATGTACCTGTATCATGCCATGCGCGACGAGGTGCCCGACGGGGACCATCTGGTCCCGATCGGCCCGGCCCGAGTGGCGCGGCCTGGCCGCGACGTCACGGTCGTAGCCACGGCATGGATGGTCCACCGAGCCATCGAGGCCGCCGCAGCGCTGGCGAAAGAGGGCGTCGAGGTGGAGGTGATCGACCTGCGCACCCTGGCACCCTGGGACCAGGAGATGGTCCTGGCCTCGGTCCGTAAGACGGGCCGGCTAGTAGTTGCGCACGAGGCCTGGAAGGTGGGCGGGGTGGGAGCGGAGGTGGCCGCGACGGTGGCTGAGCGGTCCTTCGACGCCTTGCGAGCCCCGATCGCGCGGGTCGGCGCGCCCCCAGTGCCGGTCCCGTCTGCGACCGCGCTGCGCAACCTCACGATCCCGTCGGCAAAGGACATTCGCCGGGCTATCTTGAGGGTGGTGCGCGGCGATCCCTCACC
>DASPXK010000153.1:0-24802 GCA_035637315.1 Chloroflexota bacterium
AGTCTACCCATCCGAAGTCGAGCACGGGCGCCAGGCATGAGCGGCAGTTGGTGGACAGAGGCAAACGCCACTCAGGAGCCGCGTGTCCGCTGGCTGGGTGTCTTCCCACGCCCGGTTCGCCTGAGAACCGATCTGGCGAGAGGGGTCGCAGTTCCCTCCCCTAGAGCCTCGGCTCCCGAGCGCCTGACCGTGCGGGATGCGGAATCTACCTCCGAGCCGCTGTGCCTCACCGCTCAGTGGTGGTGCCAACCCGCAACCAGCCTGGATACAAGTGTCCGCCTGGCGATCAGCGACTCGGCCGGCAGTGTCGTCCTTGCCCGGCGCATCTCGGCGGACGAGCCAAGTCGTTCACGTCGGCTAGCTCCGAACGGGCAGCCGACGGTTCAGGGATCGGAGTCACTAGCGCGAGAGGCGCAGGTCCCCCTTTGGAAGCGACTAGCGTATGTGCTCCAGCCTCCCACGGACCTGCTGCTTTCGGAGCTCGGTCCAATTGAGTGGCCGGGGGTGCTGTTCGGGTATCAGATCGAGGGCATCAGAGAGTTGCTCGCTCGTGACGCACTGCTCCTGACCGACGACATGGGGCTCGGCAAGACGATCCAGGCCGTAGCCGCTCTTCGGATCCTCGCCCTTCAAAGTCGGGTTGAATGCAGCCTGCTGGTGGTTCCTGCGAGCCTCGTTGGCCAGTGGCGGAAAGCGCTGCATCTTTGGGCGCCTGAACTTCGAATCTCCACCATCCGTGGTAGCGGGGGCGAACGAGCGTGGCAGTGGGCGGCCCCTGCTCATGTGTACCTGACCAGCTACGAGACCGTTCGGGAGGATTTCACGGAGAATCCGCAGTCACCCCCTCGCCGCAGAATTTGGGATGCCGTCATACTGGACGAGGCCCAGAGGATCAAGAATCCTGAGGCCGACGTCAGCCGCAAGTGCCAACGACTCCGGCGCCGGCGCGCGTGGGCGCTAACCGGAACTCCCCTGGAGAACAGTCTGGATGACCTGGCCTCGATTCTCGAGTTTTGTTGCGCTATGGGGGATGGCGACCTGCCCCAAAGACTTTTCCCTGGCCCTGCCCTACTCGACAGGCACAAGGCTCTACAGCTCCGACGCAGGAAGATCGATGTGCTGCCTCAGCTGCCCCCGAAGGTCGTGAGCCAGATTGTGCTGCCGTTGACCGGGCCGCAACGCGAGAGCTACGACCGGGCTGAGCGGGACGGCGTCTTCCAGTTACGCGAGCGGGGTGAGAGCGTCCGGATTGAGAATGTCCTCGAACTCATCATGAGGCTAAAACAGACCTGTAACTTTTGCCCGTCAAGCGGGCAGTCAGCCAAGCTCGATGATCTCAGCCAGCGACTAGCCACGTTGGAATCGGAGGGGCATCGGGCACTCGTATTTTCGCAGTTCACCGACGAGAAGCACGGCGCCCGCGCAATCGCCGCCCAGCTTGAGATGTATCAACCACTCCTATACACCGGTGATGTATCGCCGCAGCAACGAGAAGAAATCATACGAGAATTCAAGCAGAACCAGGCGCGGAAGGTTCTCGTACTCTCCTTGCGCGCGGGTGGTCAGGGCCTGAATCTGCAAGAGGCCTCATACGTGTTCCACTTCGATCGGTGGTGGAATCCCGCGGTCGAGCATCAGGCCGAAGATCGTAGCCACCGTCTAGGGCAGTCGTCGCCCGTCCATGTGTACAAGTACGTTTGTGAGGAGACAATTGAGGAGCGGATAGACGAGATTCTTCGTAGTAAGCAACTGCTGTTCGACGAGTTGGTCGACGACGTGACGATCGACCTCCGATCAGCGCTTACCAGCGAAGAACTGTTTGGCCTGTTCGGGATGATTCCACCGCAGGGCGCGAAGACTTCGCCTGGAAACGCGCGGGCCGTACCTGAATTCGCGACAATGAGTGGCCCCGAGTTCGAGCAATATGTTGGAGGGCTCTTGCAGCGGAAGGGCTGGCACGTTGAAAGCACCCCGCTCTCGCGCGACGGCGGGGTCGACCTCATTGCCCGACGCTTTGACGATGTCGGCGCAGAGTCAGTGCTTTACATACAGTGCAAAAACCAGTCTAACCCGGTCGGCGTGCCGGTCGTCAGGGAGCTCAATGGGGCGCTCCCGAGCTTGCAAACCGGCGTACGTGGCGTTGTGGTCTGCCCCAGTGGTTTCACCGCTGATGCACGGGCCTTTGCAAGGATACGCGGTCTCGTGCTCTGGGACCGCCATGGCCTGTTTCAACTGGCGGAGAGCTAATCGAGCCACGTGGGGTCAGTCGGTCCGCCGTCTAGAGGACCACCATGCCGAGCTCTCAACGCGCAGACCAGGCTTCGAATCCCCTTGTGGGCAGCACCAGCTTCGCCGCGACGGTCGGCGAGCGGGTCACCGGGCGGCTGGCACCTAATCGGCGGTGGGTACCTCGATCGTTACGACGGAAGGCGGGATCACTTCGTCCAGAACTTCTTCGCCGTGAGCCAGCATGACCGCCACGTGCCCTTCGATGGCCTCGCGAGCGTTGGCCAGTGCTTCTTCGACGGTGTCGCCCTGAGTAACACAGCCCGGAAGTGAGGGGACGAGTACAGAATAGCCCCCGTCTTCCGGCTCGGGGTTGAGCAACACGGTGAAGCGTCGCATGGGGTCCTCCTAAAGCAACGTTATCCCGGCCCCCGTTGAGGACGGGACGCGTCTTCTCGCTATCCCCTTGCCAGCGCACCGCCGCTGACGACGACTCGTCCACCAACCACCACGTGGCGAACGTTCGAGATCCGCGGCAGGTCGGTCACCACGATGTCCGCTACGCGGCCGCGGGCCAGCTCGCCGCGGTTCGGCGCGAGTTTCGGGAAGGCGCTGGCGACGTTGCGGGTGGCCAACGCGACTAAACGGGGCAGCGTGGCTGCCCCGGACTTCAAGCAGCGCTCGATGGCCAGCGGCATCGGATCGTGGTCGCCGGCGTTGTAGTCGGTCGAGATGGTGTCCACCAGGCCTTCGCGGATCATCCGGCAGAAGAGCTGCTCTTCTTCCTGCGGCCCACGAAAGACGCCCAGCGTAGAGATGTCGACCTTCGCGCCCAGCGCCCGCAGCGAGCGAGCCTGCTCGCAGGCCTCGTCCTGGAGGAACGTGCCGTGGTTGGAGTGGCCGGCCACCAGGTCTGTGCCCGCCTGGGCCAGCTCGAGGACGACCCGCGCCGACGGAGCGGAGTTGTGGACCATGACCGGCAGGCCGAAGCGCCGCCCGTACTCGCCGGCCTCAGGCAGCCCCTCCAGCGCGGTGCCGAAGGCTGGCAGCACGACCTCCTCGATCAGTTCGCGGGCCGCCTCCGGGGCTAGTACGTCGGCCAGGCCGATCTGCTCGAGCGCCTGCTGCACGCGAGCGGCGTCGTACTGGGAGGGATCGGCGTACCGGCCGAGGACGGCGTATTTGAGGATGGCCGCCTGGTCGCGCTGGATATCGCGCCCGGTCGCCGCCTTTACTCGGGCCGGGATGTACATGTAGTCGGCCCCGCCGCCGGCCAGGGTATGCCCGGCCCCGACCTCGCCGATCCCCACCGCCCCGCGCTCGACCATCTCGGCCATCGTCATGCGCTTGTGGCGCTCGGCCAGGCCGGAGCCATCGGCGATCTCCGCGGCGCGCAGGTTGAGGGGCGTGTGGATGGTGGCAGGCCGAACGTTGATCGGGTGGAGCCGATCGGCCTGGGCCACTTCGTCGGCAGTGCAGAAGCCACAGGCGTTCATCAGGCTGGTCGTGCCTTCGAGCAGGTGACGGTCCAGGTTTCTCAGCGCCTGTTCCAGGCCGACGCTCGGGGCCCCGCTGGCGAACCGAGGCCCGGCCGTCAGGGCATGGGCATGGTTGTTGACGAAGCCGGGCATGATCACGCCGCCCGCCGCGTCGAGCACCACGTCGGCGCTGGCGATCAGGTCGGGACGCGGCGGCCCGGTCAAGACGTCGGCGACCGTCTCGCCCTCCAAGAGCAGCGCGCCATTCGAGATCATCGTCTCGCCGTCGCCCGTCACGACGGCGCCGCCTTGGACTACCAGACTCGCCATCGTGCTCCTCCGCACGCTCGCCGCTTGCTGCAGCCCAGGGTAGTCGCTAGGCTGGTCGCCGTTGAACTAGGATAACCTTCCGCTGGGCCTGGCAGAGACGGCCGGCTGATTGAGCTTCCCTCTCCGCTTCGGGGAGGGCTGGGGAGGGTTCCAACTTGCCGAACGAAGTCGTGGTGATCGGGGCTGGGGCGGTTGGGGGGTCGGTCGCGTTTCGCCTGGCCCAGGCGGGGGCTCGAGTGACGGTTCTCGACGCCGGCGAGCCGGGCAGTGGGACCTCGGGCTCCAGCTTTGCCTGGCTCAACTCGGGTGACAAGCAGCCCCGCGAGTACCACGATCTGAACGTGGCCGGCATGCGTGAGCACCGGGCGTTGGCCGACGAGCTTGGAGGCCGATGGTACCATGGCGGTGGCAACCTGGATTGGGCGGCCACCGACGCCGGCCGGGAGAAGCTGCGCCAGAGGGTAGCTCGCCTCCAGGAATGGGGCTACGCTGCTGAGTGGCTTACCCCCGAGCGCGTCCTCGGGGAGCTGGAGCCGCGGCTCGCGCTCGACCGCGACGAGGGTCGCTCGATCGCTTACTTCCCCGAGGAGGGCTGGGTGGACGGGCAGCTGCTGGCTCGAGCGCTGGCGGGGGCGATAGAGCGAGGCGGCGGGCGCGTGCTCGGTGGTCGCCAGGTGGCACGGATCGAGTCGGCGGGCGGGCGCGTGGCGGGCGTAGGGACGCAGGATGGGGACCGATTCGCCGCCGACGTGGTGGTCAATTGTGCCGGCCAGCACGCGGATGCCGTCGCGCGCCTGGCCGGCGGCGATGTGCCGCTCGCCAACACGCTCGGACTGCTGGCGATCACGTCGGCCGGGCCGCCCGTCGTCTCGCGAGTCGTCCACGCGCCGAATGTCCATCTGCGGCCGGACAGTGGCGGCGGAGTGATGCTCCACGTCGAAGAGATCGACCGCGAGCTGGCGCGCGACACGGTCGTCAATGTCAACTTGGCCGGTTGCTCCGAGCTGCTGCGGCGGGCAGTTGAGCTGGTCCCGAGCCTGGGCGGCCGAACGATCGTCGAGGCCCGCATCGGCACGCGGCCGATCCCGAAGGATGGCTTGCCAGCCGTCGGCCCGGCCGGGTCCGATGGCCACTACGTGGTCGTGACTCACAGCGGCATCACGCTGGGCCCGCTCCTGGGGCGGATCGTCGCCGCCGAGATCATCGGCGGCACCCCTGACTCACGGCTGGCGCCGTTTCGACCGGAGCGTCTCCACGAGTCCGTGGCGCAAGCGCGAGGCGCCCGGTCGTAGCGGCTTCCTCCCGGATCGAGAATCATCGGCGCGATGCCACGTCTGGTCGTCCTCGAAGGCCCAACCGCAACGCTCTTTAAGGACGGGCTGGTGATCGACGGGCTCGGCGGGTACGCCGAGCGGACCGACGTGCTCGTGGAAGGCGAGCGAATCGCCGCCATCGGACGCAACCTGGCGCACCCGGTGACTCCGGGAGCTCAGATTTTCTTTCTGGCCGGGCGCACGCTGATGCCGGGTCTGGTAGACAGCCACGTCCATATTGGCGGTGGCGACTACTTTCCCGGCTGCGAGCACGAGCTGATCGGGGTCGCGGCCATTCGGACGGCCGAGGCGGCGACCCGAACGCTGATGGCCGGGATCACGACGATCCGCACCCCCGGCTCACGCGACTACCTGGACCTCGACATTCGCGACGCGGTCAACCTCGGGCTGCTGCCCGGCCCGCGAATCATAGGCAGCGGACGCGGGATCACGACGCCCGGCGGCCACATGCACGAGACCTGCATCGTCGCCGACCGCGTCGACGAGGTGCGTGAAGCGGTCCGCGTGCACGTCAAACGCGGCGCGAACAGCATCAAGCTGGTGATGTCGGCCGGCGTGGCAACGGCCGGCCTGCCGGTCGACGCGGAGCAGTTCGGCGTCGAGCAGGCCAAAGCGGCGGTCTACGAGGCGCACAAGGCGGGCCTGCGGGTGATGACCCACGCCATCGGCCTGGGCGCCATTCGCAACGCCGTCGAGACGGGAGTCGACTCGATTGACCACGGCCACTTCCTGGACGAGGAGCAAGCGACCCGGATGAAGGACAAGGGCATGTACTACGTACCGACCTTCGGCCCGGGCCATTACTACGCAAAGATGCGCCTTGCCGAGCCATGGCGAATCGAACGCGCCGAGGCCGTAGCCGAGCAGCACGCTCGGGCCTTCAAGCTGGCTCTCGAATTCGGCCTGAAGATGGCGATGGGCTGCGACTGCGGCGCCCCCTCTCGGATGCCGAACGGCGCGAACGCGCTCGAGCTAGCGCTGATGGTGGAGCATGGGCTGTCAGCCGAGCGAGCGCTGGTCTGCGGCACGAGCGAGTCGGCGAACCTGGTCGGGCTGGGCGACCGAGTAGGCGGCGTGACCGTGGGCAAACTGGCCGACCTGATCGTCGTCGACGGGAACCCTCTGGACGACATCACGGTGCTCCAGCGCGGGGTGCAGCTGGTGATGAAAGGCGGCCGGGTCGTGCGCGATGAGTTAGGTCGGAGACGGGCGAACGCTCTAGAATTGGCGCGTGGCTCAGACACCTGAGCGCCGAAGGGAGTCGAGGACATGAGACGGCGGAGTGCGATCCTGGCCTTTGCGCTGATCATCTCCCAGTTCGGTCTTGCGTGCGGGGGCTTCGCGCCGAGCGGCCAGCCAGCGGCCAAGCCGACCCTTCCTCCGTCAGGGCAGGCCGAGCCGCCCAAAGCCGCCGCGCCGGTGGCGGAGCCAAAAGCGGCTGAGGCGCCCAAGCCCGCTGCGGCCACAGCCGCCCCGGTCGCCAAGCCGACAGAGGCGGCGAAGCCCGTCGCAAAGGGGAGCGGCGAGGTGATCGTCAACGCATACTCTGCCGAGTACGAGGACATTTTCAACAAGTACATCAAGGAGCCATTCGAGCGAGAGACGGGCATCAAGATCATCTACGACCCGAGCGGCTCGGCGGCCGAGGACTACGCCAAGATCCGCGCCTCAGGTGGCGATCCCGGCTGGGACGTGGACGCAGTCACCGCCCAGGAGGCGATCCAGGGCGCCAAGGAGGGGCTGCTGCTCGAGATCAACGAGACCAACACGCCGAACCTCAAGTCCTTCTATCCCGACATGCGCATGCTGGTCGGCAATTACGGCGTCCCCTACGAGATCCAGTACATGTCGCTGATGTACCACAAGGCGAAGGTCGATCCCCCGCCTACCTCCTGGGAGATCATGTGGGACCCGAAGCTGAAGGGCCACGTGCTCACCTTCCAGTTCGCCAACATCCTGGGCGTCTACCACATGATCATGGCGGCCAGGCTCAACGGCGGGAGCCTGGAGAACGTCGAGCCCGGCTTCCAGGCCCTCGATAGGCTAAAGGACAACTTGCTCGACTGGCCGCAGCAGTCGACCCAGGCCGTCGTCTTCATGGAGCGGGGCGACGTCTGGGCCATGCCGTACTGGGACGGCCGCGCTCACTATTACGTGGACCAGGGCTTGCCCTACGATTTCCTGATCCCCAAGGAGGGTTCGATCCCGCTGGTCAACTCGCTGATCATCCCCAAGGGCGCCAAGAACGTGGAGAACGCCTATCGCTTTGTGGACTTCTGGCTGAGCAAGGAGATCCAGCGCTCCTGGGCGCTCGGCTACACCGTCGGGCCAGGCCGAGGCGACCTGGATTTCCCGGAGGAGTTCAAGAAGCGGCACATTACGAGCGAGGAAGACATCAAGAAGATGGGGCCGCCCGACTACGACTACATCGCCAAGAACCGCCCGGCCTGGACCGAGCGCGCCCAACGGATCATGGCGCGCTAACCCTGTAGGGGCACGGCATGCCGTGCCCTCCCTGCCCTGGGCACGGCATGCCGTGCCCCTACCGCTGGCATGCGACCGTTCCTTCTCCTGACGCCCTCCCTGGTGTACCTGGTCGTGCTGTGCTTCGTGCCGGACGCGATCATGCTGGCCTTCAGCGTCTTCGAGTACCGCGACGGCGTCATCTACCCCGGCTTCACGCTCGAGCACTACATCAAGTTCCTGACCGACGACTTCTATCTCAATATCCTGTTGCGGACGCTCTACCTGGCAGTCGGGGTCGGGCTGCTGACGGTGATCATCGGCTACCCGGTCGCCTATTTCCTCGTCCGCAGCCGATCGCGCTGGAAGGGCGCGGTGCTGATGCTGGTGCTGATGCCGCTGCTGGCAAGCGTCGTGGTGCGGACGTACGGCTGGCTGGTGCTGCTCGAGCCGCAGGGGTTGGTCAACCAGTTCTTGGGGTTCTTTGGGCTCGGCCCGGTCACGCTGATCCGTAACTACACCGGCGTCTTCATTGGCCTGGTGCACGTGTACCTGCCCTACAGCATCCTCAGCATCGTGGCCAGCCTTCAGTCGGTCCACCCGAACCTGGAGCTCGCCGCCCAGGACCTGGGGGCAGGTCGATTCGAGGCCTTTCGACGAGTCACCCTGCCGCTGACCATGCCCGGGCTGGTGACCGGTTTCGCGCTCACCTTCGCGCTGACGCTCAGTGCGTTCGCAACGCCCCGGATCCTTGGCGGCCGCACCGTCCACACCACCGCGACCCAGATCTACGACCAGATGTTGTTCCTGCTCAACTGGCCGCTGGCGGGTGCGATCGTGGTTATCGTGCTGGTGATCTCGCTGCTGGTCATCTGGGTAACCGGACGCGCCTCGGCGTCGAGCGGCAGGGCGGTCGTCGTGTGAGCGCGGAGCGAGTGGGCGGTAGGCAGCAGGCAGTAGGCAGCACGAGGATGGGCGGCTCCGGGTACGTTGGGCCGGCCCGAGCGCGGGTAGAGCGACTGATACCCAGCGTGCTGTATCGAGGCGTGCTGGTCCTGGTGCTCGCCTTCGTGGCGGCGCCGATCGTAGTTGTCTTTCTGTCGTCCGTGAATTCGAGCCAGTACCTGCGCTTTCCGCCGGAGGGGTTTTCGACCCGCTGGTGGGTGGCGGCGCTGAGCGAGCGCTGGATGGTCCCGACCTGGTTCAGCCTACGGTTAGCGGCCGCTACCGCCATCACGGCGACCGTCTTCGGGACGCTCGCCGCGCTCGGAGTCCATCGCGGTCGCTTCCGTGGTCGGGAGGCATTCCTGGCGGTCCTGCTCTCGCCGTTGATCCTGCCTCAGATCGTGACCGGTGCCGCGCTGCTTCAGTTCTTCAAGCTGGCGGGGCTGGGTGACGTGCTCGGCTTTCCGGCCCTGCTAATGGGCCACGTGGTCGTCACACTGCCGTACGCCGTCCGAACCGTGATGGTGAGCCTGCACGGCTTCGACCCCCGACTGGAGTGGGCAGCTCAGGACCTGGGCGCAAGCCCCCTCCAGACCTTCTGGCGGGTCACGCTCCCGCTGATCAAGAACGGCGTGTTCGCGGGAGCGGTCTTCGCCTTTATCGTCTCGTTCAACGACGTGCCGATCTCGCTGTTCCTCGGCCGCCCGGGCAACGTCCCGATCCCCATAGCGATCCTGGGCCAGGTGGAGTCGCGCTTCGACCCGGCCGTGTCGGCGGTGGCCGTTGTGACCATTGCGATCGTCTTGGCCTTGATCGCGGTCGGCGAGCGCTTCGCGCGCGTGAGCGAGTTCATCTACCAGCAAGAGCGCTAAGATGGTGGCCCCCGACGTAGAGCTCATCGGTGTCACCAAGCGCTTTGGGGACGTGCTCGCGGTACGCGGCGTCTCGGTTGCGGTAGCCCGCGGTGAGTTCCTGACCTTGCTAGGCCCATCGGGCTGTGGCAAGACGACTACGCTCAACGTGATCGCCGGTTTCCTGCGTCCGGACGAGGGCCAGGTGCTGCTTGGCGGTCGACGGGTGGAGCATCTGCCGCCATACCGCCGGGACACGGCGATGGTGTTTCAACAGTACGCGCTGTTCCCGCACATGACCGTCGCCGGGAACATTGCCTTTGGTCTTCAGATGCGCAAGGTGCCCAGCTCCGAGATCGGCCGGCGGGTGGACCGTGTGCTCGAGATCGTCCGGCTGCCCGGGCTGGGCGCGCGCCGGCCATCGCAGCTATCGGGCGGCCAGCAGCAGCGAGTTGCACTGGCGCGAGCCATAGTCACGGAGCCGACCGTGCTGTTGCTCGACGAGCCGCTCTCCAACCTTGACCTGAAGCTACGGGAGAGTCTCAGGCTGGAGATCAAGCGCATCCAGCGCGAACTGGGCATCACAGCTGTCTACGTGACTCACGACCAGGGTGAGGCGCTCGTGATGTCCGATCGGATCGCGGTCATGGACCAGGGCGTTATTGAGCAGGTCGGGCCGCCAGCCGAGATTTACGAGCAGCCGCGGACGCCGTTTGTGGCCGAGTTCATCGGCACCTCAAACTTTCTTCGGGGCCGCCTCGCCTCTGTCGAGAACAAGTTGGCGCGCGTCATCCTACGCGACGGGACAGAGCTGTGGGCGCGCCAGCCTGACGCCGGCCAGCGCGGCGAAGACGTCCTTCTGATGATCCGTCCTGAGCACCTGCGGGCGGCTCGCGGTGAGGCCCACGGACCAGGGACGGACCGCAACGAGCTGCGCGCCAAGGTAACGGACGTCGTGTACCTCGGCTCGTACATCCGCTACGCAGCCGAGGTCTCGTCGGGCGAAGCGGTTACCGTGGAGGAACAGAACGTCCCAGGCGCTGCCCGCTGCGCCAGCGGCGAGCTGGTTACCCTGGAGGTTGCTCCCGAGCACTGCCTCCTGCTGTGGGAGGGGTAGGAGACGGGGTCAGGGACAGGGGCGAGCGGTCAGTTGGGAGCCGGGCGGGGCACGGGCTGCCGCGACCGACAGTCGGCTCGAACGTTGGACCGGAAAGGCAGCCTGTTCCGCCGCGAGCCAGCCATGCTGGTCGACCACCGGCCACGCTGTCGCCCCGAAGCGACGTTGTCATCCTGAGGCCACGTTGTCATCCTTCGCTTCGCTCCCACGAAAATGAACTTTCATTCGCTCGGGGCGGGCCGAAGGCCCATGAGTCCTCAGGATGACAGGCATAGGTAATCGCAGCCTAGAGCACCAGGGAGAGCGGTTTGGCGAGCCGGCGAACTACGTTGGCGCTGGTTGGGCTGGCATTGATTGCGGCGCTGGTCTCATTTGCTGCGCCGCGCGCCGAGGCCCAACTGTTCGGCGCGGGGCCGGAGTTCCGTGCCCTGTGGGTGGACGCTTTCCACGATGGCGTGAAGACTGCTGACCAGGTGGACCGCCTGTTGGCGGATGCTCGCCGAGCCAACCTCAACGCTGTGATCGTCCAGGTCCGTCGGCGGGGCGACTCCTACTACAGCCGCAGCCTGGAGCCGCGGACAGAGGACGCGTCGTTGGCGCCCGGGTTCGACTCCCTGGACTACCTGATCGATCGAGCCCACAACGGGTTGCCGAGGCTCGAGGTCCACGCCTGGATCGCCACGTACGCGGTGTGGAACGAACGCGACCGTCCGCCGCGCGATCCCAGCCACGTCTTCAACCGGCATGGCCCGAATGCTCCCGGAAGGGACAATTGGCTGTTGCGGCGCGACGACGGCGAGACCTGGGCGAACGGCTACTTCCTCGACCCGGGCCATCCCGAAGTCGCCCGCTACACGGCCGATGTGGCCCTCAACCTGGTCCGCGAGTACGACCTGGACGGTCTGCACCTCGACTATGTTCGCTATCCGGAGGGGAGCGCGGACCATAGCTGGGGCTACAACGAGACGAGCGTCGCTCGCTTCAACGCCCGCTACGGACGCGACGGCGTGCCAGACCGGCGCGATCCCCAGTGGTCGCAGTGGCGGCGCGACCAGGTGACGGCACTGGTGCGTCGGATCTGCCTGGGCGCGCTAGCGGCCAAGCCGCAGCTCAAGGTGAGCGCGGCGGTGATCCCCTGGGGAGCCGGACCTGCTAGCGATGCCGACTGGTCGAAGACGGCCGCCTACAGCGCGGTGTTCCAGGACTGGCGAGCCTGGCTCGAAGAGGGAATCCTGGACCTGGCTATCCCAATGGACTACTACCGCGAGTCGGTGCCACCTCAGGGCGCCTGGTTCGATCGCTGGGTCGCCTGGCAGCGAGAGCATGCCTACGGCCGCCAGATGGCGCCAGGGATCGCCCTGTATCTCAACACTCCGGCCGAGAGCATCAATCAGCTGCGGCGCGCGCTAGCGTCCGCCGCGGGCGGGACGCGGGTCTCGGGCGTCGCGCTGTACTCGTATGGGGCGACCCGCCGACCGTCCGGCGACGGCGACCCGCCTGAGGTCGCCGACCTCGATGTCTGGGCGGCCCTCGCTTCGCCAGTTCCGGCTAATGACTGGGCGCCGCCATTCCCCGCTCCCGTGTCCGTGCCGGCGATGGGCTGGAAGACCACGCCCCAGAACGGCTCGATCCTGCTGCGTGCGCCCGGCCTCGATGGGGCACGAGTCGAGGTCGGCGGACCGGCCGTTTCTGGTGGCGAGACCGACGGCAACGGAGTCTATGGCCTCGCCGTGGCTCCGCCGGGCCATTACGCTCTGACAGTCCGCCACCCGTCCCTGGCCGAGCCGCGTTCGGCCCAGCTCGACGTCATGCCAGGTGCCGTGTCCGAGATCGAGCTGCGCTAGCGGGCCCGAATGCCGGCGACGAATCTTACCGCGCAGGACGCGGAGGCCCGCAAAGGAAACACCTGATCCTCTGCGGTCCTCCGCGCCCTCCGCGGTCAATTACGGCCTACAGGAAGCAGGCTCGGCGGGTTCAGCCGCCGCACGTCGCGCTCGCCAGGCCGGGCAGCTGGCGGGCGAGGGTAGCCGCGACGATCCGATTCGCGGAGCCACGGTAGTGTCCCTCGCTCGTGAACAGCGAATCGAAGCCGCCTCGTGGCGCGTCGCGAATCAGCCGCTCGCCCACGTCGAGGGCCGGGATGCCCTCACGAGCCAGCCAATCCAGGAGCGGCGCGTACAGCTTCTCGCCCCCGCGGGAGGCGACGTCACCCAGGTCTCGGCGGCCGCCGAACATGAGCACCACGGGTGTCGCGCCATCGCCCTGGACCTCGCGCGCGAACTGGACAAGCACCCGCCCGGCGACCTGGTACGGCTCTTCCTCTCGATAGAGCGGATATCGCTCGTCGCCACGCAGGCTCGACCGTCGCAGACGGCGGTATGCATCGGTTCGTGCCAATCGGACCGCCTCGAGAAAGTCGAACGGGTTGGCGACGAACGTGCCGGGAAAGTACCAGTAGTCGCTCGGTCCAAGGACCTGCTCGACCCAGCGCGGGTCGTCCAGTTGGTCCGGCCGGCTGGCCGGATTCTGCAGCAGCGCCAGGCCATCGCCGTCCAGCACGAAGCGCGGCTTGCTCAGCACGATGCCGGTCTCGGGTGAATAGAACGGCCGGAAGCGATTGACCACTCGATTGATGTTCTCGACGAAGTAGCCGATCAGGACAGCGCACGGGCGATACGGCCGGCCATCGCGCCGGTATCTCAGCCAGGCCTGGTCAGGCGCAGAGGCCGGCATGCCGAAGTTGAGGACCTCGGTCCCTGGCCAGGCTCGTTCCAGCTCCGCGGTCCAGCAGTCGGCGTAGCCGACCTCGTCGCAGTGGGTGAACGAATCGCCGAAGGCCGCCAGGCGGCGAGCTCCAGCCGGAGGCTGCAGAGCGTACTCGCGCTCGGCGCGCATCCCGGCGCTGTTGGTCTGGTAGGTGACGCCATCGCCTTCGCGCCGCACGGCGGGGCGGGGGCTCCACCCAAGGTCCGCGTCGAATCGGATGTAGGCGTCGCCCATCTCGATCCGACGCAAGTCATCATGGCTGTAGCTGAGCGGCAGCAATTCCTCGGACTGCTTCGCCCAGAACACCCGTGCCCCGATCTCGGCCAGCAGGCCGCCCAACACCAGGCCCGCGAGCACGACCACGAGCGGCGCGACCACGCGCCGCACCTCAGGCGTAGCCTCCCATGAGGCCGAATCATACGGCCGACCGCCGCGCGCCGAGAAGGCAGTTCGTCTGGGCTAGACTATTCAACCGCGGAACAGGCCGAGTGTCAAACTTCATGCGCCTGTCGGCCGGCCGGGTCGAACTTACCGGGCCTCATCGAAGAGATCGGTGTAGCGTTCGCTCCCCCTCTCCCCCGAGAGGGAGAGGGGGCCGGGGGGTGAGGGCCATCTCCGGTGGGCTGACAGTCCATGGTTACTCCCGGAGGTAGGTGGAAGCCGATCCATGCGAATCCTCGATGGTCGTTTGATCTTCTCGGCCTCCGACCTGAACAACTTTCTCGAGTGCCCGCACCTGACGCGGCTCGACCTGGCGGTCGCTCTGGGAGACATGCCGGACCGGCCCCCGCGAAGCGCGTCGGCCGAGCTCGTCGCCCGAAAGGGAGACGAGCACGAGCGAGCCTACTTGCGGTCGCTCGAAGGGGCCGGCAAGCGGGTCGTCGAGATCGAAGGGCCCGGCCCGAGCCTGGCGGAAGTCGTAGCCGCCGCGAAGGAGACCATCGAAGCGATGCGCGGCGGATCCGAGGTGATCTACCAGGCGGTCTTCCTGGACCAGCCCTGGCTGGGGATCGCGGATTTTCTGCTGCGGGTAGACGGTGCGTCGAATCTCGGCGACTGGAGCTACGAAGTTGCCGACACGAAGCTGGCTCGCAGGGTCAAGCCCTACTACCTGCTTCAGCTCTGCTTCTACAGCGAACACGTGGCTCGCCTCCAGGGCGAAACGCCGCGCCACATTCACGCCGTGCTCGGCACCGGCGAGCGGAGGACGTTCGTCCTGGCCGACTTCGCGGCCTATTACCGGACGATCAAAGCGCATTTCCTCGAGCAGCTCGAGAGCGGCTCGACGACGTATCCGCATCCGGTTGAGCACTGCGCGATCTGCCCCTGGTCGCCCGTCTGCGACGGCCGAAGGCTCACGGACGACCACCTGAGCCTGGTGGCGAACATCAGACGGGACCACGTCGTCCGACTCGAGGCGGCCGGGATCACAAAGGTCGCGGAGCTGGCCACGGCGTCCGCCGTTAGCTCGGTCCCGCGGATGGTTCAGAGGACCTTCGCCAACCTGCGTCAGCAGGCGCGCTTGCAGCATGAGCGTCGAGTCACGGGCTGCCATCACTACGAACTGCTCGAGCCGGAGCCGCTCCGCGGACTGGCGCTGCTGCCGCCGTCGTCCTCTGGCGACCTCTTCTTCGACATGGAGGGCGACCCGTTTCATGAGGGGGGCCTGGAGTACCTGTTCGGCGTCGCCTGGAGGGAGGCCGGCCAATGCCAGTACCGAGCATTCTGGGCCCACAACCGCGCGGAGGAGAGGGCCGCGTTTGAAGGCTTCGTCGATTTCGCCCTCGAGCGGCTCGAGCGGTCTCCGGACCTCCACGTCTACCACTATGCGCACTACGAGCCCACGGCGCTCAAGCGCCTGATGGGCCAGCATGGCACGCGCGAGGACGAGATCGACCGCCTGCTGCGCGAGGAGAGGCTCGTGGACCTGTACGCCGTCGTCCGCCAGGCGATTCGGATCTCGCAGCCGAGCTACTCGATCAAGAAGCTCGAGGCCTTCTACATGTCGCACCCGCGCGCCACGAGCGTTACCGACGGCGCCGACTCGATCGTCGCGTACGAGGAGTGGCTCGACAGCCAGGACCAGAGCAAACTGGACGAGCTCGAGCAGTACAACCGCGCCGACTGTGAGTCGACCGCCCATCTTCGGGACTGGCTCCTAAGGCTGACGCCAGAGGCGGAGCGCCAGTACGCCTGCCAGATCAAGTGGCAGCCGCCTGAGCAGCGGCCGCCGAGCGAAGAGGCGCAGCAGGAGTCGTCTGCGCGCGAGGAGCTCAAGCGGGCTCTGCTCGAGGGATTTCCGGCCGACAGCCTCGCCCTGCCGAGCCGCGAAGCGCGGGCCCGCTGGCTGATGGCGCAGCTGCTGGATTACCACCGTCGCGAGGACAAACCGGTCTGGTGGGCCTACTTCGATCGGCTGAGCAAGTCGCCAGAGGAGCTGGTCGAAGAGGCGGACTCGATCGGCGACCTGACCGAGGTGGATGGCGTTCCACCCGAGCCGTCTCGCCGGTCGCTCGTCCACACGCTCGGCTTCCCGACCCAGGAGCACAAGCTGGCTCCAGGCGACGCCTGCGACCCGACGACGGGGAAAAGCGCCGGGACGATCGTCGACATCGACGACGGGCATGGTCTTCTCAGGCTTCGGCGCGGCCCGGGCTTGCTGGACGCGCCACTCCCGCGCGCGCTGATACCGCCCAGTCCTCTTCAAACAGCCGAGCAAAGGGCGGCCCTCGGCCGACTGGCCCGCCAGGTCGTCGCCGACGGCGTCGACGGCCCGGGTCCGTATCGAGCGCTGCGCGACATGCTACTCCTGAGGCCACCTCGCGTTCGCGGCATCGGCGAGGGACAGCCGCTCCAGATGGAGAGTGTAGATCTTGAGCGGGCGGAGGAGATCGCATCGAACCTCGACGCCAGCTACCTCTTCATCCAGGGCCCGCCCGGGTCGGGCAAGACCTACGTTGGCGCACGCCTGATCATCCGTTTGATGCGCGGGGGAAACCGCGTCGGCGTCGCTTCGAACAGCCACAAGGCGATCCACAACCTGCTCGACGAGGTCGAGCGGGTCGCCGTCGCGGAAGGCTTCCAGTTTCTGGGGCTGAAGAAGGCCAGCCAGAGCAATCCCGAGTCCTCCTACGCTGGGAGATTCATCAAAAGCTCGACCAGTAATGCCGATTTCCCTCCCGCTGCCGACGTCCAGTTAGTGGCTGGCACCGCCTGGCTGTTCGCGCGCAAGGACATGGACGAGTCGCTCGATTACCTGTTCGTCGACGAGGCCGGGCAGGTCGCCCTCGCGAACGCCGTGGCGATGGGGACTTCGGCGCGGAACCTGGTCCTGCTCGGCGATCCGCTCCAGCTCGCCCAGGTCTCTCAGGGAGTACACCCGGACGGGGCCGGCGCGTCGGTGCTGGAGCACCTGCTCGGCGAGCACGCCACGATCCCCGCGGATCGCGGCCTGTTTCTCGACCATACCCGACGGCTGCACCCTGACCTGTGCCGCTTCATCTCAGAGATCGTCTACGAGGATCGGCTCGAGTCGGCAGTAGAATGCGCCAGCCGCTCGGTGGAATCGAGTGGCCTGTCGGGGACGGGGCTGCGCTATCTGCCGGTCCCGCACGAGGGCAATTCGCAGGCCTCGCCGGAGGAGGCCGCCGTGATCAGGTCGGAGATCGAGCGGCTGCTAGAGGGAAGCTACGAAGATCGAGCTTGCAGGAGGCCGCTTGTCCAGGACGATATCCTGGTCGTCGCGCCGTACAACGCCCAGGTCCGCTGTCTTCGGGCGGCCCTGCCGGAGGGGATTCGGGTTGGGACGGTGGACAAGTTCCAGGGGCAGGAGGCAGCCATCGTGCTCTTCTCGATGGCCACCTCGAGCGGCGAGGAGCTGCCACGCGACCTGGAGTTCCTGTTCAGCCGGAATCGGCTCAACGTGGCGATCTCACGCGCGAAGTGCCTGGCGGTGCTTGTCGCCTCGCCCAAACTGCTCCACATCCGCTGCCGGACTCCCGATCACATGCGGATGGTCAACGCTCTCTGCCGGCTGGTCGAGATGGCGCGCCCGGAGTGAGTCTCGGCAGGGCCCGCAATCGTGATCCCGCACTATCGTCCTGAGCCCCCCTCCTTGTCATCCTGAGCCCTCTTGTCATCCTGAGCTCGTTCTTGTCATCCTGAGCGAAGCGAAGGATCCGCAACCTGGGCACGGATCCTTCGCTTCGCTCAGGATGACAGCGACGCCTACTGCCTACTGCCCACTGCCCACTGCCCACTGCCCACTGGAGATGCTATACTCGACGCCAGGATTTGTAAGGTTTTGAGTTGAGGCCGGGCCAACGATGAACGGCGGCCGGCAGGGAAGAGGAGGAGAGCGCGCGTGCCCCTGACGAAGGAGGCGAAGGGTGAGGTCATCGAGCAGTACCGGACCCACCCAACGGATTCAGGCTCAGCAGAAGTCCAGGTTGCCATCCTGACCCACCGCATCAAAGAGCTTGCCGACCATCTCAGCCGCCACAAGCACGACGACCACTCGCGGCGCGGGCTGCTCAAGATGGTCGGCCGCCGCCGACGCCTCCTGACGTATCTCAGCCGCACCGAGAACGAGCGCTATCAGCGGTTGATTGCATCGCTCGGTCTGCGGCGCTAGCCGAACGGTCCGATGTAGGGGCGAGGCTTGCCTCGCCCAGGGTGGACCCGGAAAATCCGCCCCTACGCGAAGGACCCGGCGTCCAACTGTGTGACGAGGAGAATGATGGTAGTTTCACGCTATTCCACGGAAGTCGGCGGTCGCGCGATGACCCTGGAGCATGGCCGCATGGCCGGCTTGGCGGGCGGGGCCGTGCTGGTGACCTACGGCGAGACGGTTGTGCTGGCCACGGCGACCACAGCCAACGAGCCCCGCGAGGGCATCGACTTCTTTCCGCTTCAGGTCGAGTTCGAAGAGAAGATGTACGCCGCTGGCAAGATTCCGGGCGGCTTCATCAAGCGCGAGGGGCGGCCCACCGAGCAGGCGATCCTAACCGCCCGTCTCACCGACCGCCCGCTGCGTCCGCTCTTCCCGAAGGAGTATCGCAACGAGGTCCAGGTGATCGTGACGGTCCTCTCGGCCGACCAGGTCAACGATCCGGCCGTGTGCTCGATCGTCGGCGCATCGGCTGCGCTGATGATCTCGGACATTCCCTTCTACGGGCCGGTCGGCGCGGTCCGCGTCGGCTACATCAACGACGAGATCGTGATCAATCCGACCATGTCGCAGATGGCTTACTCTGAGCTGGACTTGATGCTGGCCGGCACTGCCGACGCGGTCCTGATGGTCGAGGCAGGCGCGCAGGAGGTTCCTGAGGAGACGGTCCTCGAGGCGATCCAGGCTGGCCACCAGGCCATGCAGGAGCTGATCGCGCTCCAGAATCGGATGCGCGACGAGATCGGTAAGCCAAAACGCGAGGTCGTCGTGCCTGAAGCGCCTCCCGAGCTCAGGGGAGCCGTCGAAGGGTACCTCGGCAGTCGGCTCGAGGAGACGATCTACGATCCAGACAAGGCAACCCGTGAGGACAGCACGCGCGACCTGCGCCGCGAGGTGATCGCCCACCTCGCCGAGCGCTACGAGCCCAAACTGGTCGGCAAGGCGTTCGAGGCGCTTGAGAAGGAAACGGTCCGCCGCAACATCCTCGAGCGCGGGCGACGCCCGGACGGCCGTGAAACGAGGGAGATCCGGCCCGTGACTTGCGAGGTGGGCGTGCTGCCGCGCACCCACGGTTCGGCACTGTTCACGCGCGGCCAGACACAGGTCCTCTCCGTCGCAACGCTCGGGACCGAGGGCGACGAGCAGCGAATCGACAGCATTGGGCTGGAGGAGTCGAAGCGCTACATCCACCACTACAACTTCCCACCCTTCTCGGTGGGCGAGACCCGCCCAATGCGCGGACCTTCGCGGCGTGACATCGGCCATGGCGCCCTGGCCGAGCGGGCGCTGCTGGCCGTCCTGCCCGATACGACTGAATTCCCCTACACCATACGCGTGGTCTCGGAGGTGGTCTCCTCGAATGGCTCCACGTCGATGGGCAGCGCGTGTGGCAGCAGCCTGGCCCTGATGGACGCCGGCGTGCCCATCAAGGCGCCTGTGGCCGGAGTGGCGATGGGCTTGATCACGTCGGGCACGGGAGACGGCGAGTACGCCATCCTGTCCGACATCCAGGGGATCGAGGACGCCCTTGGCGACATGGATTTCAAGGTGGCCGGGACGGAGCGTGGCGTTACCGCCCTGCAAATGGACATCAAGGTGCGCGGCATCACCACCGAGATCATGCGGGCCGCTCTGGCGCAGGCGCGCGAGGGCCGGGCGTGGATAATGAGCAAAATGATGGAGGCGATCTCCGAGCCGCGCACCGAGCTATCCGAATACGCGCCTCGCATCACCAAGATCCACATCAACCCGGACCGCATCCGCGACGTGATCGGTCCCGGCGGCAAGATGATCCGCAAGATCGTCGAAGAGACCAAGTGTACGATCGACGTCAACGACGACGGGACCGTCCTGATCGGCTCGACGAGTCCTGAGAACGCCAAGAAGGCGATCGACTGGATCGAGCGACTCACCAAGGACGTCGAGCCTGGCAGCATCTACACGGGTAGGGTCACCAGGCTCATGGCCTTCGGCGCGTTCGTGGAGATCCTGCCCGGCAAAGAGGGCCTGATCCACATCTCGGAGCTGGCCGACTACCGGGTGCCGCGCGTCGAAGACGTGGTCAACGTCGGCGACGAGGTGACCGTGCTGGTGACCGAGATCGATCGACAGGGCCGCATCAACCTCTCGCGCCGCGCCCTGCTCGAGCCAAGCACTGAGCCCGTCGAGGTAAGCCCCGACGACGGCGACCAGCGTGGCGAGCGTGGCTTCGAGCGGCGCCCGCCGCGGCGGGAGGGCGGCTACGGTCCGCCACAAGGCGACCGCCCACCGCGGCGAGAAGGCGGCTTTGGTGGTCGCGGGCCGCGCCGAGAGGGCGGCTCCGGCGATCGCCCGCCCCGACGCGAGGGCTTTGGCGGCGGTGGGCCACCCCGCCGGGGTGGCCCCGACGGCGGCTCTGGCGACGGTCGACCGCCGCGTGATGGTGGCTTCGGACGTGGACCGCGCAGGGGCCCGAGCGGGCCAGGCGGACCAGGGGGGCCAGGCGGCGGTCCCCGCCGTGGGCCCGGCGGCCCGCCTCCCGATCCGTTCGGCCCACGCTGGTAGCTGGCCCCCAACGCCCTCACCCCGCGAAGCGCACTTGTTCCCTGCCCCCTCTCCCAAATTTGGGAGAGGGGCTTGGGGGTGAGGGCGTGTCGGGGCGGCTTCAGCTCCTCGGGCGTCGTCCCCTCTCCCAAGTTTGGGAGAGGGGGTTGGGGGTGAGGGCATAGCCAGGGCGATGGCCCTCTATGACCAGATTGGCGGGAACTATGATGCGACCAGGCGCGCTGACCCGGAGATCGCCCGGCGCCTGATCGAGTACCTCAGCCCCGAGCCCGCTGGGCTCTATCTGGACGTGGCCTGTGGGACAGGCAACTACACGGCCGCGCTGGCCAGTGCTGGGCTGCGCCTATGCGGGGTGGACCAGTCGGCGCGCATGATCGCGGGGGCGCGCCCCAAGCGGGCAAGGGTCAGGTGGCTCGTCGCGGACGTCGCGCGGCTGCCGTTCTCGGATGGTCTTTTCTCGGGAGCCATCTGCACCCTGGCGATCCATCACTTCCGAGAGCTTGGCTCACCGTTTGGGGAAGTGTCGCGTGTGATGGGGCGCGGCCGCTTCGTCCTGTTCACTGCGGCCCCAGAGCAGATGCGCGGATACTGGCTCAATGAGTATTTCCCCGCCGCGCTCGAGAAGTCGATCGAGCAAATGCCGAGCCCGGAGCGGGTCGAAGAAGCGCTCGCGGCGGCTGGCTTCGAGTCGGTTCGGAGCGCACAGTACGAGGTCGCTGAAGAGCTTCGCGACCTCTTCCTGTACAGCGGCAAGCAGCGGCCCGAGATGTACCTCGATCCCCGCGTCCGGGCCGGCATCTCGACGTTCGCCGTGCTGGCCGATCCGTCCGAAGTCCGCGCCGGGTGCGAGCAGCTGGCCCGCGACATCCGCTCCGGGCGGATCGCCGACGTGATCAAGGCATACGCCCACGATCGAGGCGACTACCTGTTCGTCATCGCCGAGAAGTGAGGCGCCAGGTCGAGTGCTAGAATTCGCCCAGGCGTACCGAGCCTCAGCGCCCTCGGCGGCGAGGCTGTGTGCCCGCTGGAGTTGCCGGTATGAATCAGACCGCTCTCGTCGACAGGATCGTCGTAGACCCCAAGGTCATGGCTGGCAAGCCGGTGATTCGGGGGACGCGCCTGACTGTCCAATACATCGTCGGACTGCTGGCAAGCGGGGCATCGGTCGAAGAAGTGCTGGGCGAGTACGAGGGTCTCGCCCGCGACGACATCCTGGCCTGCCTCCGCTACGCCGCCGATATGCTAGACAACACCGAGGTCCTCCCACTCGCGTTCGATTCGTCATAGGGTCCGGTTCATCGTCGACGAGTCCAGCGGACCGGCCCTCGCGCGGTGGCTCGAGCTACAGGGCCACGATGTCTTTTCAGTGTTCCACCAGGCTCGGGGGGCAAGCGATGAGGCAGTCCTCGCACTGAGCGTCGCTCAAGCCCGAATCCTCATCACTAATGACAAGGACTTCGGCTACCTGGTGTTTCGTCAGCGCTTAGCGCATAGAGGCGTTATCCTGCTCCGACTAACCGACGAACGCGCCACAAGCAAGATCCGTGTCTTGAAGTCGGTACTGGACAACTACGCGGATCGTTTGGTGAACCAGTTCGTTGTGGTCACCGAAGCGGGGGTTCGGGTGGTACTTCGGGACGGGCGCTGAAGAAAGACTGAGCAATCTGACAGGCCGCTGCTCCCGTCGTGAGTTTCTGCGCCGCGCGCTGGCGATCGGCGTCGCGCTGCCAGGTGGGCTGCTGGCGGCTTGCGGCGGTGGACCGACCCCAGCTCCAACGCCTCGACCGCTCGGAACACCGCCCCGAGGCATCGGGGCGGCGACGGCCACGCCCACGTCCGCGGTCGCCTCGACGCCAGAGCCGACCAGCCAGATCACGCGGCTGCTGCTCGAAGCCGAAGATTTCACGCCGCAGGGACCCGGCTGGTCACCAATCGGGGTTGGCCAGGGCAACTACATGGTCGACAGCATCGGCGCCAGCCACGTCTCCGGCGAGGCGCTGCTGCATGCGCCGGCCGATGCCGAGGGGGCGCTGGCCAGCCTGGACTCGGTGGTCCCGCGCACGGCCCGTTACAAGCTCTGGGCCCGCTACGAGTACCCCTTCCGCGACTACCACGTGCGCTTCGCGCTCGCCGTCGAGCAGCCGGGTCGCGAGCCGCTTCGCCTCGAGTACGGACGTCCGGATGCGACCCGGCTGTGGTTCTTCAACCTTCCGGACGGGCCGTGGAACGACCTCCCAAACGGGGTTGAGGGGCTCGTCGCCGAAGCGCAATTGGTCGATCTGGAAGCCGGACCGGCGAGCTTCAGCCTCGAGGTCGTCGGGGGGCCGGAGCTGGCCGCGAATCGGAACCTGGACTTCTTGCTCCTGACCACCGATCTCGACGACAGCTTTCGCGGGCGCGGAGCGCGAGCATACCCCATCCTGGACGAGGCCGGAGCGGCCGCCGCTGGCCGCGCCTACCTGCGGATCACCAACCCGGCCGACAGCGGTGAGAGCTTTCACCTCGAAGGCCACTACACCATCAATCGCGTGCCCTGGACGCTGCCGTCGTTCCTGATCGACCGGACCGGCCTGGTCCGCCAGGGCGCCCGCGTACAGCGTCTGGAGCCGGGCGCCCGGACGTCCTGGATCGACATCTCTTGCCGTGACACCACGCATCCTGGCCACCTACAGCTCGTCCAGAACAACAACAGCCAGAACCGCCGTGTGACCCTCCAGGTGGAGATCGGCTCTGCCCCGAGCGACGACGCTGTCCTGCGGCGAATCGAGTACCGCGAGGAGTCGGCCAGCAGGCTGCTGCTGAACATCCCGCCGTATCCAGCCAGGGCGCCTCAAGAGATCCTGACCGCCGAGGAGACATTGGAGCGGATGATCAGGGCGCTGGAGGAGGCGCCGCCGGCTGTCGGCAAGCCGCCGTTTCGGACACTGGTCTACGCTGGCCTCGGCGACGACGCGGAGAAGAACCTGTCCAATCCGGCCCGAATCTACCGCCTCTACCGACGCCTCTTCTTCCTGCTCGGGCCGAACGCGTTCAACCGTCTGGGCACCGGCGGCCTGGCCAGCGCGCTCCAGGCCATGCGCGAGGAGGGCCGAGCGCCGCCAACCCGCTGGCTCACGTTGGGTGATTTCCGCTGGTACCCGACCGACGACAACATCGCCAAAGCGCGCCGTGACGTCGACGCCGCGCGGGCCCAGCCGTACCTGCGCGGCTTCAGCTACGGCGACGAGGTGGGCCTGCAGCACTGGGCGCCGAAGGACGAGCGTGACTCGGGCCTGCGGGCCTACCTCCAGACGAGTGGCCTGTCGCCAGAGGATGTCCTGGCAGAAGAGGCGGCCCAGGAGGTCGCCGGCCGCCCGCCGTCCGAGCGCTGGGAGCGAGTGCACTTCATGGACAGCCCGAGAGACGCGCAGACCGCGCCGCGGCTGTATGTCGAGAGCCAGCGCTACCTGGCGCGCACCGCCCTCGACGGGCTGGCCGGCCAGGCCGCCAGGCTGCGTGCCACGTTTGGGGAAGACATCCTGTACGGTGGGACCTACTCGCCGCACCCCTACTTCTGGCCAAGCCAGGACCTGTTCGTCCAGGCGTTTCGGCGCGGAGCCGCCAACCGCGCCACCCACGACGATTACTGGTGGCAAGCCAGCGAGCTGGGCCCGCAAATGACGGGCTATTTGCTGGATGTGTTTCGCTGCGGCCTGCGTGGGCGAGCGGGCGTGATCCAGCCGTACGTAATGCCCCACTCGCCCGGCAATACCGACGCCGACTTTCGGCGCGGCGTGTACACGGCCCTGGCTCACGGCGCCAAGGCGCTCGACTTCTTCCAGGTTGGCCCGGAGCACGCCGGCACGGAGAACTACATCCGCCATGACGACCTGGCGCGCTACCGCACCGTGCGCGACGTGACCTACGAGATCGGCGCCGTCGACGACCTCCTGGCCGATGGGGCGATACGGGCGGCTAGCGTGGCCATCATCCTGAGCGAGAGCACGGACCTGTGGGAGCGCGCGACCCCTGGCGTGGCCAGCGGCCTCAACCCGAAAGCAGGCTTCCCGAGCATCGCCTACAACGCCGAGCGCAAGTTC
>DASPXK010000154.1:0-5762 GCA_035637315.1 Chloroflexota bacterium
ACCTCCCCCTGCTCGTCGTCCGCTGCCGATTCGACCGAGAGGTCCACTTGCGGGCGTGCCTCTCGCCGGGCCCATGGGCTCCGTCGGAGGACGAGCCCGACCCATTCACGGAGCTGGCGCTCGAACCGGGCGAGGTGGCCCGAGCGCGATATCGCCTGGGGTCGCTGGCCGGCGAGCAGGCGCTCTGGCTGGACGCGCCCAGCGAGCAGCCCCACCTCACCGGGCGCACGCTCGGCGTGGAGCGGCGCTGCCGGCAAGCCACTCTGCTTCACGCCATCGTGGACCAGCGCGATCAAGTCACATTGGCCCAGGTTATTAGACACGCTCAGGCTGTCGGCTTCGACGGGCTCCTCTCGGAGCACTGTGCCACCTGGCGTGCGTATCGGGCTCGCTCCTCGGTCACCCTCCCTGACCACGATCTGCAGCGGCTGTACGACATGGGTCTCAGCCTCTTCCGCGCGATCCAGAGTCCCGAATTGGGCGGTATCCCGGTCGGACTTCTCCGCCAGACCTGGTCGTCCCATCTCTTCTGGGACTCGTATTTCCCGACTCGCGCGCTGCTCGAGGCCAACCAGGTCGAGGCGGCTGGTGCGCAGTGCGGCTTCCTGATCCGCACGGCCGACGCCGCTCGCGAGCACGCCCGCCGGACTTTCGGCGTGGACGGGCTGGCCTGGGCCTGGGAGCTGACTCATGATGGTCGACCCGCCTACGGACACGATTGGGACCACCTGGCCGAGCAGGTCCATAACACGGCGGCCTACTCCAACCTGCTCTTCGACGCCTGGCAGTTCACGCGCGATTGAGAGCTGCTGGGCAAGATCGAGCCGCTGCTGCTGGGCATCGCCCAGTTCTTCAAGCAGGCCGTTCTGGAGCGCCGCCGCGGCGGCTGGGGCACCCGGCCGCTGGTCGGCTCGCACGAGAGCGCGATCAGAGTCCGCGACGACGCCTTCAACCTGGCCGGAGCGATCAGGGTGTTCGCCAACGCGGCCGCGGCCGTTCGCTGGCGCCATGGACCGCCCGGGCGGAGCGAGCCCTGGCAAGCGCTCGCCAGGCGGCTCCGCCCCGCTCTACTCGGTCTCTATGACGGTCAGGTCTTCCGCCCGTACGCGGGCGCCACCGACCTGACCATGAGCAGCCTGGCGCCAATCTGGCCGATGGAGCTGATCGGCCCGAGCGATCCACGAGCCCGCTCGACCGCTCGGACCTTCCTCCGGGCGCCCGGTTTCCTCAGCTCACGCGGCTGGCCGCGCTCGACCTGGGCGGCCGCGATCCTGGCCCGCATCTTCGCCAGCCAGCGTCGGGGCGCCGAGGCGCATGATCTCCTGCGGCGCTGCCTCAGAGCCCTGAACATGCACGGCGGCCTCTCCGAGACGCTCGACGAGGAAGGCCGCTGGAACCTCCAGTACTTCGCGACCGCGCACGGCGCGCTCTGCTCGGCGCTCCACGCCATGCTGCTCGGTCTCGACGAGCCTCGAGGGCGGCCACCTGACCCACCTCGAGATCGCCAACCGAACCGACGAAGAGCGCGGCCAGGTTATCCGTTTCGGCCGGCGGAGGTGGGAGGTGAGGCTCAAGCCTGGCGCGTCCGTGGCGTTGTAGGGCACGGCATTCCGTGCCG
Organism: Chloroflexota bacterium; assembly: GCA_035637315.1. Taxonomy (GTDB): domain Bacteria; phylum Chloroflexota; class UBA6077; order UBA6077; family JACCZL01; genus DASPXK01. Next base: position 1,619 of record DASPXK010000154.1, read on the forward strand.
CCCTCACCCCCTGCCCCTCTCCCAAATTTGGGAGAGGGGGTTGGGGGGTGAGGGCCCTGCCCCTACGCGTTCCGGCCGCCCCGCCCGAGCAGCTCGCGCACCAGGTCCAGCGGCAGGGGAAAGATGATCGTCGAATTACGTTCGGACGAGATCTCGGTCAGCGTCTGCAGGTAACGCAGTTGGAGCCCGGCCTGCTGGGTGTTGATGATCCGGGCAGCTTCCGCCAGTCGGTCGGCCGCCGCGAACTCGCCCTCGGCGTGAATGATCTTGGCTCGCTTCTCGCGCTCAGCTTCGGCCTGGCGGGCCATCGCCCGTTTCATCGCATCCGGCAGCTCGACGTCGCGGACCTCGACGGCGGTCACCTTGACACCCCACGCGTCGGTCTGCTCGTCGATGATCCGCTGCAGCTCCTGGTTCACTCGCTCGCGATTGGTCAGCAGGTCGTCCAGCTCGACCTGGCCGAGCACGCTGCGGAGTGTGGTCTGGGCGATGAGCGAGGTGGCTCGAATGAAGTCCAGCACCTTCGTTACCGCCGCGTTGGGGTCCACGATCTTGAAGTAGATGACCGCGTTGACTTTGAGGGTCACGTTGTCACGGCTGATCGTCTCCTGGGCCGGCACCTCCATGGTGATCACGCGCAGATCGACCCTGACCATCCGCTCGACCATCGGGATGAGCAGGATCAGTCCGGGCCCTCGAGCGCCGACCAGCCGGCCGAGCCGAAAGATAACGCCCCGCTCGTACTCCTGGACCACTCGCACGGAGGCGCTGACCAGGAAAGCCAGCACTGCCAGAACGACGACCGGAAGGATCAGCGCCTCAGGAAACATCGTCGCACCTCCAGGGGGTGACCGCCTGCGCACAGTGTAGCTGCTGGCAGACCTCGACAGCCCCTCTCGCAGCCCTCCCCAAGACGAGGAGGCGTGAGTTCCCCTTTCGTGCCGGGAGCGGTAGGGACAGAGGTCATCGGACTGCTACAGTAGAGCCTGGCGCTGGAGGCCGCCCGACGGAGCGTGGAGCAGCCCTCACCCTAACCCTCTCCCAGAGGGCCCAGAGGGAGAGGGGACGAATTGTATGTGTGGAATCGCGGGCGTACTGGATCTTGGCGCAGGCCCGGCCTCGCTAGAGGCGGTCGGGTCGATGGCTGCGACGCTCGTCCACCGCGGCCCGGACGAGGACGGCTTCTACAGGGACGACGGCGTGGCGCTCGGCGTCCGCCGGCTCAGCATCATCGACCTCCAGACCGGCAGCCAGCCGCTCGCGAACGAGGACTCGACGGTCTGGGTGGTGATGAACGGCGAGATCTACAACTACCTCGAGCTGCGGGACGAACTGGCGCCTCGCCACACGTTCCGCACCCAGTCGGACACGGAGGTACTCGTGCACCTCTATGAGGAGCACGGCCCGGAGCTAGTGACCCGTCTGCGGGGGATGTTCGCGTTCGCCCTCTGGGACACGAATCTGCGCCGCCTACTGCTGGCGCGCGACCGACTCGGAAAGAAGCCGCTCTATTACGCTCAGCAGGCCGGGCGGTTCCTGTTTGGATCGGAGATCAAAGCCATCCTGGCCGCCGAGGCGTTCACGCCCACCCTGGACCCCAACGCCGTTTACCAGTACCTCTGCTTCGGCTTCGTGCCGCATCCGCTGACGGCGTACCGCGAGATCAAAGCGCTACCACCGGGCCACACTCTGCTCGTCGACGCCGATGGCGCGACCTCGCCAGGCCGCTACTGGAGCTTGCCGGGGCGTACAGCTCGGCTCACGCACGACGAGGCTGTCGAGCGCACCCGCGAGTTGCTGGAGGAGAGCGTCAGGCTCCGCTTGCGGAGCGACGTGCCGGTCGGCGTATTCCTATCCGGGGGGATCGACAGCGGCCTGGTCACGGCCGCCGCGAGCCGATCTTCAGCCGAGCCGCTGCGGACGTTCTCGATCGGCTTCGCCGACGAGCGATTCAACGAGCTGCCGCACGCCCGCCTGGTGGCCGAGCGATACGGGACACGGCACACCGAGATCCCCGTCGATCTGGTGGCGGAGGTGCGGCGCCCGCACGAGCTTCTGGATGCGCTGGTGCGCGCGTACGACCAGCCGTTCGCCGACTCGTCCGCTATCCCCAGCACGATCGTCGCTCGCGAGGCGCGCAAGCACCTCAAGGTCGTGCTGAACGGAGATGGCGGCGACGAGGCATTCGCCGGCTACCGCCGCTACAGCGGGGCGCTGCTCGCGCAGTGGATGACCCAGACGCTGGGCCCCGTTGCGCCGCTCGCCGCGAGGATGGCCCCCGCCCCCCGGCAGCGACGCGGCGCCGTCGGCTTCACCCTGCGTCTCCTGGAAGGCGTGGCGCTGCCGCCCCGCGAGCGGTACATCCGCTGGAGCGGCTTGTTTACGGACTCGGAGGCGCGGGGGTTGTGCCAACCGGAGCTCCTCGAGAGCGTAACGGAGACGGGCCTCGGCGTCGTCGACGCCAGGATCGAGCAGTGCCTTGCCTGGGGCGTTCACGAGCCGGCCGCCTTGATGATGGCGGTGGATACGCTCCACGTCCTGCCCGACGACCTGCTCGTGAAGATGGACATCGCGACCATGGCCAGCTCCGTCGAGGCCCGCTCTCCCCTGCTCGACCACGTCCTGGTCGAATTCGCGGCCGGCCTTCCCGACGAAACCCGAGCCTCGGCCTTCCAGACCAAGCCGCTGCTGCGTGAGCTGGCCCGCCGCTGGCTTCCGCCCGAGATAGCTCGCGCACCCAAGCGCGGCTTCGAGGTCCCGATGGCCTCGTGGCTGCGCAACGAGCTGCGTCCCTTCCTGACCGAGACACTGCTCGCGCCAGACGCCCGCGTGAGCGCCTTCGTGCGCCCAGCCGCAATCCGCCGGCTCGCCTCGGAGCACCTGGAGGAGCGACGTGAACACGCGTCCCGCCTCTGGGCGCTGCTGTTCCTAGAGTGCTGGCTCCAACGAGGAGCCAGGAGCCAGTAGGCAGTGGGCAGCGGACGACGCCAACCCCTCACTGCCCACTGCCCACTGCCTACTGCCCACTCGGTTTACAGCGCCCGCGGAGCCCCCAGCTCAGCGGGCAGTACCGCGGCCACTGCCAGCCACCAGTTGACCAGCACGGGCGCCAGGGTCGACCCGTCGAGCGCGCGGGCGCCCGAGCCGATCAGGCCCAGGCGGGTTGCGATCAGGAGTAGCAGACCCAACCCGGCCGAGCCCTCGAGAACGCCCAATGCCAGTCCGGCGAGCCGGTCGGCGACGGGCAGTCCCGGCAGCTTCACGGTTGACCGAACGAACCCCGCCCCGACGCTCGCTCCCGCCGCCACGAGCCCGACGACGGTGACGTAGGCCAGCTCGTCTACCAGCGGCAGGCGGCCGAATCGCTCGAGTAGGAGGTCGGCCAGTGGCAGCGCGAGCCGACCCGCGACTACCAGCCCGACGCCGATGCCGAGCAGCGTGCCGGCCTCGCGGACGAATCCGCGCCGCGAGGCGTTGAAGCACACCACGACGAGCGCCAGCCCCAGGGCGACGTCCAGCCAGTGCCAGCTATTCGCCAAGCGATCCACCGTCCATGCGCGCCCCCGTGCCGCATTCTACCAACGCCTATCGACCATCCCGCTGCGCGAACGGCTTTTGTGGCGCGATTGGAACATGCCGCCGCGTATCGCGGGACCTGTCGCCGGGCACACGTAGCGTGTAGGGCGGGCAGTTCTCCGCCGCCAGACAATGTGGGGACAGATCCGCCGGGTCGGCGTGGAAAGACTCCCTCTCCCTCTCCCTCTCCCTTTGGGCCCATAGGGAGAGGGGACAGCCGCCTGCCGTAGGGCACTTGGATATTGGCCGGCCGCAGCCTTCAGGGACACGCTGAAAGCCCCGCGCTACACTTAAGTGGCGATGCGAGGGCGAATCGACTGGCAGGATCAGAGCTGGCCGGGCGCCGTGCCCCGGCTCGAGGTCGACGCCGACACGCTTGGCCTCATCGTCGTGGACGTCCAGTACTCCTGCGCCCACCCCGAGCACACGCCCCGCAGGTTGAGGCGAGACGAGAGCCCCGAGCTTTTCGATGCCTGGGCGCGACGCATCCAGGACCTGCTCATCCCAAACACTCAGCGCTTGCTGGCCTGGTTCCGCGAGCACGCTCGGCCCATCCTGTACCTGCGCG
>DASPXK010000155.1:0-6986 GCA_035637315.1 Chloroflexota bacterium
TGCTGTCCTTCGGTGTCCCGCTCGATGACGTGATCGCAAGGATGACGGTCAATCCAGCCAGCGCGATCCGCCGCTCGAACCTCGGCCGGCTCGAAGTCGGGGGAGTGAGCGACGCCACGGTCCTGCGCGTCGAGACGGGCGATTTCACGCTCTACGACGTCGACGGCCGTACTCGCCAAACGGACCGCCGTCTGGTGGCGGTTGGCGTCGTGCGGGCAGGCGAGTACGTACCGAGTAGCGGCTGACCCTCCCCCGGAGACGGACAGGATGTAGAGGGCGCTGCTTGCTGCGCCCTCTACCGGGGGCCTCATGGAAGGCCTGACGGGGCGCACGGTCACGCCGTGAGCGCGGCTCGGGTTGACATCAGGCGATCGACGAGCGGCCCCAGCTCCGAAACGGCCATCGACTGGGCGCCTGAGGCCGGGTCCTCGGGCCCGCCGAGATGAACGTCCAGCAATAGGCCGTCTGCGCCGGCCGCGGCCGCCGCGAGCGAGAGCTCGGGCACGAGATCATGGTGGCCGGCGGCCAGGCTGGGATTAGCCAGTATTGGCAGGTGGCTGAGCCGCTTGACGATCGCGATCGCGCTGAAGTCAAGCGTGGCCCGCACTGAGGGCTCGAACGTCCGGATACCTTGCTCACAGAGCGCGACCCGCATGTTTCCAGCCTGCAGCGCACGCTCGGCGGCCATGAGCCATTCCTCGACCGTGGCCGAAGGCCCGCGACACAGCAGCAGCGGCCGATCCCCCTGGCCAACCTCTTTGATGAGCGGAAAGTTCTGCATCTGCTGGGCCGGGATCAGCAGCCAATCGGCGTGGCGACTCAACCGGTCTACCTCCACTGGCTCCCAGACGTCGACGACGATCGGCAGGCCACCCTCTGATCGAAGCTGGTCCAGAGCTGACAGGAGGTCGCGTCGAAGCTCGCCGCCATCGCCCCGCCCGACCCAGAAGGCCTGGACCCCCACCTCACCTGCCGCGCGGCCGAGCGCTACCAGGTCTTGGGCCGGCCGCGGCCGCGACGCACCGGCCATGATCGCCAGGCCGCCGCCTCCGACCATCGCACCAGCGGCGGAGCCGGTCGCCGGGCCGATCGAAAACGTGGTCCCGCCCGGCCTGACCTCACGGCTGGCGAGCTTGAACGGCCTGGTGGTCCAGTCCACCCGTTCCACCCCAGGCAGCACGGTGAGCTGCTCGCGGAGCGCCTCGTCCTCGTTCACCCCCAGCACGGCAATGACGTTTCGCTCCTCGCCGCGGAAGACGTAAGCTCCCAGCCCGGCCGCTTCGATCTGGTGGACGACCCGCGCAGCTGCCGCCTCATCGGCCCGCTGCTGCATCACCACGATCACCGGCCGCTCCTGCGCTGACCTGTTTGGACGTCGTCAGGCGAGGGGAAGGCTGTCAGCAGAACCCACACGACGTGACGAGCCCTCCGGAATCCCTATGTTACACTGGCGCCGTCGCTGAGAGGTGGCAGCATGCCGGACGAGAGCCAGCACCAAGATGACGCGGAGACCGTGGCCCAAGTTTGCCTACTGCTGACGCGCGCGGGCCTGAAGCTCAGCGCCGAAGAGATCCTCGACCTGGTCCCCCTCTACCGCCGTGAGTGCGCCATGCTCGATCGGCTGCGCGAGATGGTGGAGCCAGGCGACGAGCTCTCGCTCACGTTTCGCGCGGCGCCGCGCGAGCATGGGTGGGACACATGAGCCACGCGGATCTGTGTTACCTGACGCTGGCCGAGATGGGCCGGCGAATCGGCAGTCGCGAGCTGTCGCCGCCGGAGCTGACCCAGGCCCATCTGGCGCGCATCGACGCGCTCGACGGACAGCTCCACGCCTACATCACGGTCACAGCCGAGCGAGCGCTAGCAGACTCCCGAGCCGCCGAGGACGAGATCACCAGAGCGGGTCCGCGCGGCCCGCTGCACGGCATCCCGATCGCCCTTAAGGACCTCTACGATACAGCCGGCATTCGGACGACGGCCCATTCGCTCGTCTTTATCGCCCGCGTGCCGGCCCAGGATGCGAGCGCCGCGGCTGGCCTGCGCGAGGCCGGAACGGTCTTGCTGGGCAAGCTCAGCATGCACGAGTTCGCGATCGGCGGGCCAGACGAGGAGGGGCCCTTCCCGCCCGCGCGCAACCCGTGGGACCTGGAGCGGATACCGGGCGGCTCGAGCAGTGGCTCCGGTGCGGCGCTGGCGGCGGGGCTGTGCTCCGGGGCGCTCGGTTCGGACACGGGCGGCTCCATCCGCGGCCCAGCTTCACTCTGCGGCATCGTCGGGCTCAAGCCGACCTACGGCCTGGTGAGCCGCTACGGCGTCATTCCGCTCTCGTGGACGCTCGACCACGCCGGGCCGATGGCCCGCACGGTCGAGGACACCGCCATCCTGCTCCAGGCTATCGTGGGCCACGACCCGCGCGACAAGGCCAGCGCCGAGGTGCCGGTCCCAGACTACCGGGCCGCCCTTGCTGAGTCGCCGGCCGGCCTTCGGGTCGGTGTTCCCTGGTCGTATCTCGAGAACCTGCCGGAGGTTGACGCCGAGACGTTCGCGGTCTTCAAGACGGCCGTCGACGATCTGTCCAAGCTCGGCGCACGAGTAGCGGCGATCGACATACCGTATGTCGAGCACGTCGAGGCGATCGGGACCGTGATCCTGGCAGCCGAGGCATACGCGTTTCACGAGCCGAACCTGCGGGAACGGCTGGCTGACTACGGGCGGCCATTTCGGCGACGGGTGCTGCTGGCCGCGCTTCGCTCCGCGGCAGATTACGTTCAGGCTCTGCGGGCGCGCGGCCGCTTCTGCCGGGCGATGCAGGCCGTTATCTCCGATTTCGACCTGATCGCGATGCCCACCGGGCCACAGCCGGCCGAGACCTTCGCCGAAGTGAGCGGGTGCGCCGAGAGTGCGGACTTCGTTCACCCGCATCTTCAACGTCACCGGCCAGCCCTCGATCTCCGTCCCCTGCGGCTTCACTAGCGCTGGGCTGCCAGTCGGCTTGATGCTATCGGGACGCGTGTTCGAGGATGCCACGGTCCTCCGCCTGGCCCACGCCTACGAACGCGCCCACGACTGGCACAGGGCGAGGCCAGAACAGTACCGCGACCGTTAGGGAGAGTCAGGCACCGAGCCACTCCTAAGGGTCGCGGTCCTGAGTCAGTCGTGAGACGAAGTCGGCGATTGCTCTGGCGGCCAGGGCGTGGCCGGCGGCGGTCCAGTGCTGATCGCGAGCGAAATAGAGTGGGGCTTGGCCACTCGTAGCCGACGCCTCGCGAAAGAACGGCGACAGGTCCAGGACCGGCGTCGAGGTGCGGGCCGCGATTCCTACCAGCAGCGCGTTGGGCTGGGTTGGGTCGAGTCCGAGCCGCCGACCCTCGTCTGGTCCGGCCAGCTCGCGCCAGGCCTCCCGCGAGGTCTGGCTGCGAGTCGGCACGACCACTAGTCCGAAACGGCTACCCTGAGCGGTGGCTTCGTCCCTGGCCATGCCCATCAGCGTGTCGGTAATGGCCCACGCCTCGCGCCACCGGGCGTCCATACGAACCTGAAATACGTCACGGCTGGGGTCGTTTAGCTCGCGCAGTGCGTCCAGGTCACGCCAGGCACTCCACAGGTCGTCGAGCGACAGTTTCTGGAGGACCCCGCTCTCGACCACGTTGTAAACCGTTGACTGCCTGCGCAAGAGAAGGGCGGCCCGCTCGGTTCCCGTGGGCGGTGGTGGCCTTGGGTCGAGCAGCTCGAGCTGGCCGCCGGCTGTGCGTTTGAAATACGGCTTCAAGGCGACGTCGATGCGGCCGTCCAGCTCCAGATCCAAACTGTTGTTGGCGACGTCGTTGCCGACGAAGAAGACCAGCAGCACCAGGTCCGGCTGATACCGTGGGCCCTGGTCCTTCAGGTAGAGGTACTCCTGGACGGTGCCCCAGCCGCCGCACCCTCCGTCGATCAGCTCGAATCGCTGCCGCGTGTCGGAGGTGTTGAGGAGCGCGTCGAGGCGGGCCAGGAACCGCTCGTGCTCTGCGACCTGAACCGCCTCGACGAATGAGTCGCCCAGCGCCAGGATGCGAACCGTGTCGGGCGGCTTCTCGAGCGGAACCGGCGGACCGCGCTGGCCCTCGACGTTGGTTTGAACGTGGACCACGTACTCGTCGCGCTTGATCCAGCCGTCGTAGTTGGGGGGATGGTAGTGGCCATAACGTGGGTGCCTGACCAGGTAGGCGCCCGTGTCATAGTTGCCCGGCAGGAACGGGCCGAACAGGCGGAACGCGATCTCAAGCGCCAGCAGCGGCAGCAGCAGCCCGGCCGCGACCAGCCCGAGGCGAGGAATGAGGAAAGAGGAATGAGGAATGAGTCCAAACAGACCCCGCTCATCCCTCATTCCTCATGCCTCATTCCTTCCAGGGCCCGGTCGAGGATCGCGGCCAGCGCGGAGTTGCCGTTTGGGTTCAGGTGCCAGTCGCGGCGATAGTACAGTCGGCCGTTGGAGGCCGCGAACTGAAGCTCGGGCAGGGGGTCCACGACCGCTACCCCGGCCGCCTCGACGATGGCCAGGGTACGCTCGCGGACGACGTCCTCGTAGTGCAGGTCGGATTCGCCGAGGTTCATGAGGCGCATCATTTTGGCCACATCGCCCCGCTCGTCCTGGGGCTCGACCTGGTTCTTGCTCGGAATGAGCAGGACGACGAGTCGGCCTCCGCCTGCCGCCACCTGACGCTCGAGTAAGCGGACCAGCAGGTCCAGACGCCCGTAGGCCCCCTCCGCGGCTGCGGGATCCTCCCGGGCCAGCAGGGCCTGCTTGCCTGATTGGAGCCAGCAGCCGTGACACTCGCGGAGCACTCGCGCCAGCCGGTCCTGATCCACCAGCGGCGGCGCCACGAGGCCGACACGCTCCAGGACACCGCTGACCCTTTCGTCGCGCGAGGCGTATTTGGCCAGCAGCACTAATCGCGAGTGGAGTGAGAACCAGGCCGCCGGCGTGGTGATCGGGTTTAGCGTGCCGGCCTCGTCGTCGATCACTCGCGCGTCCAGTTTGTTTTCGATCAAGTCCAGGACGTCGTTGCCGAGGTAAAAGCCAAGTACCACGAGGTCCGGCTGGAGCTGAACGCCACGCTCGCGGTACCACAGGTATTCCTGCTGGGGCGAGTAGCCGGTTACGCCGGCGTTGAGCACCTCCACAGCCTGGCCGTGCGCGACCATGAGCTGCTCGAGGCGGGCCGGGTAAGTCTCGTCGTTGTCGACCTGGCCGTCCGTCTGCGAGTCACCCAGGACAAGGACGCGGATGACGCCGGGCGGCTTGGCGACGCTGATCTCGCTATCCCGGCGCAGTCCGTAGCCACTGGTCCTGAACTTGAACTGCTTCCCGGCGTGCTCCGCGACCGGGACGGGCGCCTCGAAGTACGGCTCGTGGTCGACCAGCAGGACTGGGTCCAGTCGGAAGGCACGCGGGGGTGGCAGCCGCCACTCGGGGTCGACCCACACCTCGCCACGCGGCTAGATGCCGTCACCCGTCCGGCGCACGTCCGGGAGCTGGAGGAGGCGGACAGCCACTTCAGCCATGAGGAGCGAGATAACAGTCGCCGCTAGCAGCAAAGTCAGGCCCCACCCGATTCGCCGGCGTCCGGTGATTGCTCGGGCTTCTGCCCTAGCCGCCCGTCGAACGGCGAGTATTCCTGCCCGTTCTGCCATCACTCAGTTCTCAAGGATCGATACGTATCAGGCACCTTAGTGGCCTTACCCGGTCCCTGGCGACTCGCGGCTGCCGACTGCCTATCGCACGCTCTACTTGGAGACTGACCGTCACGCCGGGCAAGGCGAGCCCGTCCCAGGCCGTCTCGTCGGCGTCCTCCCGGTCGTTGTCCTTGTCGCGGGCCTTGCGCCCAGGTTCAACGAGCAGGATACTGTAGCATGCGACTGCTGGCCATTCCTGTTGCGCTATTGATTCTACTGGGTGCTTCCAGAGTCGCGGCCGAGTCAGCCCCGGCAGAGGTCGGCGAAGCCGCGCTAGCCGGCGCGCCTGTCTCCCTCGGCAGCTGGGCGTTGACCGTCTACCCCGTGGGCACGGCGCTGGTAGAGCTGCCGGTTGGAAATCCTACCCTGCGTCCGCAGGCCTTCCACCTCGTGCTGATCCTGCTGCGCGCCGACGGCTCAGTCGCCGCCAACCGCTCCACGGACCAGCTTCGGCTGGCGCCCGGCCAGACTTTGTGGATGCGCTTCACCGTCCGCCACGGCGACGGGGCTGAGAGCGTCGTAATCGTCCCCGTCTCTGACGAATAGCACGAGGTCGTCAGCCGTGAGGCGGGGCTTACCCCCGTCTTTTCAGAGGGCGGGGAGCCGGCAGCGTCACCACGGTCTATTCGGACTCCTAGACAGTACAATTGTGTCCGAGAGTGTCCCTGGTAGCCGGGATGGGTCGGCGCATGCGCTACTTTTTCCTCTCTCTAGTCCTACTTGGACTGTTCGGCCTGGGCGGCGGCGCGCTCGCCCAGGCTGGTCCGGGCAACGTCGACGTCGCTCGTGCTCGTGGAGTGGTCAACCCGACGCTGGCCGGCTTCTTGACGCGCGCCATTGACGACGCCGAGCGCGATGGAGCGGCGGCCCTGGTCGTCGAGCTTGATACTCCCGGCGGCCTGGACAGCTCGATGCGCCAGATCATCCAACGCATCCTGGCTTCACGCGTGCCAGTCATCGTCTACGTAGCGCCGCCGGGCTCCCGCGCCGGCTCGGCCGGCGTGTACATCAGCTACGCGGCCCATCTAGCCGCCATGGCCCCAAACACCAATATCGGCTCAGCTACCCCAGTCGCGATGGGTGAGGGCGGTGGCGAGGCGAAGATGTCCGACGAGATGCGCGCCAAGGTGACCAACGATGCGGCCGCCTACATCCGCAGTCTGGCCGAGCGACGGGGGCGTAATGTCGAGTGGGCCGAGCGAGCGGTGCGCGAAGCGGTCAACGTGACCGAGCAGGAGGCGCTCAGGCTCGGCGTGGTCGACCTCGTCGCC
>DASPXK010000156.1:0-10000 GCA_035637315.1 Chloroflexota bacterium
CAGGAGCGCCGCTACGATCGCGATATGTCCGAATTCAGCCATCGATCAGGCGCCCGGCGCCTGGGTCTCGAACTTGGACGGACATTTCGCCAGCAGCGTCGAGGCCACGAACGTGCCGTCGGCCTGGTACTTGCCCTCGACGACGACCTGGACCTCCTCGCCAAAGATGTCTGGGACCGGGCCGCCACGGTAGTAGACTGGCATCTGGCCGCTGCCGTCCTCGACGAGGAAGCGGAGGGCAAGCCCCGCGTCCTCCTTGCGGACGGAGCCTGGCGTCACATCGCCAGCCACGCGGACCTGCTGCCCGTAGGCGTTGGCGCCCCTGGCCAGCAGCTCGCCAACGGTAAGGTAGTAGACGGTCGACGTCTGAAGGCCGGTCACGATCAGGTACGCTACCCCGATTAGCAGGGCCCCGCCGGCCATCAGCAGCCTAACACGCGGTCCGCCGCGCGGCGGACGCCGGGCGCGACGAGCATGCTGGGCAGTCGGCTGCTGGTCAATGATCATCTTCGAGCGGGGTCGGTACAAGCATCTGCACAGCGCCGCGTCGTCCACATTGTACCTGGCAGTGACTCTTCGGCCAGATGACTGGAGTCATTAGTTTCAGGTGACCAGCGCTCGCTCGTAGAGCGACTTCAGCAGCGCGGCGAGGAACAGGATGACTAGACCGAGCCCGGCCACCCACCGCAACCCCACGATGCGTCGATCCCCCTTCGCCCGCCGAAAGCGGAGGGCGACCTGATACATCGCCACGGCCAGCAGGACTTTCAGCGCCAGCAGCCACACGTAGAGCGCTTCGGCCGCCCCGTGTGACAGTCGCTCGAACGTTAGGATCGCACCCGTGATCAAAAACACGACCAGCGATGTCTGGATGATCTCGCTCGTAACGGCGTCCAGGGCCTGCTCTGCGCTGGCCGGCAGCTCGTCGGCGAGGGCTGGTCGAAGCGCGTACAGCTCGAAAAGAACGGCACCAATCCAGACGACGGCTGCCACTCCGTGCAGCCAGCGTGTGGCCACGAGCAGCAGATCGGTTGCATCCACGCTGCGTGTGCTTAGCGCGCGACGCTTTCCAGCAGGCGCTGAGTCGCCGCGTTCATGTAGCTCAGGTAGAAGGTCTGGTTGGCGACAAACAAAAGACCCATCCCGATCAGCAGCGCGCCACAGGCCGTGTTGAGTGCAACCATGTTGCGCTTCAGCCAGCCGAGACCGCTGGCAGCGCGGCTCAGGCCAAGGCCGGCAGCGATGAATGGGACGCCCAGGCCCAGCGAGTAGAGCAGCAGCAGGACTCCGCCCGCTTGGGCCGTCTCGGTAGAGCCCGCGTACAGCAGGATCGACGCCAGCACGGGCCCGACGCACGGCGTCCAGCCCAATCCGAATGCCATGCCCAGCAGCACCGTCCCGAGCGGGCCGTAGGGGTGGTCGATGAAGTGAAAACGCCGCTCCTGATATAGGAGCGGCGTCCTGATGAAGCCGAGCACGAACAGTCCCATCGCGATCATCACCAGGCCGGACAGCCGATTCAGCGACGAGCGGTGGCCTTCCAGCAAGCCGCCAACCGCGCCGGCGGTTGCCCCAAGGGCGACGAAGACCACCGAAAAGCCGAGCACGAACAGCACGCTGGCGATGAGCACTCGCTCGGTCTGCCGTGGCTCGTCCTGCGCCGAACCGAGCGCCGCCCCGGAGACGAACGAAAGGTAGCCCGGCACGATCGGCGCGACGCAGGGCGAGACAAACGAGAACAGCCCGGCCGCGAAGGCGACTCCCCAGCTGATCGCGACACCGCCGTCACTCACCGCAGCAGCTCGTCGAGGAAACTCCACACTCGAATCTCATCGAGTGGGCCCTGCCACTTTCGGACCAGCCGCCCCTGGCGATCGACGAAATACGTCTCCGGGACGCCGCTCATGCCGTAGTCAACCGATATGTCGCCACTGGCATCTCGCCCGTTGGGATAGGTCACCCCGAATCTCCGCAGAAAGGCGCGCGCGTTCGCGTCGGTGTCCTGGACGTCCACCCCAATGAAAGCCGCCCGGCCCTGGTAGGCCCTGGATGCCTGCTCGAGGACTGGGGCCTCGTCTTCGCACGGTAGACACCAGGACGCCCAGAAGTTGACCAGCATCGGCTTGCCCCGCGCGTCTGCCGTGCCGAACGTCCCACCCTCGAAGAGGGGCAGCGTGAAGGCCGGCGCCGGCCGGGTCTGGATCGGCACGTTGCCGACGGTGCCGGCGTTTCGCTTACCCAGGCCCCAGATCATGAGCCCGAGCAGGCCGGCCACGACGAGTGCGACGACCAGCGCGACGGCCCGCGCAACCCACGGATTTGGCTCGCGCTGGACGGCGACGTCCAGGCGTGGCGGAGCGGTGGAGGACACGGCGACCTCGGTAGCGCGGGTGAGCAGCCGCTACGCGAAGGATAGCACCCGTAGTCGCGCGTCGCGAGTCGCGAGTCCCGACGCGACAGAGTTTCGGTCGCGACTCGTGACTCCTGACTCGTGACTCGCCGTTAGCCGATCAAGCCCTGGCGGACGGCCATCACCGCGGCCTGAGTGCGATCGCTGACCCCAAGTTTCTGAATGATGTGGACGACGTGGTTCTTGACCGTGTCGGGACTGAGGATGAGTCGGTTGGCAATCTCCTTGTTCGTCAGGCCCTCCACGATGAGCGCCAGGACGTCCAGCTCGCGCGCCGAGAGCCGCTCACGCGGCTCATCCGGCAAGACGTCGGGCAAACTCTTTGCGACGCGGGTGTAGGCCTCCACCGCGTTGTGGAGCACGTCGCCAGGCGAGGATTGTCGGCGGCCGACCCTGACAGTCGCCTGGTGGTGCTCCGCCTGCATCCGCAAAAATCGGTCGACGAACAGCTCGAGTCGTTTCTCCTTGCGGGCCAGGTCCTGGTAGAGGCGGCCCACCTCGATCATGATGGCCGCCTGCGTGGCCAGGATGCTGAGCAGACTGACCTTCTCGGACGGCAGATTGGTGCGGCCTACCCGTGTGTTGATGTTCAACACGCCGAGCAGACGTCCACTCACGCGAAGCGGCAGCACGAGGCCCCAGCCGAGCTCTTGCGGATGGTCTGAGGTCGGGCCGTGCTCGCCGCTCGCGACCCCACGAACCACAACGTGGCTGTCGGCCTGCATAGCCTGGCCGGCCACGCTGGAGCTCGCCGGTTGTCGGGCTCCGAGGATGATCGAGGCCTTTGGGCCGACAGCCGCCGTGACCACCAGCTCCCGTCCATCCTCCGACAGCAGCATGATCGAACCGCTGTCGCCGCCGGCGAGCTGCATGCCGGACTGGATAACGCGCTCGAGGACCGCGTCGAGGCGCAAGCTGGCGGCGAAGCTCTCCCCGATCGCCTGAATCGCCGCGACCACAGCCTGCGTCGTTTCATCGCGAAGGCTCATAGCCATGAGCGTTCGCGCCGGAGCAGCGGCGCCGGGCGCCGGCCGTTCCATCGGCCGCGGACGCACAGATGCGCGACTCTGGTCATCGCTTGGATTCTAGTGACCCGCAGATCCTGGAGCTTCTGGCGGCCCGACACTTCTTTGCGCTCTCGAAGCGCTGCGCCCAGATCGTTCGTGACCGTGAGCAGGTAGACTTTGGGGGTCTCGTGGAGGTATGTTCGGAGCAGGCTGTTGCGGTGTTTCACCTCGGATCGGGCCCATTCTACGCTGCTGCATGAGTGAAGGCAACCAGCCCCGCGAACGGCGCATTGATGCGTCACTACGAGGTCATGAGGGCAGGCGCGTGGAACAAGCCGATGTTGCGAAGATGATGGCCGGACCGGCGGTCGTCAATATCGGCCTGGAATTGTTCGCGGAAACGCTTCAGCGGGCCGGTCGGCCCGTCGAGATGGTGGCATGGCGGCCGCCGCCTGGCGGGGCCGCGTCCGGGTCCGCGCTGGACGCGCTGGAGACCCCGGAAGTGGATCAGGCGACGTCTGAGTCTTTGGCCCGTCTCCTCGGCGCCGAGCCGTGGCTGGTCGACGTTCGGCCGGCTCGCGACGTCGTGCCGAACATGGCCCCAGATTTACTCCTTCACGCGGGGCCGCCGATCGGCTGGGAGCGAATGTGCGGCCCCATGCGCGGCGCGGTCGCCGGGGCGCTCGTCTCGGAGGGGTTGGCGGCGGATCTCAGCGCGGCCGAGCACCTGGCCGCCAGCGCCACGATCCGCTTCCAGCCCTGCCACCACCACAACGCGGTCGGGCCGATGGCCGGCCTGCTGACCGCGTCCATGCCGGTCCTTGTGGTCGAGAATCGGACCGCCGGCAACCAAGCTTACTCGAGCCTGAACGAGGGCCTTGGCAAGGTGCTTCGCTATGGGGCGAACGGGCCCGACGTGCTCGAGCGTCTGGCCTGGATGCGGGATGTGCTCGGCCCGGCGCTCGGCGAGGCGGTCCGGAGGGCGGGTGGGGTCGACGTCGGAGCCCTGGCAGGGCAGGCTGTCCAGATGGGCGACGAGTGCCACAATCGTAATCGGGCCGCCTCCGTCTTATTGCTCAAGACGCTTGCGCCCCACTTGGCGGGTGGGGGCCTGGGGCGCGCCGAGCTGTGCCGACTCTTCGAGTTTATCGGCGGCAACGAACACTTCTTCTTGAACGTCGGCATGGCCGCCTGCAAGGCGGCGCTGGACTCGGCCGACGATGTTCCGCTAAGTGCGATGGTTACGACCATGGCGCGCAACGGGACCGATTTCGGGATCCGCGTCTCAGGCTTGGCGGGTCGCTGGTTTTCCGCGCCGGCCGAGCTGCCCCGCGGCCTCTACTTCCCCGGCTTCTCGGAGAGCGACGGCAACCCGGACATCGGCGACAGCGCGATCACCGAGACCGCCGGCCTGGGCGCCTTCGCGATGGCTGCCGCGCCAGCGATCGTCCAGTTCATCGGCGGCACTCCAGCCCAGGCTCTAGCCTATACCAGCGAGATGTACGAGATCACCTTGGGCCAGAGCGAGGCATACCGAGTGCCGATCCTGGATTTCGCCGGCACTCCAACCGGGATCGACATCCGCAAGGTGGTGCGCGCGGGCCTATCGCCGATCATCAACACGGGCATCGCCCATCGCGAGCCGGGGATCGGCCAGATCGGAGCCGGCCTGGTGCGGGCCCCGATGGCCTGCTTCGAACGAGCGCTAACGGCGCTGGCCGAAGCCGCCGCGGGCGATGGCTGAGCGGATGTCTCCGAACTCTGCCAGGCGCGCGGCCGGTCTGTTACCGTTTCGACGTGAGCACGCGCGCGCTCGGGGCGCCGATCCGTCGCAACGAGGACCCGCGCTTATTGCTTGGCCGCGGGCGGTACGTGGACGATGTTCGTCTCCCGGACATGCTCTACGCGGCGATCCTCAGGAGCCCGCACGGCCACGCCCGCATCCGCCGCATTGACTTCCGCGAGGCCCAGCAGGCGAAGGGGGTGGCGCTGACCATCTCGGCCGCTGAGCTGGGTGAGCTCAACCAGCCGGGACCGCTGCTGATCCCACATCCGGCCCTGTTCCATCCGAAGACTCAAAGGCCGCTGGCTGTCGACCGTGTCCGCTACGCCGGGGAGGCCGTGGCCCTAGTAGTGGCGGAGAGTCGCTACGCGGCCGAGGACGTCCTCGACCTCATTCAGGTCGAGTATGAGCCTGTGCCGGCGGCGGTGGACCTGGCGCAGGCGTGTGAAGAGGGTGCGCCCCTCGTGCACGAGGACGCGCCACGAAATGTGTGCGCGACGTTTCCGCAGCGCGTCGGGGACACCGACGCCGCGTTCACGCGGGCCCACCGCGTCCTTCGCGACCGCCTGAGCATCGAGCGAAGCGCCGGCCAACCAATCGAGGCGCGCGGTGTGGTGGCGCACTTCGACGCGCAGGACGGGACGCTGACGGCTTGGATCTCAACCCAGGCCCCGTTGCCGCTGGCAAATGGACTGGCCGGCCTGTTTGGCCTGCCGGAGCACAAGGTGCGCGTCATCGCCCCCGACGTCGGGGGCGGCTTCGGCACGAAGATCATGATGTTCTACCCGGAAGAGATCCTGGTCCCCTACGCGGCGATTCGGCTCGGCCGACCGGTCAAATGGACCGAGGACCGCCGCGAGCATTTGATCGCCGCGAATCACGAGCGCGGCCAGGTGCATGATGTCGAGATCGCGGTCGACGAGCGCGGCGTGATCATCGGCCTGCGCGACCGTTTCATCCACGATACCGGCGCCTACACCCCGTACGGGATCGTGGTGCCCTGCATCACCGCCACGCAGCTGCCCGGGATGTACAAGCTGCCGAACTACGACGTTGAGTTCTCCGTGGTGTTCACCAACAAGGTCCCGGTCAGCCCGTACCGCGGGGCCGGACGCCCGCACGGCGCCTTCGTCATGGAGCGGATCATCGACCGCGTGGCCCGTGAGCTGAACCTCGACCGCAACGAGGTCCGCCATCGCAACCTGGTGCAGCCGGATGAGTTTCCCTGGGACGTGGGACTGACCTTCCAGGACGGCGGGCCCACCCGCTACGACAGTGGGGACTTCCCGGCCGTGCTGAACAAGGCGCTGGCGACGATCGAGGTCGATCGATTTCGGGCCGAACAGGTCGGAGCACGGCGGCACGGCCGTCACCTGGGACTGGGCGTCGCCTGTTACGTCGAGGGGACGGGGATCGGGCCCTACGAGGGCGCGCACGTTAGGGTTGAGCCGTCTGGCAAGGTGTACGTCTCGACGGGCCTGACGACCCAGGGCCAGGGCCACTACACGACCTTTGCCCAGCTCGTTGCGCACGAGCTAAGCGTCGACCCGGCCGACGTGACGGTCGTGACCGGGGACACGGCTGCGTTCAACTGGGGGGCCGGCACGTACGCCAGCCGCGCACTGGTGACGGCCGGGAACGCGGTGGCCGCGGCGGCGCGGTCCGTCCGCCAGAAGGCGTTCAAGATCGCGGCCGAGCTACTCGAGGCCTCGCCGGACGATCTCGAGCTGGCCGAGGCACGTATCCACGTGCGCGGCTCCCCTGGCCAGAACCTGGCGCTCGGGGCGCTGGCGACGGTGGCAAACCCGATCCGCTACGCATACGGTAAGGAATCGGCCGCCCAGGCGCTGCAGCTGCTGAAGCCACGGCTGGGCGCCGTCCTGGCCGACGGCGAGGAACCCGGGCTCGAAGCGAGAGCCTATTTCGCACCGCAGCAATCGACGTTCGCCAACGGCTGCCACGCCGCGGTCGTGGAAGTCGACATCGAGACCGGCGAGGTGGTCTTCGTGCGTTACGTCGTAGTCCACGACTGCGGGGTACTGGTCAATCCGACGATCGTGGAGGGTCAGATCCAGGGCGGCGTATCGCAGGGCATCGGGGGCTCGCTATTCGAGCGGCTGGTCTACGACGAGACTGGCCAGATGCTCTCGGCCTCGTTCATGGACTTCCTGATGCCGACAGCGGCCGAGATCCCATCGCTGAGGATCGAGCACCTCGAGACACCGTCACCGCTGAACCCGCTCGGGATCAAGGGAGTCGGCGAGGCCGGCGCGATCCCGGTCCCGGCCCTGGTGGCCGAGGCCATCGACGACGCGCTGTCGCCGCTCGGCGTGCGGATCACGGAGATGCCGGTCGATCCCGCCGCCCTGCGCGGGCTCATTCGCCAGGCCAGCAACGAGCGGCACGCCCCCTCGTCATCCTGAATGCCTCCTTGTCATCCTGAGCCCTTCGTTCCTCAGAACAAGTGCGCTTCGCGGGGTAAACTCCGCGCAGGACCTCATGGTCAGGCGCGCGCCATTCAGCCCTGCGCTCGTGGTGACCCGGCTCGAGTGTCCAGACAACGATACGCGCTGATCTTTGAACGCACGGCTGCGCAGCCGAACGCCGAGGTGATCGCGGAGCACCGCCGTCGCCTGGGTGAGCTGGCGCGGTTGGGCCTGGTTGTGATGGCCGGCCCGTTCGAGGGCGGCGGCGGGATCGTGATCCTGGAGGTGGCGAGCCGGAGCGAGGCGGAGGCCGTCGTCGAGGCCGACCCGTTCGTAGTGCAGGGCACGCACAGCTACCGCCTCGTTCGATGGCTGCAGGACCTCGGGCCCGGCGCGACCGAGTGACACGCCGGACTGCGGTGAGCGCAGAGCTGAGGGCCGGTCGCTGGCGCCTCTTCGCGGCGTGCGGACTCGCACTCGTCTTCGCCGTCGGGACACTGGCATGGGAAATGGTGGAGGAGATCCGACAGGCCCAACCGGGCGCCAGTGGTCGACTGCTCATGCCCCAAAGGGGTGGCCTGGTGGTCTTCGACTTCGCGACACGCCAGTCGCGCGAGCTGCTGCCCGCGGCGCAGAACTCGACGGTTACCGCTGCCACGTGGAGTCCGGACCGTGCGCGGGTCGCCTACGCCCAGTTCCACCGCCGGCCTGACGACACGGTCAGCAGCTCGGAGCTGTTCGTCCTGCCGACGGCCGGCGGGACACCGGACCTGATCGTCCCGCGCGACAGGCCCGGGACGCTCCTGGATACTCCCGTTTGGGCGCCTGACGGCCGGATGCTGTACTTCGCCTACCAGGGCCTGGACGGACGCCGCCCGGTGGTCCGCGTCGAGCGAATCGGCATGCCGGGCGGGGGCACACCCCAGGTCCTTTACGAGGATGCGTCGTTTCCGGCCCTGTCGCCCGATGGACGAGCGGTGGTCTTCGTCAAGGACGATCCGGCCGGCCAGGGTTTATGGGTCGGCGCGTCCGACGGCGGTGATGCGCGCGAGATGCTGCAGGCCGGGCTCTTCAAGGCGATCATGGGCCCGCGATTCGCGCCCGACGGCTCACGGGTGGCCTTCACCGCTCAGGGCTCCGGGCCGCAGGCCAATGCGGGCTCGCGGGCTACCAGCCTCCTCGAGTGGTTTCGAGTCCCAGTCGCCGAGGCGCATGGGGAACCATGGAACATATGGACCGTTCGACCTGACGGCACCGACCCACGCCGACTGAGCTTCCTGCAGGAGGACGAACCGCTCGTCGCCTGGTCGCCAGACGGTCGCTGGCTGGCCGTGCTGGGGACCGGTGGACTGTGGTTGCTGGACCCGAGCGGGGTGCGCGATCCTCAGCGGATCGGCGAGGGCAGCTTCGGCGCGATCGACTGGGCTAGTTAAGCTCGAGCTGGGAGGTGTTGATGTATCCACGCACTCCGGCGGCGATGGTGATCGGGATGAGTCTGGCGTTGGGCCTGATTGGTTCGGCGGGCGGACAGCAGGGAAGCTGGGCGTCGGGACCGCCAGTCCCGACGCCCCGGGCCGAGGTGGCCGTGGCCGAAATGGGCGGCCAGGTCTATGTTTTGGGGGGCGGGGTTGGCCCCTCACTGCAGGCGAATGAGGTCTTCGACTCCGCCGCCCAGACCTGGGCCAGCCGCGCGGCGATGCCGCAGGCCTTGAACCACCATGGCGCCGCATCGCTCAATAACAGGTTGTACGTGTTCGGCGGGTTCGATCCGAACGGCCGGCCAACGACCGCGGCTCTTGAGTACGACCCGTCGAGCGATAGCTGGCGCTCCCTTGCGGCGCTGCCCACACCGCGCGGCTCGCCCGGCGTGGCCGTTCTGGGCGGGTTGATCTACGTGGTCGGCGGGATCGGTGTCCGCAATACGCCAGTCACCGAGATCTACGACCCGAGCGCGGATTCCTGGCGCCCCGGCGGTGACCTTAACCTGGCGCGCGATCACTTTGTGCTGGCCAGCGCCGGCGGGTGGCTGTACTCGATTGGCGGGCGGATCGGAAATTTCGCGCGCAACGTCGATACCGTCGAAGTGTACGACCCATCGGCCGGGCTTTGGTCGTTTGCCACGCCGATGCCGGAGGCTCGCAGTGGGATCACTGGGGCCGTCGTTGGGAGTCAGATCTACGTCTTCGGCGGCGAGGACCCGGCCCAGACCCACGGCGAGGTATTCGTGTACGACACCGCCTCCGACAGCTGGGGCCAGGGCGCCCCGATGCCCACGCCCCGCCACGGACTGGGCGCAGCGACCATCGGCGGATCGATCTCCGTCCTAGCCGGTGGCCTCCGGCCCGGCGGTGGCAGCGACGCCGACACGCACGAG